>CAIRCP010000080.1 GCA_903877095.1 uncultured Actinomycetes bacterium | reverse complement strand
GTCCGCACCCGGGCCGGCCACGTTGTACTTGGCCTTGCCGGAGTGGAACCACTCACGGGTCAGCCGGTTGCGGTCCAGCGGATACACCCCGTCGAGGAAGGTGTCCCACTGCTGGATGGTCATCGTGCGGCCACCGCCGTCAACCAGACTCATCTGGTCGTCCATCCCGGCCTGCGCCGTCCCGGGCAGGGCCACGAACAGGCCCAGCAATGCGGTGACCAGCGCCACCAGAACTCTATTGACAACCTTCATGGCGGCTCCTATCGCGGAGGTGAGACGTGACAGCTTTCTCATCGGTAACAGAAATCACATTGTTACCGGATTGGAAAGAAATTTTTTCCCGGTTCCGCGGGAAACCGTAACAGGCCCGTCGCTCGATCGTGTGCCGGACTGGTCGGTGCGTCAGGTCGGAATGGCGGCGACCGGCATCACGACGCTGCCGCGGCAGGCGCCCTCGGCGATGTCGGTGTGCCACATGCCTTTGAGTGAGCGCGACACAGGTCGTCACCGTGCAGGAGGTGGAGACGGTGAACTTCGCGCCGAAATCGTTCTCCGTCTGCCGGCCCGCCGGACTGGTACCGGCCTTCTGGGAGGCGTACGTCAGCATCTGATAGCGCCCGTTCCACGGCGTGGGCGCGGCCTGCGCGGGCGGGCTCACGACGAGCGACGCGAGGAACGCCGCTGCACCCAGCAGTGGCGTGATTCGGCAGCGACCGGACTTCATTGCACCGGCCAGGGTAGTCGCGACCAAACCCCATTCGTCACATCTGCGCCGGCCGAGACTCCGGTAGCCTGCCGGGATGCTGCTGAGCTCGCTGAACCCCGCCGCGGTGGCCGGCGGTGCCGATCTCAGTGACGCGGTCACCATCGACGGAGTCACGCTGTCGCGCAGCGATCTGGTCGGAGCAGCCACCTCCGTCGCCGAGCGGGTCGGGGGGGCCGGGCGCGTCGCGGTCCTGGCCACGCCGTCGCCGGCGACCGTGCTCGCGATCACCGGTTGCCTCATCGCGGGTGTCCCGTTCGTCCCGGTGCCGGCCGACGTCGGTGTCGGCGAACAGGCACACATCCTCGCCGACTCCGCCGCCCAGGCGTGGTTGGGCGACGTGCCCGCCGACCCGGCCGGACTTCCGCGCGTGCCGGTGCGACTGCATGCCCGGTCTTGGCACCGCTACCCAGAACCGGATCCGCGCAGCACGGCAATGGTGATCTACACCTCCGGGACCACCGGGGCGCCCAAGGGTGCGGTGATCAGCCGCGGGGCCATCGCGTCCGACATCGACGCGCTGGCGCAGGCCTGGCAGTGGACGCCCGACGACACGCTGGTGCACGGCCTGCCGCTGTTCCACGTGCACGGCCTGGTTCTGGGCCTGCTGGGTTCGCTGCGGGTGGGCAACCGCTTCATCCACACCGGCAAGCCGACGCCGCAGGCCTATGCCCAGGCGGGCGGCACGCTGTACTTCGGGGTGCCCACGGTGTGGTCGCGGGTGGTCGCCGACCAGGCCGCGGCGCGCGCGCTGGCACCGGCCCGGCTGCTGGTCTCGGGCAGCGCGGCGCTTCCGGTGCCGGTGTTCACCGGGCTCGCCGAACTCACCGGGCACGCCCCGGTGGAGCGCTATGGCTGCACCGAGACACTCATCACGGTCAGCACTCGCGCCGACGGCGAGCGCCGGCCGGGTTCGGTGGGCCTGCCGCTGACGGGCATGCAGACCAGACTCATCGGCGAGGACGGCTCACCCGTGCCTCACGACGGCGAGACCATCGGCAGCCTGCAGGTGAACACGCCGACCGTGTTCGACGGCTATCTCCACCGTCCGGACGCCACCGCTGAGGCCTTCGCTCCGGGCGGGTGGTACCGCACCGGCGACGCCGCCGTCATCGGCCCTGACGGGATGCACCGCATCGTCGGCCGCGAGTCGGTGGACCTCATCAAGTCCGGCGGTTACCGGGTCGGTGCGGGTGAGATTGAAACCGCCCTGCTGGGTCATCCCGGGGTCGCGGAGGTGGCCGTGGTCGGGCTGCCCGACGACGATCTCGGCCAGCGGATCGTCGCGTTCGTCGTCGGCGACGCCGAGTCTCATGAGCTGATCGATTATGTGGCGCAACAACTTTCGGTGCACAAGCGGCCGCGGGAAGTCCGGCTGGTCGAGTCGCTGCCACGCAACGCCATGGGCAAGGTGGTCAAGAAGGAGCTCATGCGATGAGTCTGCGGTTCACCGAGATCTGCGTGGACGCCCATGACACCGCCGCGCTGGCGCGGTGGTGGTCACAGGCCCTCGGGTGGGCACTGAAACCGGCCGACGACGACGGCGAGTGGCTGGTGTGCCCGCCCGCCGGCCAGTGCCCGGACTGGTTGTTTCTGCCGGTGCCCGAGGACAAGTCGGTGAAGAACCGCATCCACTTCGACTTCACCCCCGACGATCAGCAGGCCGAGGTGGACCGTCTCATCGCACTGGGCGCCCGCCCTGCCGACATCGGTCAGGGTGAGCAGACCTGGGTGGTGCTGGCCGATCCCGAGGGCAACGAGTTCTGCGTCCTGGCGGCCGGATAGGCCGCGCGTCAGTTCGCGTGCAACGCGGGTGTCTAATTCGCGTGCAACGCGGTGTTGAGCGTGATGCCCGTGCCGTCCCGGCGCACCACTTCCACCGCGCCGGTGACTGAATTGCGGCGGAACAGAAGGTTATTCGCGCCGGACAGTTCCCGCGCCTTCACTGTTGCGCCATCGGACAAGGTGACCTTGGTGCCGGCGGTGATGTACAGCCCGGCCTCGACGACGCAGTCGTCGCCCAGCGAGATGCCCAGGCCGGCGTTGGCGCCGAGCAGGCAGCGCTTGCCCACCGAGATCACCTCGGTGCCGCCGCCGGACAGCGTGCCCATGATCGACGCACCGCCGCCGATGTCCGAGCCGTCGTCGACCACTACGCCCGCGGAAATGCGGCCCTCCACCATCGACGCGCCGAGCGTGCCCGCGTTGAAGTTGACGAACCCCTCGTGCATGACGGTGGTGCCCGTCGCCAGGTGCGCACCGAGCCGGACCCGGTCGGCGTCGGCGATGCGCACTCCGGTGGGGACCACGTAGTCGACCATCCTCGGGAACTTGTCGACCCCGTAGACGGTCACCGGCCCGCGGCGGCGCAACCGCAACCGGGCGTCCTCGAACCCCTCGACGGGGCACGGGCCGTAGTTGGTCCACACCACGTTGGTCAGGATGCCGAACAGCCCGTCCAGATTGAGCCCATGCGGCTCGACCAGCCGGTGCGAGATCAGGTGCAAGCGCAAGTACGCGTCGTAGGCGTCCAGCGGCTTGTCGGCCAAGTCGGCGACAACGGTGCGAATCGCGACCACGTCGACGCCGCGTTCGGGGTCCGGGCCGGCCAGCGCGCCGAGTTCACCGGCGATGTCGTCGGCCGACAGCACGGTGGTGCCCGCGGGGCTATAGGCGCCCAGATCCGGATCCGGGAACCAGGCGTCGAGTACGGTGCCGTCCTTGGCGACGGTTGCCAATCCGAAACCCGCAGCAGAAGTCACGGTGCACACCGTAGTCGATGCCCGCGGCCCGCTAGCCTGGTCAGTTGTGCTGGACCTTCGCGCCGACCCGAGTGATCTGACCGCCGCTCTGATCGACATCCCGAGCGTGTCGCGAGAGGAACGCCGGATCGCCGACGAGGTGGAGGCCGCGCTGCGGGAGCAGACCGGCTATGAGGTGATCCGCAACGGCGACGCCGTGCTCGCCCGGACGAACCTGGGCCGGTCGTCGCGGGTGATTCTGGCCGGCCACCTCGACACCGTTCCGATCGCCGACAACGTCCCGTCCCGCCGCGACGCCGACCACATCTTCGGCTGCGGCGCCTCGGACATGAAGTCCGGCGACGCGGTGTTCCTGCATCTGGCCGCCACGGTGTCCGACCCCGCCCGCGACGTGACACTGATCTTCTACGACTGCGAGGAGATCGAGGCGAGCGCCAACGGCCTGGGCCGCATCGAACGCGACCTGCCCGAATGGCTGCGCGCCGACGTGGCGATCCTTGGTGAGCCGTCGGGCGGCTACATCGAGGCGGGTTGTCAGGGCACCATGCGCGCGGTGGTCTCGGCCGCCGGAACCCGGGCTCATGCGGCGCGATCGTGGTTGGGAGACAACGCGATTCACAAGCTCAGCAGCGTCCTGGAGCGGTTGTCCGGTTATGAGGGCCGGATCGTCGAGATCGACGGATGCACGTACCGGGAGGGTCTGTCCGCCGTCGGGGTCGACGGGGGAGTGGCGGGCAACGTGATCCCCGACGCTGCTTCGGTGACGGTCAACTTCCGGTTTGCCCCGGATCGCACCGTGGAGCAGGCCCTGGCCCATGTCCGGGAGGCGTTCGACGGACTCGACGTCGGGATCGAGATGACCGACGCAGCCCCCGGCGCCCTGCCGGGCCTGCACCACCCGGCCGCCGCGGAACTGGTGGCTGCCGCCGACGGCCGGGTGCGGGCCAAGTTCGGCTGGACCGACGTGGCCCGCTTCGCCGCCCTGGGCATCCCGGCGGTGAACTACGGACCCGGGGATCCCAACCTCGCGCACCGGCGCGACGAATGGGTCTCGATCGCTCAGATCGGCGCGGTGACCGCGACCTTGCGCCGGTACCTCGGCGGGTGACTCAGCGCTTAATGCGAAACGGCCGATGCTGCGGCCAACTCGTCGGCTTGGCGCGACGCGTCGGCGGCGGCGCCGTGGAACCCCGCGGCGGCCAGGTTTTCCGCAGCCCCGCGCAACGCGGTGGCGTCCCCGTCCGCTAGCGCGCGGGCGTGGGCCAATGCCAGGTCGGTGTAGACGCACGGCACCGATTGGGCGATCGGAGCCAGCGCGTCAGCGGCCCGGCGGTCGCCCAGGCGGGCGGCCTCGTGCCAGGCCCACACCGCCACCGCGAGTTGCCCAGTGCGCTTGGCGGTACGGGCCGCGTCGCGGGCCGAGGTGATCGCTGCATGCCGATCCCCGATGGTCGCCAGCCGCCAGGCCCGCGCGACGCCCAACTCGGGAGCGAACATCGCCGACTTGGTGCCGTGCAACGACATCGCCCTGGCCAGAGTCTTGCCGGACTCGGCCACCTCGCCCTGATACCCCTGCGCCGTCGTCAGGTACATCAGTGCCAGCGGTCCCCAGGAGTATCCGGTGCGCGCCAGGATGGCGGCTGCCGGCTTCAGCAACTCCACGGCGGCGGCCGTCTCGCCGCGCGCCAGCAGGACCTGGGCCGTCAGCACGTCGCCGATCGCGCGACCGGGCTGTACCGATTCGGCGAAATCGGTGAATTTCCGCGACGCATCGAGGGCCTCGTCGGTCTTGCCCTCGAACAACAGCGTGGTCGTCTCGGCCAGGCCGACGGTGAACCGCAGCAGCCCGGGATAATCCGAACCGAGGACCCGTCCCACGGCCGGCCCGACGGCGGCGAAGTCCCCGGTCCGCGCCGAACACAGGGCCGTCGAGCTGGCCGCCCAGGCCACTGCCATGTCCGGGGCGTCGGAGTTCGAGAGCGCCTCGCCGGCCACTTCCAAGGCGCGGTGAATGTTGCCCGCGTTCATCGCGAACGTCGCCGACAGCGCGTCGAGCGTGCAGCGCGCGGACGCTGCGTTGACCCGGCCACGGATGTTCTGCAGGAAGATCGCCGCCCGCTCGGGTTCGGAGAGCATCCAGAACTGGTTGGCTGCCCGGGGCACCGCCCAGGCCATCAGCTGTTCCTCCGACATCTGCCCGATATCGAGGCCGGCGAGCACTGATTCGGCCTCCCGGCCGCGGCCCTGCCAGCCCAGCGCGGTGCTCAACGCCAGCCGCGCGTTGAAGTGCTCGCCGCGGTCCAGCGCGCCGCGGGCCAGGCGCTCGGCCAGGCCGTGATCGCCCAGGTGCAGGGCCTCCTCGGCGGCAGCGACCACTGCGTCGCTGTCGACCGGGGCGTCGGCCTGCAGGGCCAGGACGGTGAGGCCCAGCCGGTCGGCGGGAGTGTGGGTGGGCCGGCCGGTCAGCCGGGCGGCGACGGCCGAGCGCAGCCGCTGCACGTCGGGCTTCTGCAGCATCGCAGCCAGCCGTTCCAGGTACAGCGCGTGCCCGGCGTAGAGCTGGCCGGCGTATTGCTCGATGGCGCCGCACTCGATGCCTTCGGCGACGGCATCTTCGCCGGCGAGCGCCGCCAGATCCGCACGTGACAACGGCTCGAAGACGCACAGGTAATCCAACGCGGTGCGGACCGGAGCGTGCAGATCATGGAGGTACTTGTCGATCGCGCCTGGCAGGCTCTCATCGGTGATGCCGGTGCTCAGCAGCATCCGCAGGTGCAGGGGATTCCCGCCGGTGCGCTTGTAGAGCGCATCGGGGTCCGTGCCACCCGCCGCTGCCACCAGCGCGGCGGTTTCCGTCGCGTCCATCGGCCGGACGTCGACCCGGTCGAGCAGGCCGTCTTCCCACAGCGCGCTGACCACGTGCGGCACCCGCAGCACCGACCGAACCGTGACGATCACCGGGCTTCCAGCCGGCCGGGCCTTCTCCTCCTTGGCCAGGCGGTAAACCAGGCTTGCCGAGAGCGGGTCGAGCAGGCGTGCGTTGTCGACGATGATCGGCGCTGAATTCGCTTGCGCCAGTATGCTTTCGGCTGCAGCCGACAGCATGGCGGCGGGCTTGCCGGCCTCTTGGATGTCCGGCAGTAGCGGGCCGAAGGCGCCGAACGGCACCGCGGATTGAGCCAGCGTGCCGATGACCCACACCGGCTCGCCCAGGCCCAGTCGCTCAGCGGCCTGTGCCGCGAGCGTGGACTTACCCACGCCCTCATCCCCGAGCAGCGCGACGCCGCCCGAGCGATCCGAGGAAAGAATCTCGACCACGCCGTCGAGGGCGGGTCGGGCAACCAGGGGCCACTGCTTGATGACTGGCATAGGACAGGACTCTATTGGGCGACCGACCGGGGTGGATTAGGTTTCGGTCGTGCAGCAACCAGAATCCGGATTTCCGTGGGCGATCTGCGTGTACTGCGCCGCCAGTCCGCGCCACCCCGAACTGTTGGAACTGGCCCGCGGCGTCGGTGAGGCGATCGCCGGACGGGGTTGGACCCTGGTCTCCGGTGGCGGCAACGTCTCGGCGATGGGTGCGGTGGCCGCTGGGGCGCGCTCCCGCGGCGGGCGCACCATCGGGGTGATCCCCAAGGCGCTGGTCCACCGCGAACTGGCCGACACCGACGCCGACGAGTTGGTCATCACCGACACCATGCGCCAGCGCAAGCAGGTGATGGAGGACCGCAGCGATGCCTTCCTGACACTGCCGGGCGGGATCGGCACCCTGGAAGAGCTTTTCGAGAGCTGGACGGCCGGGTATCTCGGAATGCATGACAAGCCACTGGTCCTGCTGGATCCGCACGGCCACTACGACGGCCTTCGGCGCTGGCTGGACTCCCTGGTGCTGACCGGCTACGTCAGCCAGTCCGCCCTGGATCGTCTGGCCGTCGCCGGCGACATTGATACCGCGCTGAACCTGTGCGCACCGGTGATGGAGGTCCGATGACGACTGGTAGGCCCGCGAAGAAGTCGGTCGGGCTGTTCGACCTGGCTATCCGGCTGCCCGCGGTGGCGATGGACGCCCCGATCATTCTGCGCAGCACGCTGACCGGGATGCTGGTGCGGCCGACATCACGAGTGTCGATTGCCAAGGTCTTTCAGGACAGCGCGGCCCGTCACCCCGACCGGGTGTTCATCCGGTTCGGCGACGAGAAGATCACCTACCGGCAGGCCAACGAGACCGCCAACCGCTACGCGGCCGTCCTGGCCGACCGCGGTGTCGGTCGCCGTCAGGTGGTTGGTCTAATGCTGCGCAATTCACCGGATGCCGTGCTGATGATGCTGGCCGCCGCCAAATGTGGGGCGGTCGCCGGGATGCTGAATTACAACCAGCGCTCGGAACTGCTGGCGCACAGCATCGGACTGCTCGACGCCAAGATCGTGGTGTCCGAGGCCGATCTGATCGAGCCGATCGTCGCAGCTGTTTCGGCGGCGACATCGGCTGGCGACAGCGGCGCCGAGGCGTCCGATCTGATGTCGATGGAGAACCTCGCGGTGCTGGCCGAGGGCAAGCCCGTCGGAAATCCGCGGTCGGCATCCGAGGTCCAGGCCAAGGACGCGGCGTTCTACATCTTCACCTCCGGAACCACCGGGCATCCCAAGGCCAGTGTGATGACTCATCAGCGCTGGCTGCGGGCACTGGCCGGGTTCAGCGGACTGGGCCTGCGGCTGCGTGGCAGCGACACCCTCTACTGCGCCCTGCCGCTCTATCACAACAATGCACTGACCGTGGCGCTGTCCTCGGTGATCGGCGCCGGCGCGACGCTGGCGCTGGGCAAGACCTTCTCGGTGTCGCGGTTCTGGGACGAGGTAATCGCGATGGACGCCACCGCGTTCATCTACATCGGCGAGGTGTGCCGGTACCTGCTCAACCAACCGCCCAAGCCCACCGACCGGGCGCACAAGGTCCGGGTGATCGTCGGCAACGGTCTGCGTCCCGACATCTGGGAGGAGTTCACCGAACGTTTCGGTATCAAGCGGGTGGTGGAGTTCTATGCCGCGAGCGAGGGCAATACCGCGTTCATCAACATCTTCAACATCCCGGGTTCCACCGGGATCAACCCGCTGCCGCTGGCCTATGTGGAGTACGACCCCGAGACCGGCAACCCGGTGCGCGACGAGCGGGGCCGGGTGCGTCGAGTGCCATCCGGCAAGCCGGGTCTGCTGCTCAGCCCGGTCACCCGGCTTTCGCCGTTCGACGGCTACACCGACAAGGCGGCCAGCGAAAAGAAGCTGGTGCGCAACGCATTCAAGGACGGCGACGTCTGGTTCAACACCGGCGATGTGATGAGCCCGCAGGGCATGTTCCACGCCGCGTTCGCCGACCGCCTCGGCGATACCTTCCGGTGGAAGGGAGAGAACGTGGCCACCACCGACGTGGAGGCGCCGCTGGCCGCCGACCCCGGCGTCGAGGAGTGCACGGTGTTCGGCGTAGAGGTGCCTGACACCGGAGGGCGGGCCGGGATGGCCGCGGTCAAGCTGCGCGAGGGTGCGACGTTCGACGGGGTGGCGCTCGCCGGGCGCCTCTACGAGGCCCTGCCGAGCTATTCGGTTCCGCTGTTCATCCGGCTGGTCGACTCGCTGGAGACCACCTCGACGTTCAAGAGCCGCAAGGTGGAACTGCGCAACGAGGCTTTCGGCGCGGCGGTCGCCGACCCGCTGTACGTGCTGGCCGGCCGTGAGGACGGCTACATTCCGTTCTACGACGGCTACCCGGCCGAGGTGGCATCCGGTCGCAGGCCGAAGGGTTGAGGGACGGCCAACTACCCTCTGTTGGATGAGCGCGACGTTCTGCGGACGGCCGGTGGCTGGCGACCGCGCGCTGATCATGGCGATCGTCAACCGCACCCCCGACTCGTTCTACGACCGGGGCGCGACCTTCACCGACGACGCCGCCATGGAGGCGGTGCACCGCGTCGTCGCCGAGGGAGCCGACGTGATCGACATCGGCGGCGTCAAAGCCGGCCCCGGAACCGTCGTCGGCGACGACGAGGAGATGCGCCGGGTGGTGCCCTTCATCGAGTGGGTCCGCGCCGCCTACCCCGAGCAGTGCATCAGCGTCGACACCTGGCGCGTGTCGGTGGCCGCCCGGGCCTGCGCGGCCGGGGCCGACGTCATCAACGACACCTGGGCCGGCCACGATCCCGCGCTGCCGGAGGTGGCGGCGGAGTTCGGCGCCGGACTGGTGTGTTCGCACACTGGCGGCGCGGCGCCCCGGACGCGTCCCTTCCGGGTGAACTACGGCACCACCGTCACAGGAGTGGTCGACGACGTCATCGCCGAAGTCACCGCTGCGGCCGAGCATGCGGTGTCGGTCGGGGTCCGCCGCGACGGAATTCTGATCGACCCCACCCACGACTTCGGGAAGAACACCTTCCACGGCCTCGCGCTGCTGCGCCAGGTGCGCGATCTCGTCGACACCGGGTGGCCGGTCCTGATGGCGCTGAGCAACAAGGACTTCGTCGGGGAGACTCTCGGTGTGGAACTGACCGAGCGCCTGGAAGGCACCCTGGCCGCGACCGCACTGGCAGCCGCCGACGGGGCCCGGATGTTCCGTGTCCACGAGGTTGGGCCCACCCGCCGGGTGCTGGAGATGGTCGCGTCGATCAAGGGCGACCGGCCGCCGGCTCGGACGGTTCGGGGTCTGGCATGAGTGAACTGAGCGATCGGATGCTGGCCGGCGCACCAGCTCGCACCGCCGAGGACTGGCTGGCCGACCACACCTGGCAGCGCCCGCCCTGGACGGTTGCCGCGTTGGCGGCGGCGAAACGCGGGCGCACCGTGTCGGTGGTGCTGCCGGCGCTCAACGAAGGCCCGACCGTCGCCGCGGTGATCGACACCATCAGACCGATGGTCGGCGGTCTGGTCGACGAACTGATCGTGCTGGATTCCGGGTCCACCGATGACACCGAAGCGCGTGCCGTGGCCGCCGGGGCGCGGGTGGTGCACCGGGAGGAGGCACTGCCGGAGATCCCGCCGCAACCTGGCAAGGGCGAGGCGCTGTGGCGCTCGCTGGCCGCCACGACCGGCGACATCGTGGTCTTCATCGACTCCGACCTGATCGATCCCGACCCGATGTTCGTGCCCCGACTGGTCGGGCCGTTACTCACCGAGGACGGAATCCAGCTGGTCCGGGGCTTCTACCGCCGGCCGCTGAAACTCCGCGACGGAGAGGACGCCAACGGCGGGGGGCGCGTCACCGAGTTGGTGGCCCGCCCGCTTCTCGCGGCCCTGCGCCCCGAACTGGGGGGCGTACTGCAGCCGCTCGGAGGTGAGTACGCCGGCACCCGCGAACTGCTCACCTCGGTGCCCTTCGCGCCGGGCTACGGTGTCGAGATCGGCATTCTGATCGACACCTACGACCGGTACGGTCTGGACGCCATCGCGCAGGTCAATCTGGGCGTGCGTACCCATCGCAACCGGCCGCTGAGCGAACTGGGACCGATGAGCCGGCAGATCATCGCCACTCTGCTGACCCGCTGCGGCATCGCTGACTCCGGCGCGGGGCTGACCCAGTTCTTCCCGGCGCCCCACGGCGCAGAGATCGCAGAAATCGCAAAGAACTTCGTCACCCGCACCTCGACGGTGTCGCTGACCGACCGGCCTCCCATGAACACGGTGCGCTGACCTGATGAGCGGTCAGGCGCCCAAGGGGCTGAGGTACGAAGCCCCGCCGGAGCGCCGACCCAAGTGCCATGCGGCAGGATCGGTGACGTGTCGCTGATCCTGATGTACCTCGTGGTGCTGATCCTGGTGTCGGCCGTGCTGTTCGGCATCGCCAGCTTCATCTTCGGCCGCGGCGAACAGCTGCCCCCGCTGCCGCGGGCGACGACCGCGACGGTGCTGCCGGCCTCCGGCGTCACCGGGAGCGACGTGGACGCCGTCAAGTTCACCCAGGTCTTGCGCGGCTACAAGACCAGCGAGGTGGACTGGGTGCTGGACCGGCTGGGGGCCGAACTGGACCAGCTGCGCGGTGAACTGGCCGCAGTGCGTGCTGCCGCCGGTCTGATCGACGACGACGGCGCTTACGCCGCCGACGATGGCGACGCCTACGACTATGCGGCGGGCTATTCCGCCGAGCCCTACGACGCCGACAGGGCTCCGGGTGACTGATCCGCATCGATGCGGGTGGGCGACCACCGGATCCGGGCCGGACCGCGCGTTGATGTGCGACTACCACGATCGGGAATGGGGCCATCCGATGACGGGCCGGACCGCGATGTTCGAGCGGATGACGCTGGAGGCGTTCCAGAGCGGCCTGTCCTGGCTGATCATCCTGCGTAAACGGGAGAATTTCCGGCGCGCTTTCGCCGGTTTCGACATCGAGACCGTGGCACGCTACAGCGAGCCCGACGTGGCCCGGCTGCTCGCCGACCCCGGCATCGTCCGCAACCGAGCCAAGATCGAGGCAACCATCGGCAACGCGCGGGTGGCGGC
The DNA here is from genome assembly GCA_903877095.1 of uncultured Actinomycetes bacterium. GTDB lineage: Bacteria > Actinomycetota > Actinomycetes > Mycobacteriales > Mycobacteriaceae > Mycobacterium. The sequence continues at coordinate 99,539 of CAIRCP010000080.1, read as the reverse complement.
CGACTGCGACGTCGACCTGTCCGATCTGCTGTGGTCGCACGCGCCCTCGCCACGCCCACGACCGGCAACTTTCGATGACGTGCCGTCGCAGTGCCCGGAATCGGTCGCACTGGCCCGCGATTTGCGCCGCCGAGTATTCCGTTTCGTGGGGCCTACCACGGCTTATGCTTTGATGCAGGCGACCGGAATGGTCGACGACCATGTGGCCGATTGCTGGGTTCCAACGCGGCGCATGAGCACCGCTGGCGATAAGGGACAATAGGAAACACTAGAATCAACCCGAACCCGGCAACTGGCGGTCGGGCCTGCTCAGTATCTGGAGGGAGCACTCGATGGCGGCGATGAAGCCCCGGACCGGCGACGGTCCACTGGAAGCGACCAAAGAGGGGCGCGGCATCGTGATGCGGGTCCCGCTTGAGGGCGGCGGCCGGCTTGTCGTCGAGTTGACCCCGGATGAGGCGTCCGCACTCGGCGACGAACTGAAAAACGTCACCAGCTGACGGACGGTCTCGCGAAACCCCGCGCGCACGCGCGGGGTTTCCTGCTGCCGGTCGGCTTTAGGCCAACACCGTGCGGTACACCTGAAGTGTCTGCTCGGCGATGCGCGCCCAGGAGAACTCGTCGATGCAACGCCGGCGGCCGGCCGTGCCGAACGCCGCGGCCTTGGCGGGGTCGCGTACCAGAGCGTTGACCGCCTCGGCGATCCCGGCCTCGAAGGCCCGGGGGTCGGCGGCGTCGTAGTGCACCAGGGTGCCGGTGACGCCGTCGTCGACCACCTCCGGGATGCCCCCCACGTCGGACGCCACCACGGCCGTCCCGCATGCCATCGCCTCGAGGTTGACGATGCCCAACGGTTCATATACTGACGGGCAGACGAAAGCCGTTGCTGCCGATAGGATCTCGCGGATCTCGTGGACCGGCAGGAAATCTCTGACCCAGAACACGCCGTCGCGTTCGGCGGCCAGGGCATCGACGGCGGCCTTGACCTCGGCCCCGATCTCCGGGGTGTCCGGCGCTCCCGCGCATAGCACCAGTTGGACGTCGGGGTCGAACTTATGGGCTGCCGCGATCAGATGCGGGACGCCCTTCTGGCGGGTGATCCGGCCGACGAAGGCGACCGACGGCCGGGTGGGGTCGACGCCGAGTTCGGCCAGCACCGATTCTTCCGCGTCGGGCGGGGTGGGGTACCAGACGTCGGCGTCGATGCCGTTCTTGACGACGTGCACCCGGGCGGGATCGAGCCGCGGATACGCCGCCAGAACGTCCTTGCGCATACCGGAACTGACGGCGATGACGGCGTCGGCAGCCTGGACGGCGGTGCTTTCCACCCACAGCGACACCTGATATCCGCCGCCGAGTTGTTCGGCCTTCCACGGCCGCAGCGGCTCCAGGGAGTGCGCGGTCAGGACGTGTGGCATTCCGTGCAGCAGCGAGGCGATATGGCCGGCCATGCCGGTGTACCAGGTGTGCGAATGCACCACCGTGGCCCCGGCCGCCGCATGAGCCATGCGCAGATCGGTGGACAGGGTCGCCAGGGCCGGGTTCGCGTCGGCCAGGGCCGGGTCGGGCTGGTGAGCGAACGCCGTTTCCCGGGGCACTCCCATGCAGTGGACGTCGACCTCGCACAAGCGGCGTAGTTGCGCCACGAGTTCGGTGACATGAACGCCTGCTCCGCCATAGACCTCGGGTGGATACTCCCGGGTCATCATCGCCACCCGCATACCGCTGACCGTAACGCCCACGACGCTCGCGCGGGCCGCGTTTGGCTTCTCAGCGCGCCGAAACTGCAATTGCCCTAGCCCCGGCCGCCGAAACTGCAATTGCCCTAGCCCCGGCCACCTGGGATGGTTAGGTTTACTCCCATGAGGGAGTTGCCACACGTCCTCGGCATCGTCATGGCCGGCGGGGAGGGTAAACGGCTCTACCCGCTCACCGCGGACCGGGCCAAGCCGGCTGTGCCCTTCGGTGGCGCATATCGGCTGATCGACTTCGTACTGTCGAACCTGGTGAACGCCCGCTACCTGCGGATCTGCGTACTCACCCAGTACAAGTCGCACTCGCTGGACCGCCATATCTCGCAGAACTGGCGGCTCAGTGGTCTGGCGGGGGAGTACATCACGCCGGTTCCCGCCCAGCAGCGCCTCGGGCCGCGCTGGTACACCGGGTCCGCCGATGCGATCTACCAGTCGCTGAACCTGATCTACGACGAGGATCCCGATTACATCGTGGTGTTCGGCGCCGACCACGTGTACCGCATGGACCCCGAGCAGATGGTGAAGTTCCACATCGAGAGCGGCGCCGGCGCAACGGTTGCCGGCATCCGGGTTCCGCGCGCGGAAGCCAGCGCGTTCGGCTGCATCGATGCCGACGAGTCGGGACGCATCCGCAGCTTCGTGGAAAAACCTGCCGATCCCCCCGCTTGCGCGGACAACCCGGACCAGACCTTCGTCTCCATGGGCAATTACATCTTCACCACCAAGGTGCTCATCGACGCGATCCGCGCCGATGCCGACGACGACACCTCCGACCACGACATGGGCGGCAACATCATTCCCAATCTGGTCGCCGAGGGCATGGCCGCGGTCTATGACTTCAACGACAACCAGGTGCCCGGGGCGACCGAACGCGACCACGGTTACTGGCGCGACGTCGGAACCCTGGACGCGTTCTACGACGCCCATATGGATCTGGTGTCGGTGCACCCGGTGTTCAACCTCTACAACAAGCGCTGGCCCATCCGGGGGGAGTCGGACAACCTGGCGCCGGCCAAATTCGTCAACGGCGGCTCGGCGCAGGAATCGGTGGTCGGTGCCGGCAGCATCGTCTCGGCGGCGTCGGTGCGGAACTGCGTGTTGTCGAGCAATGTGGTGGTCGACGACGGCGCGATCGTGGAAGGCAGCGTGCTGATGCCCGGTGTCCGGGTTGGCCGCGGCGCGGTGGTTCGCCGGGCGATCCTGGACAAGAACGTTGTGGTCGGCCCGGGCGAAATGGTGGGCGTGGATCTGGAAAGGGATCGGGGGCGCTTCGCGATCAGCTCCGGCGGCGTGGTGGCCGTCGGCAAAGGTGTGTGGATTTAGCGCGTCTCGACCTTTACGCCCTTCCAGAACGCGACGTGGTCGGCGATCTGGCTCGCCTTGGCGCTGGGCTCGGGATAGTACCACGCGGCGTCGTCGTTGACCTGTCCGTCGACGATCACGGTGTAGTAGTGCGCGGTGCCCTTCCACGGGCAGACCGACGTCGTGGTGCTGTCGGACAGGTATTCCCGACGCAGCGAATCCGCCGGAAAGTAATGATTGCCCTCCAATCGCACCGTTTCAGCCGCCTCTGCCAGGACTGCGCCGTTCCAGATTGCTCGAATCATGTGCAGATCATCCCTGTTCGGGTGGGTGTGGACGTCATCTGATGGCCGACTGCCGGCGGCGCCGCTTACGCAACAACCACACCGCGGCCCAGATGAGTGCGATCACCACCACGATGACCAGGGCCGGCAGCAGGATCGCGATGAACGTCAGGCCGGCGCTGGTGAAGTCCTCGAGAGTGCTCAGCACCGGCGCTGCGACCCCGGCCGTGGCGACGTTGGCGGCCGGCCGGACCGCCGACTTGGTGAGGTGGACCACCAGTGCGGTGACCACGCCGATCGCCACCGGAACCCATTGGCCGGTGCGGGCGAACTCCACGGGATCGGCGACCGCCGCCGTCTGCGCGGCGGTTCCCGAACCGAAGACGATGCCCCCGGAGGTCGGTCGCACGAAGGTTTGGACGGTGTCGTTGATCGAGTCCAGGGCCGGGATCTTGTCTGCGACGATCTCGACGATCAGCAGGATCGCCACGATCCCGATCACCCAGCCGTTCTCCAGCCATGACCAGCCCGAAGGCAGATGGACCAGATTGGTGAAGCGGCCCAGCAGGCCCATCGAGAGCAGCGGTATGTAGGCGTTCAAGCCTGCGGCGCTGGCCAGGCCGAACCCGGTCATGAATTCCACATGGACCTCCGTAGAACGAACGGTTCGGTTCCAGCATGACGTGCGGCGATGGCATTTCGGCGGAACCTGACGGGATTGATTCAAGTACTGCGCCCTCATCGCGAGGGCAAAGCCTCCCGCCTCGATTCGTGATGTCGGTTTTCCGCCAGTCCCCGCTGGAGTCGGATGGCATGGTTGAGCTGTGCACGACGACTTCGACCGTTGTTATCGGGCGGTGCAGTCCAGGGACGCCCGGTTCGACGGCTGGTTCGTGACGGCGGTTCTGACCACCGGTATCTATTGCCGGCCGAGTTGTCCGGTGCGGCTGCCACTGGCCCGTAATGTGCGTTTTCTTCCGACCGCGGCCGCCGCCCAGCAGGCCGGGTTTCGTGCTTGCAAGCGGTGTCTGCCCGATGCGTCGCCGGGTTCACCGTTGTGGAACGTTCGGGGTGACGTCGTCGCCCGGGCAATGCGGTTGATCGGCGACGGCACGGTCTGTTCGCCGCCGGAACGAGTCCGTGGACGTGCCCGCCGGCCAAACGGTGTCGCTGCGGCTCGCGGTGCGCGAACCCTTCGCCTACGAGGGCGTGTTCGGACACCTCGCGGCCAGCGCCGTGCCGGGCTGCGAGGAGATCCGCGACGGGGCGTACCGCCGGACGATGCGCCTGCCGTTCGGCACCGGGATCGTCGGCCTCAGTCCGCGCCGCGACCACGTCCTGTGCACCTTGGCGTTGCAGGACGTCAGGGATCTGTCCGCGGCCATCGGGCGGTGCCGGCGGCTGCTGGATCTCGATGCCGATCCCGAAGCCGTCATCGAGGCACTCGGCGCCGACGAATCTCTGCAGGCCGTCGTCGCGAAAGCGCCCGGACAACGCATCCCCGGGACGGTCGACCCGCAGGAGTTGGCTCTACTGGCAGTGCTGGGCCAGCAGGTGTCCACATCAGCTGCCCGCACCCACACCCGCCGACTGGTCGAGGCATACGGCACCCGGGTCGCCGATCCGGCCGGGGGACTGACTCACCTGTTTCCGACCGTCGAACAGTTGGCCGAGATCGACCCGGCCCATCTGGCGGTGCCGCAGGCGCGGCGAACCTCGCTACAGGCCATGGTGGCCGCTCTGGCGGACGGCGATGTGGGCCTGGATCCCGGCGCGGATTGGCAGCGAGCCCGCCGGCAACTGATGGCGTTGCCGGGAGTCGGGCCGTGGACCACGGAGATCATTGCCATGCGCGGACTCGGCGATCCCGACGCCTTCCCGGTTCGCGATCTGGGCGTGCTGAATGCTGCCCGACGGTGGGGCCTGCCGGACACAGCTCCCGGTCTGCTCGCCCGCGGTGAGCGGTGGCGGCCATGGCGTTCCTATGTCACCCAACACCTGTGGGCCACCTTGGATCATCCGGTCAATCAGTGGCCGCCGAAGGAGAGAGTGTCATGACTACGGCAACGCAGAGCCAGGCAAAGCAGAATTTGACCTACCGCACGGTCGACAGCCCGGTTGGTGAGCTCGCCCTGGCCGGGACCGGCGCCACCGTGACGCGACTGGTGATCCAAGGACAGCGCCACCAACCTGACCGCTCCGGCTGGCATGCCGACAAGCACGCCTTCCCTGAAGCTGTCGCCCAAATCATGGCGTACTTCGACGGTGTCTTAACCCGCTTCGATGTCGAGATGTATTTGGCCGGAACGGATTTCCAGCGCCGGGTGTGGGATGTGGTGCAGTCGATTCCCTACGGCCAGAACCGCTCCTACGGCCAGATCGCCGAAGAGATCGGCGCACCCGGTGCGAGCCGGGCCGTCGGAGTCGCGGTCGGCCGTAACCCCATCCCGATCATCGTGGGTTGCCACCGGGTCATCGGTAGCGGAGGCGGCCTTACCGGTTACGTGGGCGGCATCGACTGCAAACGATCTCTGCTGGCTCGCGAGATCCCCTGAGGCAGGTTCGTTATTGCGCTCGCCAGGCCGACGTTAAGTCTGCTCAATCCCGGGCCGCGACGAGAACACCGTCGCCGAGCGGCAGCAGAACCGGGGTGAAGCGTTCGTCCTCGGCGATCAGGCGTGCGGCCTCCCGCACGGCGGTCACTTCGGCGTCATGGGCCGCTGGATCGCCGGCGCGGCCGTCGAGCGCGGCACGATGAACGACGATCAGGCCGCCCGAGCGCAGCAGCCGGATTCCCTCGATGACGAAGGCCGGCTGGTCGGATGGTGCGGCGTCGATGAACACCAGATCGTAGGACTCGTCGGCGAGTCGGGTGAGCACGTCCTGGGCCCGTCCGCCGATCAGGCGGGTGCGGCCGGGCCCGATGCCGGCCTCGCTGAACGCCTGCTTGGCCAGGCGCTGGTGTTCCGGCTCGATATCGATGGTGGTCAGCACACCGTCCTCACGCATCCCGGAGAGCAGCCACAGTCCGCTGACGCCGGCCCCGGTGCCGACCTCGACCACCGCCTTGCCGCCGGACAGCCGGGTCAGTAGGGCCAGCAGCGCCCCGACCGCCGGGGTCACCGCGCCCGCGCCCGCGTCGACCGCGCGCTCGCGCGCGGCGGCGACGATCGCGTCCTCGGAGATGGAGCCCTCGGCGTGCGCGAGGATCCGGTCAGCCCTGCTCGGCAGCGCTTCGTCGCTGGTGGACATGGTGTGCAGCGTAGAACACCCGAGGTGCTGCGGGGGGCGACGCGCCACGCCGACCCCGCGGCCGTCTGCCCGGCTTCCCCGACACGCCGATGAGACAATCTAAGGAAATTGCTCATAGATTACCGAACCCTGACAAATCCCCTAGTAAAGGCGATTTCACGCACCCTTCTCAGTCAGCATTTAGTTTGCTCACAGTGCTCGCACAAGACGATGCGGAATGCTCACCCGCATGAGAAGCCTGAGCGGCTGGACGGGGAATAGCCCCCTTGGGGGGCGTGTTATGTCGGTTGACGCGCCGGTGTTGGCGCACCAATCCCAGGAGGATCCGACGATCACCATGACCACTCAGGTCGGGCCGGCCCCGCTCACCATGTCCCACGTCGGCCCGGTGGGCGACGCGGACTGGGTTGAGCCGGCCGATGAGCTGCAGGGCACCGCCGTCTTCGATGCGACCGGTGACCGCACCGCCATGCCGTCCTGGGACGAGTTGGTGCGCCAGCATGCCGACCGCGTTTACCGGCTGGCCTACCGGTTGTCGGGCAACCAGCACGACGCCGAGGATCTCACCCAGGAGACGTTCATCCGGGTCTTCCGTTCGGTGCAGAACTATCAGCCCGGAACCTTCGAGGGCTGGCTGCACCGCATCACCACGAATCTGTTCCTGGACATGGTCCGTCGTCGCGCGCGCATCCGGATGGAAGCTCTGCCCGAGGACTACGACCGGCTCCCCGGCGATCAGCCCAACCCCGAGCAGATCTACCAGGACGCCCGGCTGGGCGCCAACCTGCAGGCGGCCCTGGACTCGCTGCCGCCGGAGTTCCGCGCCGCGGTGGTCCTGTGCGACATCGAAGGCCTGTCATACGAGGAGATCGGTGCCACGCTCGGCGTGAAACTCGGAACGGTCCGCAGCCGGATCCACCGCGGCCGGCAAGCTCTGCGTGATTACCTGGCTGCCCACGGCGATGCCGAGGCATGGTCCGCCTGACCCAACCCGTAGGTCTTTCGTGACGCCCTCGCGTCCTCTACGCGCTAGATTCGGGGTTAACGCTGCTTGCAGCGAGCCCGGACAGGGGCGGTTGGGGAGAGGAGTGCAGGTGGTCGATCCAGGCGATGTATTCCGGCGCGCGCTGTCCTGGCTGCCGTCGAACTTCGTCTCCGTCGACGAAGCCGCGCTCAACGCCCCCCGCCAGTTCAGTTCCACCGACCACCTGTCCACCGAGGCCATCGCGGCCTACGTCGACGGCGAATTGCCGATGAAGGCGCATCTGCGTGCGGGCAGCCACCTGGCGTTGTGCCCGCAGTGCTCCGAGGAGGTCGACGCCCAGACCCAGGCCCGCGTCGCGCTGCGTGACTCCGGTCCGGTTTCCGCGCCGAGCACCCTGATGGGCCTGCTGGCGCAGATACCGCAGTCGACTCCGGAGGAGCCCGCCGGTTCGCCCGACGGTAAGCAGCCCGACGACGGCACGCCGCGGGGGCGTCGCAAGCGCCGGTAGGGTGAAGGCCGATATTGAGCAGTGCCTCTGGCCTGCTGCTGAGTGTGTGGATTGAGGTTGACGTGAGTTCGAGCGAGGACAATTCCGGCGGTGGCCCTCGGCTGGCGCCGAGGCCGGTGTTCCGCCCGCCGGTCGATCCTGCGGCGTCGCGCGCCTTCGGGCGTCCGAGTGGCGTCGATGGTTCCTTCGTCGCCGAGGAGTTGCGGCCGACGCGGTTCTCGCGAGCCGATGACTTCACGCCCGCCGCCAAGCCCGCCGATCCGGTGCTGGAGGAGGCCTTCAGCCGGCCGTATCTGGTCAGCGATTCGCTGCAACGCCATCCGGCCGATGCCGGCGCGCTGGAGGCCGAGGCTGACGACTCCGAGGTGATCGACGATCCGTGGCGCGATCCCGCCGCGGGGGTCGCGCTGGGCACCCCGGCGCTGCAGACGCCCGCCTCGGTCATCGAGGGTCCGCCGCCGGGCAAGCTCGGCCTGCGCGAAGTGCTCTTCGGCGGCCGGGTCTCCCATATCGCGTTGGCGACGCTGGCCCTGATCGCGTTGACGATCGGCATGCTCGGCGGCTGGGTGGGCCGTAAGACCGCCGAGGTGGTCGAGGCGTTCACCACGTCGAAGGTGACGCTGTCGACCGACAGCGGCGGGGAGGTGCCGCCCGGACGGTTCTCGCAGGTAGCTTCGGCTGTCGCCGATTCGGTGGTGACCATCGAGGCCAAGAGCGACGAGGAGGGCTCGCAGGGCTCCGGTGTCGTCGTCGACGGTCGGGGCTACATCGTCACCAACAACCACGTCATCTCCGAAGCCGCGGCGATGCCGGGCAAATTCAAGATGACCGTCGTCTTCAACGACGGCAAGGAGGTTCCGGCCAACCTCGTCGGCCGCGACCCCAAGACCGACTTGGCGGTGCTCAAAGTGGACAACGTCGACAACCTGACGGTGGCCAGACTGGGTGACTCCAACAAGCTCAAGGTGGGCGAGGAAGTGATCGCCGCCGGCGCCCCACTGGGCCTGCGCAGCACGGTCACCCACGGCATCATCAGCGCGCTGAACCGCCCGGTCCCGCTGTCCGGTGAGGGGTCGGACACCGACACCGTCATCGACGGCGTGCAGACCGACGCGTCGATCAACCACGGCAACTCCGGCGGCCCGCTGATCAACATGGAATCCGAAGTGATCGGCATCAACACTGCCGGAAAGTCGTTGTCCGACAGTGCAAGTGGGCTGGGTTTCGCCATCCCGGTCAACGAGGTCAAGGCGACGGTCGAAGCCCTGATCAAGGAAGGCAAGGTCCCCCACCCGACGCTGGGCCTCACCGCCCGCTCGGTCAGCAACGACCTGGCATCCGGTGCGCAGATCGCCAACGTCACCGCCGGCGGCCCCGCGGACAAGGCGGGCATCAAGGAGAACGACGTCGTGGTCAAGGTCGGCGACCGCAAGGTCGCCGACGCCGACGAGTTCGTCGTCGCGGTGCGGCAGCTCCCGATCGGGCAGGACTCGCCGATCGAGGTCATGCGCGAGGGTCGCAAGGTCACGCTCATGGTGAATCCGGCGCCGGACAAGCCGGACTAAACCGCATGTTCGCGAACGTCGGATGGGGCGAGATGCTCCTGCTGGTGGTGATCGGTCTGGTGGTGCTCGGGCCGGAGCGTCTGCCCGGGGCCATCCAGTGGACTGCAAAGACCATCCGGCAGGTCCGGGACTACCTCAGCGGGGCTACCCGGGATTTACGCGAGGAACTCGGCCCCGAGTTTGACGATCTGCGGGCGCCGTTGAGCGAAATCCAGAAGCTGCGCGGTATGTCGCCGCGGGCGGCGATCACCAAACATCTGCTCGACGGCGACGATTCCTGGCTCACCGGCGAATTCGACGGGGCCGGTGGAAGCGCCCGGGGGCCGGGTCCGGTGAAGCCCAAGAGTGCCGACGTGCCGCCGGCTACGGGGCCCACGGGCGGTCCCGCCCCGTTCGACGCCGACGCGACCTGACTCCGACGCGACCTGACTCCGGCGCGGCCTGACGGCGGCGTCAGCGGCCGGCCGGATCCAGTCCCAGCGACATTCCCGCCAATCCACGCCGGCGGGACGAAAGTTTGTCGGCGATGGACCGCAGTTGTTGTGCCGCAGCCGAATCCGGCGCTGACAACACCAGCGGAACACCGCAATCCCCGGCCGTCACCAGTGCCGGGTCAAGCGGAACCTGGCCGAGCAGCGGAACGTCGGCCCCGACGGTGCGGCTGAGCCGCTCGGCAACCTGCTGTCCGCCGCCCTCCCCGAAAAGGCGCATGGTCGAGCCGTCGGGCATCAGCAAGCCCGACATGTTCTCCACCACGCCGACGATGCGCTGACGGGTCTGCAGGGCGATGGCGCCGGCACGTTCGGCGACTTCAGCCGCGGCGACCTGCGGCGTCGTCACGACGACGATCTCGGCACTCGGGAGCAACTGGGCCACCGAGATCGCCACGTCCCCGGTCCCTGGGGGGAGGTCGAGCAGTAGGACGTCGAGGTCACCCCAGTACACGTCGGCGAGGAACTGCTGCAGCGCCCGGTGCAGCATCGGACCGCGCCACACCACCGGGGTGTTGCCCTGGGTGAACTGGGCGATCGAGATGACTTTCACGTCGTGGGCGACCGGCGGCAGGATCATCGACTCGACCTGGGTGGGGCGGTCGCTGGTGCCCATCATCCGCGGGACCGAATGTCCGTAGATGTCCGCGTCGAGCAGACCGACGGACAACCCGCGGGCAGCCAGTGCCGCGGCTAGATTGACGGTGACACTGGACTTTCCGACACCACCCTTGCCGGAGGCTACCGCGTAGACGCGGGTCAGCGAGCCCGGCTGGGCGAACGGGATGACCGGTTCTGCGGCGTCTCCGCGCAGTTGCTTGCGCAACTCGGTGCGCTGTTCGTCGTTCATCACGTCGAGCTCCACGGTGACCGCACCGGTGCCCGGCACATCGCTGACCGCGGCGCTGACCCGCTCGCTGATCTCGGTCTTCTTGGGGCAGGCCGAGGTGGTCAGGTAGATCCCGACGTGGGTGGCGCCGTCGGGTGCGACGGAGACGCTCTTGACCATGTTCAACTCGGTGATCGGCCGCCGAAGTTCGGGGTCGATCACTTTGGTCAAGGCGGTGCGGACGGCCTTCTCAAGCTCGTTGTCAGACATCGAGTGTCGAGCCTAGTGCGCGCGGGCGCGCATCATTGGCTGGGGTGCGCGCGGCGGAGCGGCTTAGGCCGGACCGGGCAGCGCGCCGACGATCGGTGGGGCCTCAGCGGCCGGCCCGGGAGCCGGACCAGGTGCCGGTGGCGGGGGCGCCAGCCACGGCGGGACCTGGGGGGCGGGTGCCGGCGGTGCTTCTGCGGCCGGTCCCGGCATCGGGGCGTCAGGAGCGGGCGGCATGCCCGGCAGCGGCCCGGCAACCGGCGGCATGCCGGGTAGCGGCCCGGTGGCGGGCGGCATGCCCGGCAAGGGCGCTCCCGGTGGGGCCATCCCGGGTAGGGGTCCGCCCGGAGGTGCCATCCCAGGCAGCGGAGCATCCGCCGGTGATGCCATCCATGGCGGCGGCGCCATCCACGGCGGCAACTCGGGACCCGGCGCCTGCGAGGGAGCCAGTTGAGATTGGAAGCAGATGACTTCACATCCGTGCGCGGGGCCGATCCCTTCGGCGGCCGGCCCGGGAAGCGGGCCCGGCAGCATCTGTCCGGCCGCCTCGCTGTTGCCCATGTTGAGCGCGAGCTGGGCGAGCGGGTCGCCGGACGGCAGACCTGGCATGCCGGGGCCCAGGCCCTGGCCGGGAGCTTCGAGGTGCCCGTCGCCCAGAGATGGAACCGGGCCGACGATCGGCGGCAGGTCCAGCGGCGCCACACCGGTGGCGTAGGCAGCCGCCCAGCCCAGGACGTTCTGGGCGTAGGCCATCGAGTTGTTGTAGCGCAGGATCGCCGTCAGCACCTGAGCCTGGTTGCGCAGGTTCAGCCCGCCGCTGCACAGGTACCGCGCGGTCCCGAGGGCGGCGTCGAAGATGTTCTGCGGATCGGCCTTGCCGTCGCCGTCGCCGTCGGAGGCGAACCGCGACCAGGTGCCGGGCAGGAACTGCATCGGGCCCATGGCTCGCGCGTAGACCGGTCGTCCCGCAGTGTTGCCCTGGACGATGACCTCGTTGCCGGGCAGGCTCCCGTCGAGGACCGGGCCGTAGATGGGCCGCAGCGCGGTCCCGCTGGTGTCGGTGGCGCCGCCGTTGGCGTGCGAGGACTCGATCCGCCCGATGCCGGCCAGCAGGTTCCAGCTGACGCCGCATCCCGGGGCGGCGACCGCCATGGTCTGCTCAGCCTTGCGATAGGCGGCCAGCGCCATCGCCGGAATCCGCATGCCTCCCGACGAGCTGATGACGGCGGCGGGTGGTGGCGGGGACAGGGTATTGGCGGCGAACCGGAAGTCGGCCGGCGCCTTGGCCATCGGGACCACCGTCATGCCCTTGGTGTCCACCGGGGGCGCGGCGGCGACGATCGCCGGCGTCGACTCCCCGGCGGCGGGTTGGGCGGGCAGGACGACGCGGCTGGGGGTCGCTGCCACCGCGCCGGCCAGTACCACCGGCGTCAGCACGGCGATGCCGAACACAGGCGTCCGCACCACGTGGCCGACCCGGTGCCCTATCCCCACTCGTCTGTCCTCACCCGTCACTCCTGTTGTGAATCAAGTCACCATACATAAGGACCCCAGTCCAGCGAAACGCATCCGGGGAGTCGTCAGCCGGAGTTGTTCTTCGCGCGCCGTTCGGCGCTGTCCTTCTTACCCGACTTTGCTGGTTTCACATCGGCCGGTGTCAGCGTTTCGAGAAGTTCGCGCACTTCGTCAAGTTCGCGTCGCAGATAGTCGCGGGTGGCCACTTCGCCAACCGCCAGTCGCAGCGCAGCCAGTTCGCGAGCGAGGAATTCGGTGTCGGCCTTGGTCTGCTGAGCGCGGCGCCGGTCCTCCTCCAGCGAGACCTTGTCGCGGTTCTCCTGCCGGTTCTGGGCCAGCAGGATCAGCGGCGCGGCGTAGGCGGCCTGCGTGGAGAACGCCAGGTTGAGCAGAATGAACGGATAGGGGTCCCACCGCAGCCCGACGGCGAAGAGATTCAGCGCGATCCAGACGATGACGAGGACGGTCTGCCAGAACAGGTAGCGCCCGGTGCCGAGGAATCGGGCCACCGATTCGCTGATCCGGCCGACGGTTTCGGGGTCGACGCTCAGGGACAGCCGCCTCGAGGTGAGCGGGGTGTCCAGCCGCTGCCGCGGGTCACTCATCGGCTACGGCCCTCGGCGGGTCCGGTGCCGGCATCTTCGAAGCTCTCCCGCCAGTCGTCAGGCAGCAGGTGGTCCAGGACATCGTCGACCGTCACCGCTCCGAGCAGGTGCCCCTCGTCGTCAAGCACGGGGCCGCACACCAGGTTGTAGGCGGCGAAATAGCGCGTCACCGCGCCCAGCGTGGAGTCCGGGTCCAGGGGCGGCAGGTCCGCGTCGATGATGCCGCTGACCAGGTTGGCCGGCGGCTCGCGCAGCAGGGCTTGCAGGTGCACACACCCCAGATAGCGGCCGGTCGGGGTGGCGGTGGGCGGCCGCACCACGAAGACCAGCGATGCCAGCGCCGGCGTGATGTCCGGGTCGCGCACCCGGGCCAGCGCCTCGGCCACCGTGGTGTCCGGGGCCAGAACCACCGGATCGGACGTCATCAGGCCGCCGGCGGTGTCGGGGGAGTGGCTGAGCAGCCGGCGAACCGATTCGGATTCCTCGGGATCCATCCGTCGTAGCAGCACTTCGGCCTCGGTCGGGTTGAGGACTCCCAACAGGTCGGCGGCGTCGTCGGGATCCATGGCCTCCAGCACGTCGGCAGCCCGTTCGGTGTCGAGTTGGCGCAGCAGCGCGGTCTGGTCGTCTTCGGAGAGCTCCTGCAGGATGTCGGCAAGCCGTTCGTCGTCGAGCGCTTTGATGACCTCGGAGCGTCGTTTGGTCGGCAGGTCGCGCAGCGCATCGGCCACCGCGATCGGACGCTGGCCCTCGAACTGCTGCAGCAGCTGTGCAACGCCCTGATCGGGCATCGCCAAGCCGGACGGGGTCAGGCCGACGACGTTTTGCCATTCCACCACCACGACCGCCCCGCGCCGGCCCAGCCGGCGGTGCGTGCGCACCGCCACCCGGCTGACCACCCAGTCGCGGGTGCGGGTCTGTTCGATACCGAGGTCGACCACCACGACGTCGATGCCGGCGAGTTGCGCAAGCTCAGGGTCGTTGACCCGCACCTCGGTGTCGAGGACCTGGCCCAGCACCAGCACCTCTCCGGGGCGTTGGACGAACCGGCGCAGCGACACATTGCCGGTGGTGAGGGTGACGGCATTGGGTTCGATGGCCGTGACGCGCAGGATCGGAACGAAGATCCGCTTGCGGGTGAGCATTTCGACGACCAGCCCGAGCACCCGCGGCTGCTGGCGAACGATGCTGATGCTGATCACCACATCGCGCACCCGGCCCAGGGATTCACCGTCGGGGCCCAATACGACCATCCCCGCAAGTCGCGCCGCGTATACCCTGTTCACCGACGCCATGGCTACCAAGCGTAGGAGTAGTGCGTGGACATGATCGCCCGACCCGCTTATCGGCCCCGTCGAACCTGCCTGTCCGTTCCAGGCAGCAATCCGAGGATGATCGAAAAGGCCAAAGGCCTGCCCGCCGACGAGGTGTTCCTCGATCTCGAAGATGCCGTCGCCGCGGATGCCAAGGCGGCGGCCCGCACCCGGGTGGCCGCTGCGCTGGCCGGTCCGGGCTGGTCGGGTCAGTTGCGTGGGGTGCGAGTCAATGACTGGACGACCCCATGGACCTACAGCGACGTCATCGACGTGGTCTCGGCGGCAGGGGCCGATCTTGACGTCATCGTGCTGCCCAAAGTGAGCGACGCGAGCCATGTGCACGCGTTGGATCTGCTGCTCACCCAGCTGGAGCGCTCGCACGGCCTGCCGGTGGGTCGCATCGGGATCGACGCGCAGATCGAGGATGCCAAGGGACTGATCAACATCGACGCCATCGCGACGGCACCGCGGGTGCAGGCGCTGGTCCTCGGGCCCGCGGATCTGATGGCGAGCCTGAACATGCGCACGCTGGTGGTCGGCGAGCAACCCGAGGGCTACGACGTCGGCGATGCGTACCACCACGTGCTGATGACGATCCTGATTGCCGCGCGCGCACACGGCATCGCCGCCGTCGATGGGCCCTATCTCAAGGTGCGCGACGTCGAGGCCTTCCGCCGGGTCGCCGGGCGGTCCGCGGCGCTGGGTTACGACGGCAAGTGGGTGCTGCACCCTGACCAGATCGAGGCCGGCAACGAGATCTTCAGTCCCCGCCAGGATGAGTACGACCGTGCCGAATTGATTCTCGAGGCTTACGAATGGCACACCTCGGCGCAGGGCGGTGCCCGGGGGGCGGTGATGCTCGGCGAGGAAATGATCGACGAAGCCAGCCGCAAGATGGCGCTGGTGGTGGCGGGCAAGGGTCGGGCTGCCGGGATGGTGCGAAACAGCGACCGTTTCAGCCCGCCGGTCTGATCCGCACAACCGAATCCTTCCGCGGCTGTCATGCTGGTGCAGAACCTGGCCGCGGAACCAACCGACGCACCAACCGACGCACCAACCGACGCACCAACCGACGCACACGAAGGAGCGCAACAGCTATGACCAGTCCTTTCTCAGCGCAGAACCCGGGCGGTGCCGCCGCGGCGCGCCGGGGTCCGCTCGGCTTGCCGACGCCGCCGAAAGGTTGGCCCGTCGGCTCGTACCCCACCTATGCCGAAGCGCAGAAGGCCGTCGACTATCTGTCCGACAACCAGTTCCCGGTGCAGCACGTCACCATCGTCGGCGTCGACCTCATGCAGGTGGAGCGAGTGATCGGACGACTCACCTGGGGCAAGGTGCTGCTCACCGGCATCGCCAGCGGTGCCTGGCTCGGTGTCTTCATCGGCCTGCTGCTGGGCATGTTCACCGGCAATCTCGCCGGGGCCCTCGTTGCGGCGATTCCCGCCGGTGTCTTGTTCGGACTGATCACGTCGGCTGTTCCCTACTGGATGTCGAAGGGCACCAGGGATTTCAGCTCGACCATGCAACTCGTGGCCGGACGCTACGACGTGCTGTGCGATCCGCAGAGCGCCGAGCAGGCGCGGGACATGCTGTCGCGCTTGACCTTGTAAGCGTTCGGTTCTGCGGCCTGGCTCTCGGCTCTTCGCGCAGGCGCTCATCGCTACGCTCTCGGCTCTTCGCGCCAGCGCCCGTCGCCACGCTGTCGGCGCTTCGCGCAAGCGCTCATCGCACGTTTACAGTAGTCGCGACTCCATAGCGGAAAGGCGGATGTCGTGACGATCGTTGGCAGGCGCGCACGGCGGGCCGCCGCCTTGGGGGCCGTGGCGCTGACCACCGCTGCCGGGGTGACGGCGTGCGGTTCGGGAGGGGATGACTCAGTGGTCTCCCTCTACACCCCGGCCAGTGAGACCGGAACCTTCACCGCCGTGGCCAAGCGCTGCAACGACGAGTTGGGCGGCCGGTTCCGCATCCAGCAGTTCGCGCTGCCCAAGGGTGCCGACGATCAGCGTCTGCAACTGGCCCGCCGGATCACCGGCAACGATCACTCGCTGGACATCATGGCGATGGACGTGGTCTGGACAGCGGAGTTCGCCGAGGCGGGCTGGTCGCTACCGCTGTCCGACGACCCGGCCGGCATCGCCGAGGCCGACGCCACCGCCGACACCCTGCCCGGTCCGCTGGAGACCGCGAAGTGGAAAGGCAAGCTGTTCGCCGCGCCGGTCACCACCAACACCCAGATGCTCTGGTACCGACCGGATCTCGTCGCGCCGCCACCGGCCACCTGGGACGACATGGTCGCCGAGGCCACCCGCCTGCACGCCGAGGGCAAGCCGAGCTGGATCGCTGTGCAGGCCAAGCAGTACGAGGGTCTGGTGGTGTGGTTCAACACGCTGCTGCAGAGCGCGGGCGGCCAGGTGGTCTCCGACGACGGCAAGACCGTCACCCTGACCGACACGCCCGAGCATCGCGCGGCCACCGTCAAGGCGCTGCAGATCATCAAGGCGGTGGCGACCGCGCCGGGTGCCGACCCGTCGGTCACCCAGACCGACGAAGGCACCGCACGACTGGCCCTCGAACAGGGCAAGGCGGCCCTGGAGGTCAACTGGCCGTTCGTCTTCGCCTCGATGCTGGAGAACGCCACCAAGGGCGGGGTTCCGTTCCTGCCCCTCAACGACAGGCCGGAACTGGGCGGCAGCATCAACGACGCGGGCACATTCGCGCCGAGCGACCAGCAGTTCCAGGTGGCCTTCGACGCCAGCAAGCAGGTGTTCGCGTTCGCCCCCTATCCCGGCGTCCTCCCGGGGCAACCGGCCCGGGTGACCCTGGGCGGGCTGAACCTCGCGGTCGCCTCCACCACCCGTCATCGCGCCGAGGCTTTCGAGGCGTTGCGCTGCATCCGCAACGAGGGCAACCAGCGCTACACCTCGATCGAGGGCGGCCTGCCTGCGGTGCGGACGTCGCTGTACTCCGACCCTGACTTCCAGAAGAAGTACCCGCAGTACGCGATCATCCGCGACCAGTTGACCAACGCGGCGGTCCGACCGACCACCCCCAACTACCAGGCGGTGTCCACCCGGATCTCGGCCACGTTGGCGCCGATCACCGGGATCGATCCGGAACGGACCGCCGACGAACTGGCCGATCAGGTCCAGAAGGCGATCGACGGCAAGGGGCTGATCCCGTGACCCGTCCCAGCGCGGTATCCACCGGTGCCCCGAAAACGGTTCTCACCGGCGATCGGCGTTCGCAGCGCCGCCTGGCCTACTGGCTCATCGCCCCCGCGGTCTTTTTGATGCTGGCCGTCACCGCGTACCCGATTGTGTACGCGCTCTGGCTCAGCCTGCACCGCTACAACCTGGCCAGTCCGAACGACATCAGCTTCGTCGGGTTCGCCAATTATCAGACCATTCTGTCCGACAAGTATTGGTGGACAGCATTTTTCGTGACGCTGGTCATCACGGTCATCTCGGTCGCCATCGAGTTCGCCCTCGGTCTGGCGCTGGCCCTGGTGATGCACCGGACGATCTTCGGCCGAGGACTGGTGCGCACCGCGATCCTGATTCCCTACGGCATCGTGACCGTCGCCGCGTCGTACAGCTGGTACTACGCGTGGACCCCGGGCACGGGATACCTGGCCAACCTGCTGCCGGACGGCAGTGCTCCACTGACGCAACAGATTCCGTCGCTGGCCGTCATCATCCTGGCCGAGGTCTGGAAGACCACCCCGTTCATGGCGCTGCTGCTGCTGGCCGGGCTGGCGCTGATTCCCCAGGATCTGCTGCGCGCCGCCGAGGTCGACGGGGCCGGCGCCTGGACCCGCCTGACCCGGGTGATCCTTCCCCTGATGAAGCCGGCCATCTTGGTGGCGCTGCTGTTCCGGACGCTCGACGCGTTCCGGATCTTCGACAACATCTACGTGCTCACAGGCGGATCGAACGACACCGCGTCGGTGTCGATTCTGGGCTACGACAACCTGTTCAAGGCGTTCAACCTCGGGCTGGGGTCGGCGATCAGCGTGCTGGTCTTCGCGTCCGTGGCCGTGATCGCCTTCATCTACATCAAACTGTTCGGGGCAGCCGCACCCGGCGCCGAGAACGAGGTGCGCTGACATGTCTGAACGCATCGACGGCAGGCGTGCCACCTTCTGGACCGTCGTCAACGTCCTGGTGGTGCTCTACGCACTCCTGCCGGTGCTGTGGATTCTGAGCCTGTCGCTCAAGCCGACGTCAGCGGTCAAGGACGGCAAGCTGATTCCCTCGTCGATCACGTGGGAGAACTACAAGGGCATCTTCAGCGGCGACGTGTTCTCCTCGGCGTTGATCAACTCCATCGGCATCGGGCTGATCACCACGCTCGTCGCCGTGGTCATCGGCGGAATGGCTGCTTACGCGGTGGCGCGGCTGGACTTCGTCGGCAAGCGGCTGCTCATCGGAGCGGCTCTGCTCATCGCGATGTTCCCGCAAATCTCGCTCGTCACACCGCTGTTCAACATCGAGCGCCGCATCGGCCTGTTCGACACCTGGCCCGGACTGATCCTTCCCTACATCACCTTTGCGCTCCCGCTTGCCATCTACACCCTGTCGGCGTTCTTCCGCGAGATCCCCTGGGATCTGGAGAAGGCCGCCAAAATGGACGGCGCCACTCCGGCGCAGGCGTTCCGGCGGGTGATCGCCCCATTGGCTGCTCCGGGCATCGTGACCGCGGCCATCCTGGTGTTCATCTTCGCCTGGAACGACTTGCTGCTGGCACTGTCGCTGACGGCGACGAAGTCGGCCATCACCGCACCGGTGGCGATCGCGAACTTCACCGGCAGTTCGCAATTCGAGGAGCCGACCGGGTCGATCGCGGCCGGCGCCATGGTGATCACGATTCCGATCATCGTATTTGTTCTGATTTTCCAACGACGGATTGTCGCCGGGCTGACCTCCGGCGCGGTGAAGGGGTAGCGGGCGATGGCCGAGATCGTCTTAGAGAATGTGACCAAGCGCTATCCCGATGGCGCCACCCCGGTGAAGGATCTGTCGCTGACCATCGCCGACGGCGAGTTCGTCATCCTCGTCGGGCCGTCCGGCTGCGGAAAGTCCACCACCCTCAACATGATTGCGGGCCTGGAGGACATCACCTCCGGTGAACTGCGGATCGGCGGCCAACGGGTCAACGAGAAGGCACCCCGCGACCGTGACATCGCGATGGTGTTCCAGTCCTACGCGCTGTACCCGCATATGACGGTGCGGCAGAACATCGCGTTCCCGCTCACCCTGGCCAAGATGTCAAAAGCCGACATCGACGCCAAGGTCGCCGAGACCGCGCGCATCCTTGACCTGTCGAACCTGTTGGACCGCAAGCCCTCTCAGCTCTCCGGCGGCCAGCGCCAGCGGGTCGCGATGGGTCGGGCGATCGTGCGGAACCCCAAGGCGTTCCTGATGGATGAGCCGCTCTCCAACCTCGACGCCAAGCTGCGGGTGCAGATGCGGGCAGAGATCGCCCGGCTGCAGAACCGACTGGGCACCACCACGGTCTACGTCACCCACGATCAGACCGAGGCGATGACCCTGGGTGACCGGGTGGTGGTGTTGCGCGCCGGCGAGGCCCAGCAGATCGGCACCCCCGACGAGTTGTACAACCAGCCGGCGAATCTTTTCGTGGCGGGCTTCATCGGTTCGCCGGCGATGAATTTCTTCCCGGCCGCGCCGACGTCCATCGGGCTGCGACTGCCGTTCGGCCAGGTGGGGCTCGACGCACTGGATAGCGCAACGCTGCCGGCGAACGTCATCGTCGGCGTGCGGCCGGAGCACTTCGAGGACGCCACGCTGCTCGATATCCACGAGCGGGCGCGTTCCCTGGCCTTCGGTGTCCGGGCGGATCTGGTCGAGTCGCTGGGTGCGGACAAGTATGTGTATTTCTCGACCGCGGGCGCCGGTGCGCGGTCGGACCATCTCGCCGAGCTGGCAGCCGATTCCGGTATCGGCGAAAGCCGTTACGTCGCAAGGGTTTCGGGAGATTCCCGAGTCGCCACGGGGGATACGATCGAACTGGCCCTCGACACCACCAAGATGCAGGTCTTCGACGGTGACACCGGGTTGAATCTCTCCGCTCTGGCCGGGTGAGTGATTCGCTGGCGGCGGTAAGCGGCCATCTTCGTTCGCACTTTGCCTCGCTGGGAATGGATTCCGATCCCGACACCGCCAGCGTGACCTTCCTCGGCGTGGAGCGTATCGACGTGCTGCGCTTCGGGCCCGACCGTCGCCGGGGATTCGACGGCGTCTTCCACCATGTGACCCTGGGCTGTTCGCGTTACCCGATGACCGATCCGGCGGCGCCGGTGTCCGATCCCCTGCTCGGCCCGCGGGCCGAGGTGGTGCTGAGCCTGCGCTCTGCGCTGCCGAGCGCCGGACTGGCCCGGACCCTCGCAGTGGTGGCCGCGACACCGGCCGTCGAAGGTGTCGTGCTCACGCCCGGCGCGCTGGTGGACCTGTCCGGTCCGCTGTGGAGCGGAGCCCCGTTCACCGCTGTGCTGCTTGGTGTTTCGGACATCCCCGAGGTCGCTTTGCCGGCCCCACGTGACCCCGTTCGGTTCCTGTCCGCGTTACCGATCACCCAGACCGAAGGCGCCTGGGTGCGGCTCAAGGGTGCCGACGCGATGCGTCAGGCGTGGACCGACGACGGTGTCGACGTGCTGGATCCCTTGCGGCCGGCCTCATCCGCGGGAGCGCAGTAGTCAGAGCCAGTGGTTGCGGCGGAACGTCCGGTAGAGGAACGAGCAGATCGTGATCATCAGGAGCAGGACGGCCGGATAGCCCCACGTCCATGCCAGTTCCGGCATGTGCTCGAAATTCATGCCGTAGATGCCGGCGATGGCGGTCGGTACCGCGGCCATCGCGGCCCACGCCGATATCTTGCGCATGTCCTGGTTCTGCTGCATGCCCACCTTCGCCAACGCCGCCTGAACCAATGAGGAGAGCATCTCGTCGTATTCGGCGATCTCGTCGGCGGCCAGGATCTGGTGGTCCAGGACGTCGCCCATCTGCCGGCGCACCTCTTTGGACAGCAGATCGCGGTTGTCGCTGATGAGCCGTTCGATGTCGTCGGTCAGCGGTGACACCGCGCGCCGTAACTCCACCACTTCGCGCTTGAGTAGATAGATGGGCTCGATGTCGGTCTTGCTGGTGGGGGAGAAGGTGTTCTCTTCGATCGCGTCGACATCGGCCTCCATGGCGGCGGTCACCCAGCGGTAACTGTCCACCACATGGTCGGCGACGGCGTGCATCACCGCCCCCGGCCCGAGGCGGAGCTGGTCCGGTTCGGCTTCCAGCCGCTTGCGGACATCCGCCAGTCCGCTGTGGTCGCCGTGGCGGACGGTGACGACGAAGTCGGCTCCGATGAACACCATGATCTCGCCGGTTTCGACGATTTCGCGGGCGAGGGCGACGGTCTCGTGCGGCACATAGTTGACGGTCTTGAGCACCAGGAACAGGGTGTCGTCGTAGCGCTCGACCTTCGGGCGTTGGTGGGCGTGCACGGCGTCTTCCACCGCCAGCGGATGAAGCCCGAACAGATCGGCGATGGAATTCATCTGTGCGTGGTCGGGTTCGTGCAGACCGATCCACACGAACGCCTGCTGCCCGGATGCTTCCAGTTCACGAACCCCGGCGAAGGCGGCTTCGGGGGTGAAGGTGCCCGGGACCCGGTGCCCATCCAGATAAACAGCGCAATCGACGACGACCTGTGTCACCGGGGCGTGCGTGCGTTCGGAGTCGTGGTCGGGGCCGGGCCCGAGGACCTGAAGTGGGTGCACCGGCGGCCGGGGGCGAAACGATGCCATAAGTTCCGACCTCCTCTGCGTCGTCCAAATGCTACGCGCCGACCCTTTCGGCACGCCCCAAAGCCGCGGGGCGCCGGTCGAGTACCCTAACGCGGTGTCTGAAACGGTGCCAGCCCCCCATCTCGTCATCGAAAACGAGGAGATCTTCGCTGCTCATGAAGGCGGCAAGCTTTCTGTCGCGTTGAAGTCGCCGCTGGACACCCAGCGCGCACTGTCGATCGCCTATACCCCGGGGGTGGCGCAGGTCAGTCGCGCCATCGCCGCCGACCCGGCCCTGGCGGCGCGCTACACCTGGGCGCCCCGGCTGGTGGCCGTGGTCAGCGACGGCAGTGCGGTGCTCGGGCTGGGCGATATCGGGCCGCTGGCTTCGCTGCCGGTCATGGAAGGCAAGTCGGCGCTGTTCAAGACCTTCGCCGGGCTGGACTCCATTCCTATCGTGCTGGACACCAAGGATCCCGACGAGATCGTCGAGACGCTGGTGCGGCTGCGTCCGACGTTCGGCGCGGTCAATCTGGAGGACATTTCCGCCCCACGCTGCTTTGAGATCGAACGGCGCTGCATCGAGGCGCTGGACTGCCCGGTCATGCACGACGACCAGCACGGCACCGCGATCGTGGTACTGGCCGCGCTGATGGGCGCGTCCGCGGTCCTGGGACGCGAGATGAGCTCGTTGAAGATGGTCATCACCGGCGTCGGCGCGGCCGGCGTTGCCTGCGCGAACATCCTGCTGGAGGCCGGCCTCAGCGACATCACGATGGTGGACTCCCGCGGCATCGTCCACACCGGGCGCGACGACCTGAACTCGGTGAAGGCCGACCTGGCGACGCGGACCAATCCGGAGGGACGGACCGGTGGGGTGGCCGAGGCGCTGGCCGGCGCTGACGTGTTCCTCGGGCTGTCGGCCGGCAAGGTGTCCGAGGACGTCATCGCCACAATGGCGCCCAACGGGATCGTCTTCGCCTGCTCGAACCCCGATCCGGAGATCCACCCGGAGGTGGCCAAGCGATACGCGGCGATCGTGGCCACCGGGCGCAGCGACTTCCCGAATCAGATCAACAATGTGCTGGCCTTCCCGGGCGTCTTCCGCGGCGCGCTGGACGCCGGCGCCCGCCGGATCACTGAGAAGATGAAAGTGGCTGCGGCGGAAGCGATCTTCTCCGTCGTCGGCGACGATCTGGCCCCCGACCGTATCGTCCCGAGCCCGCTGGACCCCCGCGTGGGACCGGCCGTGGCGGCGGCGGTGGCCGCGGTCGCTGAAGTCTGAGCTAATCGCCGTGAGGGCGAGGACGGCCGGCCTGCTGCTGTCTATGGTGGCGGTGCTCGCCGTCGCCTGCGGGGGTCACGGCGGTCCGGGTCCCGCGCTGGCCGTCGGGGCGTCCGCCGAACCGGAGAACATCCTGCTGGCGAACATCTATGCGGCGGGCCTGCGGTACTACGGAACCGCCGCACGGGTCGAGGGTTCCGATGACCCACTGGCAGCCCTGGATGCCGGAAAGGTCAGTGTGGCAACCGGTTTCACCGGCCGCATGCTGCACCGCTTCGACCCCCAATCGACCGCGCGTTCGCCTGAGCAGGTGTACCGCGCGATGGTCGGAGCGCTGCCGGAGGGGGTGTCCGCCGGCGACTACGCGGTTGCCGCCGAGGACAAGCCGGCGCTGGCGGTCACCGACGCGACGGCAGCGGCGTGGGGCGGCCGCGACCTGGCCGCACTGGTACGCAACTGTTCCCGGCTGAGCGTCGGGGCCCCCACCGGTACCAACCCGCCCGACGCAGTAGGGGAGTGCGCGTTTCGCACACCCCGGGAATTCGGAACGCCGGCAATGCTTTTCGACGCGTTGCGTAGCGGCGTGGTTAATGCGGCGTGGACCCGCACCGCCGCAACCGATGTGCCCGGCAGCCTGATCGTGCTGGTGGATCGCAAACCTACGCTGATCCCGGCGCAGAATGCCGTGGCGCTGTACCGGCGCAACGAACTCGACCAGTTGCAGCTGCGGGCCATCAATGAGCTCGCCGGTGTGCTCGACACCGCTGGGCTCGTTCAGATGATGACGAAAGTCCAGGCCGGCGCTGATCCGCGTGCGGTGGCCGAGGAATGGCTTACGGCCAACCCGCTGGGGCGCTGAGGTTCAGCGGGTGGGCGCTGAGGTTCAGCGGGTGGGCGGCATGGCCCGGCGGGCCAGCGCCACCACCGCCCTGTGATAGCCGGGACCGGTCACCCGGACGAAGGCGTCGAGGATCTTGGCGTCCGCGCCGACCAGCACGCGGGCCTTGTTCTTGGCGACGCCCTCCAGGATGATCTGCGCCGCGCGCTCCGGTGTGGTCCGGGCCATCTTGGTGTCGAACCACTCGGCCAGGCCGGCCGAGTCCAGGCCCTCGGCGGCGGTGGCGTTGCGGGCGATGGCGGTCTTGATTCCGCCCGGATGCACCGTGGTCACCTTGACGGGGTGGCGGGCCAGGATCATCTCCATCCGCAGGGCCTCGGTGAAGCCGCGGACAGCGAATTTCGCCGAGTTGTACGCGGCCTGCCCGGGCACCGAATGGATGCCGAACAGGCTGGAGATGTTGACCACGTGCCCGTCGCCGGAGGCGATCAGATGCGGCAGGAACGCCTTGGTGCCGTTAACGACGCCCCAGTAGTCGACATCCATGATCCGCTCGATGTCTTTGAAGGCCATGACCTCGACGTCCCCGGTGTGGGCGATCCCGGCGTTGTTGTAGATCTGGTTGACCTTGCCGAAATGCTCCTTGACCTCGTCGGCGTAGAGCAGGAACCGCTCGCGCTCGGTGACGTCGAGGCGGTCGGCCTTGACCTTGGCACCGATCGCCGAAAGCCGGTCCTCGGTGACCTTCAGGCCCTCGGTGTCGACGTCGCTGATCGCCACCGAGGCGCCGGAGCGGCCCAATTCGATGGCCAGTGCCTGGCCGATACCCGAGCCGGCCCCGGTCACGACGGCCACTTTGCCGGCAAATCCCTGCATGAGAGCTCCCTGTTTGACGGGTGTCGAGTCGCTGTCGAGGGTAACAGTGCGGATTCGCTGAGGTAACGCCCGCGCGGTTGCCTACGATGGTCAGATCATGAAGTTTCGCCGTTTTTCCGGTTCGTTGATCCTGGCTGCCGGCTTGGCCGGCGGCGTTTTCGCGGTTCCGGCCCAGGCCGACACTGCGAGCAGCGTCGATGACTTCCTCACCACGCTCGATGGGTTAGGTCTGACCAAGATCGATCCCGCCCAGGCCGCCGAAATAGGCCGCGGACTGTGCCCGGTACTGGCCGAGAGTGGGCAGAACACCGCCAGCATCGCCGGACAGGTTTCCGAGGTCATCGGGCGCCCACTGGGGCCGGTCACCATGTTCACCGGGCCGGCGATCTCATTCCTGTGCCCGAAGGCCATCGAGAACGTCGCAGGCGACCTGGCCAACGGCAAGCTGCCGATCCCGCTGTTAGGGGGCTGAGCGCTTTAGCGCTGCGTTAAGCCGCTGCCGAGTGCTCCTTGTCCCGCTTGGGCTGTGACGTCAGGTGCCAGCCTTTGCACTCTTTGCAGCGGTAGCTGCGCACTTCGTGGCGACTGGTTGCCTGGCCGTCTTGCCTGGCGAAATTCCGTTCGGTTGCCGCTTTGTGCAGGGCCGTCACCGCGGCTCTGTGGTCGGGGAAACGGATCTTTCCCGTAGAGCAGGTGCTCAGCGGCGGGCGGACCCGTCGGGCGAATGACGGCTGCTCGGATCGTCGATTGTGGCGAATCACGTTTCCTCCTTGATCTGCTGATGGCAGAGGGAACGATCCCTAGCCGCGGCCAATCTTTCAACTATTGGTTCGATAAGGCCCCTTATCGACAACATGCTTGATTGAGGGGAGCGCCCGCTCTAACGTCGTGTTCGCCAGGTGCGCTACGACATCGCTGAAGAGGAGGGCCGGGTGGACATGTTGTCGATGCAGGACATCGCGGACCTCGCCGGTGTCTCCCGACCCGTCGTCACCGTCTGGCGCGGTCGCTACGCCCAGTCGGGTACACCGTTCCCCGACCCCGTTACTGATACCGACTTACGTTTCGATGCTGATCAAGTGGCCGAGTGGCTCCGGGTGACGGGACGTGGAAACAACGCCCACGCCGCCGACGACGTGATGATCCATTCGTCGCTGTTGGACGCCGCGGCCGACCGCCTGGATGATTCGTCGCTGCTCCTATTGCTACACGCCAAGCTTGGGGAGCCGCTGACTGGCTGCCCACTGGAGGCAGTCTTCCCGGAGATCGTCACTGTCGGTCATGAGAAGCTCCTGCCGGCCGAGGCCGCCTTCGAGCTGATGGCGGACGCCGAGCTGACAAGTCAGATTGACCGCCTCGTTGAGGCTGGGTTTAGTGCGGCACATGTTCTGGATCGCATGGTGTCTCTCCCGCGCTTGCGGGATCACGCCGAGATGCTGAGCAGTCCTGGCGCGAGTCTGTTGCACGCCGTTGTTGCTGAACTGGCCCGCAACACGGATGGACTCGTAGTGCCGTACCGCACCGGCGGACTCATGTTGGTAGAGCGCGCCTTTCGCTTGTTCAGCGAACATGAGCAGCCCGAGCTCGGCATCCTTGACCACTTGATTGACACTGCGTGGCAGTGCGCAGCCTGGCGCAGCCTTGACGCCGCCGGAGCCACGCTGCACGCAGTGACAACGAACGACCGTTTGAGCACAGCGCTTCTCATCGGCCAATGGACCGCAGCCACCCTCAGTGATTCGGAGAGCTTCTTTGACTGGGTCAACGACATCGCCATGGAACTTGGCGCCGGAGGACGAGCGCTCATCGTCGGTCCAGCTGCCCTGTTGGTCGACCCCCTAACCGGTCAGGCCGAGCGCCATCGCCGTGATGCGCTCACCCGCGGTGAGCACTATGTCGCACCCCTGCGATATGTCGCGCGTCTTCCGAAAGGCATGTGCCGCAACGGCGGGCGACGCCGCCTCGCATTGTGGGTGCTGGCGCCGACGGACGATGCCACACCGCCAACGACGGTGTACGCGGACCACACGGACCACGCGCTCGATGCGGCCGAAAACGACGCCGTGGCTGCCGATGTGGTCGCTGCCGTGTCGGGTTTGACAGGGAAACACTCGTTTCTGCGCAGCGCACCGCGCAGCACCCCGGTGGTGCTACGCCGGCACCTATTGAGCTGGCCGGTCTTCGACCCGATTTTGGAAGTGAAAGGCGCAGCGCTGAGCCGTGTTTGGGACTTGGCGGCACAGTGCGACGCGGGGATGATCGATGACATCGACGTGGCCGCATCCTCTGCCGATCACGTGCGCATGCCCATCCCGTGGTCATCGGCATTTAAAGGGACTGCGCGGCTGATGCGGATCATCAAAGGGGCGCGGATTGCGAACAAGGACTGCCTTGCCGCCGGTTCCGGCACCGTCGCAGTGATCGGTGCCGACGAAGTCCGAGGACAGGCGCCAGTCGGTGCGCGTCGAATCGACCGTCTCATTCTGGAATCTGCGGCACCACGGGCAAAGCTCACCGAGCCGGGTGATGTCATCTTCGTGCCAACCGGCGCTCCGCAGGCCATCGTCGATCAGACCGGCGGCTGCGTCGTGCAGGCTCCGGCACGGATCGCGCGCTGCCTGCCCAAGGGCGCCCGCAGTCTTCGGGTGCTGCCCGCGGTGTTAGCTGCTGACATCAGGGCGCAGAATGGCACGGACACCACGTCGTGGACGGTCCGCGCGATTCCGCTAGAGGCAAGCGCCGCATTGGAATTGAGCTTGGATCGTGCTGCGGTGCGCCGCGCCGAACTCGCAGCTGAGCTTGCAACGCTCGATGCGCTCGAACACGAACTCGCGAACGGAGTGGCCGCCGGAACGTTGACGGCGCAACTCCGGGAAGTCAAAGCCCAAGGCACCTCAACTCACGACCCTCAGAAGGAGGACAGCGCCGTATGGCGAGAACACCGGTGAAGACGGCGGACGCGCCGTCGACAAGCAAGGAACTCAAGGACACGCTGTGGAAGGCGGCCGACAAGCTGCGCGGTTCCATGGACGCCTCCCAGTACCGAGATGTGGTGCTGGGGCTGGTATTCCTCAAGTACGTCTCCGACGCATTCGAGGAGCGGCGCGGCGCGCTCGCGGCCGAACTCGACGGTGAGCCTGAGCAATTCATCAGCGAAACCCTGGAAGACCGTGACGAGTATGTCGGAAGCGGAGTGTTCTGGGTGCCGCGCGAGTGCCGCTGGGGATACCTGGCCAAGCTTGCCAAAGGCGTTCCGGCATCGGCCACCAGCGATGCGCTGTCCATCGGCAATCTCATTGACGAGGCGATGCGTGGGCTGATGGATGCCAACGAGTCACTGCGCGGCGTGCTGCCGACCATGTTCGGTCGCGACAACGTCGATCAGCGGCGCCTCGGCGAACTCGTCGACCTCTTCAACTCGGCGCGCTTCACCGGCGGAGGCGCCTCCAAGGCGCGGGACCTGCTGGGCGAGGTCTATGAATACTTCCTCGATAAGTTCGCCAAGGCCGAGGGTAAACGGGGTGGGGAGTACTACACGCCCCAGTCCATTGTGCGGACGCTGGTCGAAATCCTGGAACCGCACTCAGGCCGGGTGTATGACCCGTGCTGCGGTTCAGGCGGCATGTTCGTGCAGGCCGAGAAATTTCTTGAACGCCACGAAGAGGATCCGACCAACATCGCCGTCTACGGCCAGGAGTTCAACGAGCGCACCTGGCGGATGGCGAAGATGAACCTCGCCATCCACGGCATCGACAGCGCCGGCATGGGCACCGTCTGGCAGGACACCTTCGCCCGCGATATCCATCCGAATATCAAGGCGGATTATGTACTCGCCAATCCGCCGTTCAACATCAAAGACTGGGTGCGGCGCGAGGACGACCCGCGCTGGCGCTACGGGGTGCCGCCGGTGCGCAACGCGAACTTCGCATGGATGCAACACATCCTGAGCAAACTGGCCCCGCACGGTGAAGCCGCCGTGGTGATGGCCAACGGCACGCTGACTTCCAAGAGTGGAGGCGAGGGCGAGATCCGGCGGGCGATGGTTGAGGGCGATGTCGTCTCATGCATCCTCGCCCTGCCCGGCCAGCTCTTCCGGGGAACCCAGATTCCCGCGTGCGTGTGGTTCTTCGCCAAAGACAAGTCCGCGGGCAAGGGCGGCAGGATCGACCGCAGCGGCCAGGTGTTGTTCATCGACGCCCGTGAACTCGGCCACATGGTCGACCGCGTTGAACGTACGTTCTCTGACGATAGCGACGGCGATATCCAAAGAATTGCCAACATATTTCGTGCTTGGCGCGGTCGCAATTCCGCCGTTGATGAGTACCGCGACGTCTCCGGCTTTTGCAAGAGTGCCACGCTAGAAGAGATCAAGGCAGCTGGCTTTGCGCTCACTCCGGGCCGGTATGTCGGCGCTGCGGAAGGTGAGGTTGATGGCGAACCGTTGGACGAGAAGATCACCAGACTGTCTGAGGAGTTGACCGCGGCGTTGGATGCGTCGTTGACCTTGGATGCTGTAGTCCGCACACAGCTGGGGAGACTTCGATGAGTTGGACGACCAGTTCAGTTGGAGAACTCGCAGATGTGGCCATTGGCCCATTTGGGTCCAGCATGAAGGCGGATTCATACGTGCAGGAGGGACTTCCCGTAGTTGCCGGTGGGCACCTTGGAGATCTCCGACATCCTGACATGACGCGTGCGGACCGCATCTCGGAGGAAACCGCAACACGTCTAGCTAGAAGTGTTCTCGAATCGGGAGATCTTGTGTTCCCGCATCGGGGCGCGATTGGTCGAGTGGGTCTCGTAGCTGACCGATCAATGATGTCGACAAGCATGATGCGCGCTCGATTCAACCCAGAGAAGGTCGATGCTGAATTTGCTTATTGGTACTTCAAGGCCGACGGTTGTAGCCAATTGCTAACAATGGCTTCGTCTGTCGGCACCCCGGGGATTGGCCAACCATTAGCTTCACTCAAGAGTGTGCAGATGAGAGTTCCGTCGCTGGTGGAGCAGCGCGGAATCGCCGAAGTCCTCAACGCGCTGGAGGACAAGATGGCGGCGAACCGTGTGGTCTCCGATCGTGCCGATGAGCTCCTATGCGCCTGGGCGCGCGAAGCGCGGTCGGAGGTCTCCATGGTTCGCCTAGGGTCGCTGTTGTCTCTCAACTACGGCAGAGCTCTGCCGGCGCCGAATCGAAACGGCGGGAATGTGGTTGTTGTTGGCAGCGGTGGGGTAGCTGGATACCACGACGTGAAGCTCGTCGACGGGCCTGTACTTGTGATTGGACGCAAGGGCACTGTCGGAGCTACGCATTGGATAGATGGTCCCGCTTTTCCAATCGACACGACCTACTGGGTCAAGCCTCACGATGGTTTGCCGCTCCTATATCTCTACTACCTGCTGCGCGACATTGACTTTGCCGCAATGAACCATGACTCGGCGGTACCTGGTCTGAACCGTGAACAGGCTTATACGGTCGAGGTCCCCGCTCCGAATCAGGAGCTGGTTGCGAAGTTCGCAGAGAAGAGCGCAGGCTTGCTGGCTCTCCGCTCCGCAAGGAAGCGTGAAAGCGAAGTTCTCGCCCGCACCCGCGACGAACTCCTCCCGCTACTGATGAGCGGCAAGATCACCGTCAAGCAAGGCGAGACGCGGGCCGAAGAGGTCGTGTAGAGGTGGCTGAGAACGTCAACTTTCCCGCACCGCCGCCGAAGGGCATGGTCCCGGACTGGTATCCGGAGCTGCTTGCCGCGGTCACCGACAAAGTCCAGACGGGCCGCCGGCGGGCTGTCGCTGCCGCCAACACAGAGTTGGTCGGCACCTACTGGCAGGTGGGCGCTGAGATCCGCGCTCGTCAATCCGCCGAAGGCTGGGGCGCCCGCGTCATCGACCGGCTGGCAGCCGACCTGCGCGAACGCTTCCCCGGCACCAAGGGATTCTCGCCGCGCAACCTCAAATACATGCGCTCTCTCGCCGAGACCTGGCCCGAAGAGGCAATTGTGCAAGCCCCGCTTGCACAATTGCCGTGGTACCACCACATCGCACTGCTGGAGAAGCTGGACGCCTCTGATCTGCGGCTATGGTACGCCGAAGCGGCACTCGCCGAGGGGTGGAGCCGCGACGTCCTGGTCCATCACATCGACTCCCGGTTCCATGAGCGGGAAGGCAAGGCAGTCACCAACTTCGCCCAGACCCTGCCGCCGCCGGATTCCGACCTGGCCCAGCGGGCCACTCGCGACCCGTACCTGTTCGACTTCGTGGGGATCGCCGACACCCGTCGCGAACACGATCTGGAGCGCGCACTGACCGACCACGTCGAGAGGTTCCTTCTGGAACTGGGCCAGGGGTTCGCGTTTGTCGGCCGACAGGTTCACCTGGAGATCGGCGGCAAGGACTTCTACGCCGACCTGCTCTTCTACCACCTGCGGTTGCGCAGTTTCGTCGTCATCGAACTCAAGGCCGGCGACTTCGATCCCAGCTATCTCGGTCAGCTCGGCTTGTACATGGCCGCCGTTGACGACGTGCTGCGCCATGAGGGCGACAAACCCACCATCGGACTGGTGCTGTGCAAGACGAAGAGCAACATCGTCGCCGAGTACGCGTTGCGCGGCTATAGCGCGCCGATCGGCGTCGCGGAATGGAAGACCGCGATCACCAAAAGCCTGCCGGCGGAGCTGCAATCCAGCCTGCCGACCATTGAAGAAATCGAAGCCGAACTCAACGAAGCAGTCGGCGAAGGAGACGTGCTGTGACCGGTGTATTGAATGAATCTGCCTGGGAGCAATGGATTCTCGACCAGCTCGCTCGGGTCGAATGGGAGTACAGAACCGGCAAAGAGGTGGCCCCCGGCTCCGGCGAGCGGGAGAGCTGGCATGACATTGTGCTGCGCGGCAGTGCCGAAGCCGCGCTGCGGCGCCTGAACCCTGACGTTCCCGAGCAGTACCTGCAGCAGGCCTACGCGGAAGTCACCACGCCGCAGTCTCAGGACGCGATCACCGAGAACTACCGCCTGCACCGGATTCTCACCGAGGGCTACCGCGGCATCAGCTACGTCGACCACGACGGTCGAGAGGTCAACCCGATTATTCGGTTCATGTCTGCCGATCCCGCGAAGAACCGTTACCTGGCAGTCAACCAGTTGACCGTTCGCAACCACGAATACCAGCGCCGGTTCGACATCGTGCTGTACGTCAACGGCTTTCCGCTGTCGATCGTTGAACTCAAGCAGGCCGGCTCCCGATCTGCCGGCGCCGAAGCCGCCTACAACCAGCTGCAGACGTACCTGCTGGAATTTCCCATGGCGTTTCGCTTTGCCTGCTTCGTCTTGGTGACCGACGGCATCAATGCCAAGTACGGCACCCCCTTCACGCCGTGGAACCACTTCGCACCGTGGAATGTCGATGACGACGGGCGCCCCCTGTCTTACGGCGAGTTGGCCGACGATGGAAAACCCGCGACCGAGCTGGACCTCACCATCGACGGTGTCTACAACGTCGAGCGCTTCGGGCAGCTGCTTCGTGACTTCACCGCATTCGACCAAGATGAATCCGGGTTACGAAAGCGAATCGCTAAGCCGCACCAGTACTTTGCCGTCACCAAAGCCGTGGGGAGCACCGTTGAGGCGGTCGACTCCGACGGCCGCGCCGGTGTCGTGTGGCACACCCAGGGCTCCGGGAAATCGATGGAGATGGAGCTCTACACCGCGAAGGTGATGCGACACCCGCGGTTGGCCAATCCCACCGTCATCGTGTTGACCGATCGCACGGAACTCGACAGCCAGCTGTACGACAGCTTCAAGATCAGCACGTTGTTGCCCGAACAGCCCCAGCAGGTGAGCAGCCGCGAACAACTCCGGGAGAAGCTGACCGATACCCGCAGCGGCGGCATCTACTTCTCGACACTGCAGAAGTTCGGGCTGAGCAAGGAGGAGCGCGAAGCGGGCGCCGACCATCCGCTGCTATCGAAGCGGCGCAATATCATCGTCATCGCCGATGAGGCGCACCGTAGCCACTACGACAACCTCGACGGCTACGCCGCGCACTTGAAGAACGCTCTGCCGCATGCCACCTTGATCGCATTCACCGGCACTCCCATCTCCGAAGGAGAGCGCGATACCCGTCGGGTATTCGGCGACGACATCGACGTGTACGACCTGCACCGTGCGGTCACCGACGGTGCGACCGTTCCAGTGCTGTTCGAGCCGCGGCTTATCAAATTGGCCCGTGTCGACGGCGTCGATGACGAACAGATCGACGACGCCGCCGAAGAGGTCATGGTCGGTCTGGACGATGCGGATAAGGAGCGGCTGCAAAGAAGCGTTGCCGTGCTCGACACCGTGTATGGCTCGCCGGAGCGAGTGCGCGAGTTGGCCGGTGATTTGGTGAAGCACTGGGAGACGCGGCGCGATCTGATGCGGCCATTCATCGGCGGCGCCGGTAAAGCCATGGTGGTGTGTGCCACCCGGAATATTGCAGCGCGGCTTTATGAGGAACTGATCGCTCTGCGTCCCGACTGGCACAACGACGCGGATGACAAGGGTGTGGTGAAGGTCGTGTATACGGCCACGCCCGGCGACAGCGCCGCTATCAAGAAGCACATGCGACGTCCGAGTGCGAACGCTGCGGTCAAGGAACGGGTCAAAAACCCCACCGATGAACTTCAGATCGTGATCGTCAAGGACATGATGCTGACCGGCTTTGACGCACCGGCGCTGCACACCCTCTACGTGGACCGCCCACTCAAGGGCGCGTTGCTGATGCAGACCCTGGCCAGGGTGAACCGCACCTACCAGGGGAAGCAGGATGGGCTGCTCGTCGCCTACTCGCCGTTGGTGGAGAGCCTGACCCGAGCGCTGGCCGAGTTCACCCGCGACACGGCCGCGACCGGTGACAAGTTCGTCGGTCAGAACGTCGCCGAGACGGCGGCGATCATCTGTGAACTATTGGCCAAACTGCACGAACTGGTGGGCGAAGAATGGCGCGATACCGTACGAGCCGATCGAAAGACCGGTTGGCACAGTGCAACTCGTGACGTCACCATCAAGCTGCGCTCGCCGTCGACGCCAGGGAATCTCGATCCGGACGATCCTGCGATTCGGCCGCTTGCTAACCGGTTCCGGGAGCTTTCGGCGAAGCTGGCCAGAGCCTGGGCGCTGGCTGGTGGACACGCCGATAAGGACGCCGAGCTTGAACGTGTTCGTCCGGACGTCCGGTTCTACGAAGAAGTTCGCGGGTGGATGGCGAAGCTGGATGCCCGTGATCGCCTGGCCTCCGGCGAGCCGATTCCCGACGACATCAAGCGACTCCTGGGCGAAATCGTGGTCGGCTCTGCGGAGACGACCGGCGTCTTGGACATCTACCGGGCGGCAGGTCTGGACCTTCCGCAGCTCGACCACCTCACGCCCACGTGGGTGGAGGATGCGCAGAAGCCCAGCAAGGCGCACTTGGCGATCGAGGCCCTCAAGGCGAGCCTGCTGCAGCAGGCCCGCGAGTCGACCCGGGGCAATGACGTGCGCAGCAAGCTGTTCTCCGAACGTATCAACGATCTGCTGACCAAATACGCCAATCAGCAGTTGACGGCGGCCGAGGTGATCGCTCGGCTGGTCGAACTCGCGGAGGAAGTCGTCGCGGAGGCGGATCGTGGGAAGCAGTTCACACCGCCCCTGGCCACTGACGAACTTGCCTTCTACGACGTCGTCTCCCAAAACCCTTCGGCGGTGGATGTTATGGGCGATGACGTACTCGCCCAAATCGCGAGGGATTTGGTGGCCACGATGCGCCGCGACACCCGCGTCGATTGGACGGTGCGCGAAGACGTCAAGGCCAAGTTGCGAGCATCCATCAAGAGGCTGCTGCGAAAGTACGGTTACCCCCCGGATCAGCAGCCGGCCGCGATTGTCGCGGTGATGAACCAGATGGAGTCCCTGGCGCCGCGGTACGCCGAGGAGTCACGTACTTAGCGCTGCGGCGCTGCGCGCCTTAGCCGAACGCCTCGTCTGAACCCTGATTCTCCTCGGCGTTCGTCTTCGCTTCGCTCAGGCGAACGCCTCGTCGAGGATCTCCTGCTGCTCGACGGCGTGCACCTTCGACGACCCCGACGACGGCGCCGACATGGCCCGACGGGAGATGCGCTTGATCCCGGTCAGCTTGTCCGGCAGCAACTCCGGCATCTGCAACCCGAACGTCGGCCAGGCGCCCTGGTTCGCCGGCTCTTCCTGAACCCAGAAGAACTGCTTGGCATTCGGGTACTGGTCGAGCGTGTTGGCCAGCCGGCGCTTGGGCAGCGGAGCGAGCTGCTCGACCCGGACGATCGCGACGTCGTCGCGGCCGTCCTTCTGCTTGCGGGCCTCCAACTCGTAGTAAATCTTGCCGCTGGTGAGCAGGATCCGGGTGACCTTGTTGCGGTCGCCGTCGCCGTCGGTGTAGGTCGGCTCCTCCATGATCGAGCAGAACTTGCGCTCGGTGAAGTCCCGCAGGTCGCTGACGGCGGCCTTGTTTCGCAGCATCGACTTCGGGGTGAACACGATCAGCGGGCGGTGCACCCCGTCGAGGCCGTGCCGGCGCAACAGGTGGAAGTAGTTCGCCGGCGTCGACGGCATCGCGATCGTCATCGAACCCTCGGCCCACAGCTGCAGGAACCGTTCGATGCGTCCCGACGTGTGGTCGGGCCCCTGGCCCTCGTGTCCGTGCGGCAGCAGCAGCACGACATCGGAGAGCTGGCCCCATTTGGCCTCACCGGAGCTGATGAACTCGTCGATGATCGATTGCGCGCCGTTGACGAAATCGCCGAACTGCGCCTCCCACAACACAATTGCCTCGGGGTTGCCCACCGAGTAGCCGTACTCGAACCCGACCGCGGCGTATTCCGACAGCGGCGAGTCGTAGATCAGGAACCGGCCGCCGTTGGGCGTGCCGTCCGGATTGCGGGTCAGCAGATCCAGCGGAGTGAATTCCGCCCCCGTGTGCTGGTCGATGATCACCGCATGGCGCTGGGTGAAGGTGCCGCGCTTGGTGTCCTGGCCCGACATCCGGATCAGCTTGCCCTCGGCCAGGAAGGTGCCCAGCGCCAGTAACTCGGCGAACGCCCAGTCCACCTTGCCCTCGTAGGCCATCTCCCGGCGCTTCTCCAGCACCGGTTTTACGCGCGGATTCACGGTGAAGCCCTCTGGAAGGGCCAGGTGCGCGTCGCCGATGCGGGCCAGCAGGGCCTTCTCCACGGCGGTGTTCATGCCCCGCGGGATCATCTGCGCGGCCTCCACCGACTCGCTCGGCTCGACCGCGTGCTTCTCCAGTTCGCGGACTTCGTTGAACACCTGCTCCAGTTGGCCCTGGAAGTCGCGCAGGGCGTCCTCGGCCTCCTTGAGCGAGATGTCGCCGCGGCCGATCAGCGCCTCGGTGTAGCTCTTGCGCACACCGCGTTTGGTGTCGATGACGTCGTACATGGCCGGGTTGGTCATCGACGGGTCGTCGCCCTCGTTGTGACCGCGACGCCGGTAGCACAGCATGTCGATGATGACGTCCTTGTCGAACTCCTCCCGGAAGTCCGTCGCCAGCCGCGCCACCCAGACGCACGCTTCCGGGTCGTCGCCGTTGACGTGGAAGATCGGCGCCCCAACCATTTTCGCGACGTCGGTGCAGTACTCCGACGACCGCGAATACTCCGGCGCAGTGGTGAAGCCGATCTGGTTGTTGACGACGATGTGGATCGTGCCACCGGTGCGATAACCCTTGAGCAGCGCCAAGTTCAGCGTCTCAGCCACCACGCCCTGGCCGGCGAATGCCGCGTCGCCGTGCAGCATCAGCGGCATCACGGTGAACTCGCGCGGACTGCCGTCGGCGTCGACCGGGGAGATCAGGTCCTGCTTGGCCCGCACCAGACCCTCCAGCACCGGGTCGACGGCCTCCAGGTGCGACGGGTTGGCCACCAGCGACACCTCGATGTCGTTGTCGCCGAACATCTGAATGTAGGTCCCGGTGGCGCCGAGGTGGTACTTGACGTCGCCGGACCCGTGCGCCTGCGTCGGGTTCAGGTTGCCCTCGAACTCGCTGAAAATCTGCGAGTAGGGCTTGCCGACGATATTGGCCAGCACGTTGAGCCGGCCGCGGTGGGGCATACCGATGACCACCTCGTCGAGGCCGTGTTCGGCCGCCTGGTCGATCACCGCATCCATCATCGGGATCACCGACTCCGCACCCTCCAGCGAGAACCGCTTCTGCCCAACGTATTTCGTCTGCAGGAAGGTCTCGAACGCCTCGGCGGCGTTGAGCTTGGACAGGATGTACTTCTGCTGGGCGACGGTCGGCTTGTCGTGGCGGACCTCGATCCGCTCCTGCAGCCATTTCTGCTGCTCGGGCTCGAGGATGTGGGTGTATTCCACACCGATGTGCCGGCAGTAGGCGTCGCGCAGCACCGACAGCACGTCGCGCAGTTTCTTGTACTGCTGGCCGGCGAAGCCGTCGACCTTGAACTCCCGGTCCAGATCCCACAGCGTCAGTCCGTGGGTGAGGACGTCGAGATCCGGATGCATCCGGAACCGGTTCTTGTCCAGCCGCAACGGGTCGATGTCGGCCATCAGGTGCCCGCGATTGCGGTATGCCGCAATCAGTTCGATGACACGGGCGTTCTTGTCGACGATCGAATCGGGATTGTCGGTGCGCCACCGCACCGGCTCGTACGGGATCTCCAGGTCGAAGAAGATCTGGTCCCAGAAGTCGTCGGAGAGCAGCAGGTTGTGGATGGTGCGCAGGAAGTCGCCGGACTCCGCGCCCTGGATGATGCGGTGGTCGTACGTCGACGTCAGCGTGATGAGCTTGCCGACCCCGAGTTCGGCGATCCGCTCCTCGCTGGCACCCTGGAACTCCGCGGGGAACTCCATGGCGCCCGCGCCGATGATCGCGCCCTGCCCGGCCATCAACCGGGGCACCGAGTGCACCGTTCCCAACGTGCCGGGGTTGGTCAGCGAGATCGTCACCCCGGCGAAGTCTTCGGCAGTGAGCTTTCCGTCCCGGGCGCGCCGCACGATGTCTTCGTAGGCAGCGACGAACTCTGCGAATTCCTTTGTCTCACAGCCCTTGATAGCCGCGACGACGAGTTGCCGGCTCCCGTTCTTGCCCACCAGGTCAATGGCCAGGCCCAGGTTGGTCTGTACCGGTGTCACCGCATTCGGCTTGCCGTCGATCTCGGCGAAGTGGCGGTTCATGTTCGGGAACTTCTTGACTGCCTCGACGATCGCGTACCCGAGCAGATGGGTGAAGCTGATCTTGCCGCCGCGAGTGCGCTTGAGGTGGTTGTTGATGACGATCCGGTTGTCGATCAGCAGCGTCGCAGGGATGGCTCGGACGCTGGTCGCGGTCGGGATCTGCAGCGAGGCATCCATGTTGCGCACGACGGCGGCCGCGGCGCCGCGCAGCACCTGCGTCTCCTCGACCGGCGGCTCAGCCACGCCGGCCGGAGCGGGGGCCGGAGTGGGGGCGGCAGCCGGGGCGGGGGTCGGCACCGGGGCGACCGGCGCGGCCGGGGCCTGTGCAACGGGGGCGGGTGACGGCGTCGCAGGCGGTGCGGGGGGCGCTGCAGTGGGCGCCGGAGCCGGTTCAGCGGCGGCGGGCGCGGGTGCGGGCTGCCCGTTGCCGCCGGCGGCAGAATGTCCGGTGGGTTCGGGGCGGTAGTCCACCAGGAATTCATGCCAGCTCGGGTCGACCGACGTGGGGTCTTCGCGGAACTTGCGGTACATCTCCTCGACCAGCCACTCGTTCTGGCCGAATGGTGAACTTGTGCTGCTCACGGAGTCGCTCGCCTCGATTCTCATGCCCTGATGCCCGCACGCGCCGCTATCGCGACGCGCTCGCCGACCGACCGAACCCGGGCAGTCGACGACGCCTCAAGGCTATCTCGTCCGCGGTGTTCCCGAGGCGCGTCAGGCGCATGCTTGGCAGGCCGGAACGCCGTTAGCGACCGTCCTCGATGAGGGTCACCTCGTTGGAACCGGGGAGCACATGGAGAGTCACCGGCCAGCGCGCGGGCGCCGGGCCGAACGCGACGCGCGCGTTCTCGACGATCTTCTTTCCCATCATGCGGTTGCCGCCGCCGCCCACCGCGGCGCCGATCCCGACCGGCAGCAGCTTGCCGAACGCCATGGCGGTCCGCTTGACCGCGTACTTCTTGACGAAGTAATGCATCAATTTGGTGTTGAGCTGGGTCACCACCGGCAACGGAAGGAGTTCCGCCTCGGCCAGCCAGGCGCCACTGGTGCGGCCGGCGCCGAGGAAGTCCTTGACCGCTCCCTTTCCGTCCTCGCCGACCAATGCCGCGAGCACCAGATAACGCCGGCGCTCCCGGTCCTCCACCGGGATGCCGTGCACGTCGGCGACCGCCAGCACGAAGGCGGCCGTCGCTTCGAGGAACACCACGGTCTCGCCGGCCACCGCGGAGAGCGCCACGATTGTTCCGATGCCGGGGTAGGCCGCCGCGGAACCGACGGCCGCGCCGCTGGCCATGACCGCCGACAGGTAGTGCTTTTCGAGTTTCGCGACGATCTCTGCCGGGCTGGCTTCCGGGTTGCTGCGACGCAACCGGGCGACGTAGGCGCGTACGGCCGGAGCCTGCACCCGGGAGCTGGACTCCAGGATGTTGGACAGCATCTTGGCCGACATGCCGGAATCCTCGGGCTTCGCCGGCAAATTGTCGGGTGCCTTCTGCTTGCGGCCAAACGTCATGCGGGGCCTTCCCTCCGGGCCAGACTTCCTCTGGGGTGTGTTGACGCCCAGGCTAACGAACGGAAGACCGACGGAAGTGCCCGAAGGTGATCGTCGTCACCGCGCGCCGGGGTCGGCGTAGCGAAGAACCGCGCCGACGCCGTCGGTCAGGGTCAGATTCTCGGCGGCCGGCACCATCGCCGCGCCGGTGGCCACCGCGAGCAACGGCAGGGCCTCGTCGGCCGGCAACACCCGGTCGGGGGAGCCGCCGAGAGCCGACACGGTCTCGGCATCCGGGCCGGCGAGCAGCAGTTGGTCGTGGTCGGCAACCACAGTCGCGCCGCCGACATGGCCGATGATGAGGGTGTCCACTGCGCCGTCACGCAGTGCCGCGGTCACGTCGGCGAGGCCATCGAGCGCACGTCCGGTGCCGTGTCCCGCGGCGTATCGCTCGGCCGCATCGGAGACGACGGCGTTGCGGCGACGGGTGAACTCGTCGGCGATCTCGCGGTCCACCTCGGCAGGGTCGGTTCCCGCGGTGCGTCCGCCGCCCTGCAACTGGACCGCCTTGGCCGCGACCCGTTCCGGCAGTTCGCCCAGCAGTTCGGCGCGCGCTGCCACCTCTCCGGTGATGAACACGACGTCGGCTCCGGTCTCGTCGACCAGGCGGGTGAGCCGGTCGGCGACTTCGCGGATGTTCTTGCGGACCTCTTCTTCCACCCGGCCCTGCGGACCGCCGAACCCTGCGTGCGCCTTGTGCACCGGATATCCGGGGCCCTCGACGGTGGCGGTGGCGTCGTCGTGCAGCGAGATGTCGGCTCCGGTGTTGTCGACAACCACCATCAGCCACGAGGTGTGCGGGACGCCGTGCTCGACGATCGGGACGATATAGGGCAGGTCGGAGACCCGGATCAGCGTCGTGACGGGCGGGACGCTCAGATGCTGGTCGAGCAGGATCGCCCCGGTAGTCGCCGACGCGACGACCCCGCGGCCGCTGCGACCGACGGGCGGGTGCTTGGCCCGCACGCCCGCTTCGATGCCCTCGATCACGCCCGCGTCGACCGACTGGTCTTCCAGGTTCTTCCGGATGTCGCGAAGTCGCGCGTCGAGTTGGGCCCCTGCGTCGGCGGTGTCGTGCGAATCGTCGAAATAGATCGAGATGAACGGTCCCGGTGCGTCGACCAACCGGCGAAATCGATCTGCGTGCATGACGTGGCCCCCTGTGCGAATGTCGGCGGGACTGGTTGACCGCCCCGAAAGAACCTAACAAGCTCGGCGGTGGCAGCATCGTGCGCTATGGCCGGTGCGACGATGCAAAGCTCGGATCGGCGGACGGACTCCGGCGGCCAACCCGATCCGTGGCCCGCGCTGTGGGCCATGCTCGTCGGCTTCTTCATGATCCTGGTCGACTCGACGATCGTCTCGGTGGCCAATCCGAGCATCATGGCCGCGCTCAACATCAGCAGCTACGACAGCATCATCTGGGTCACCAGCGCCTACCTACTCGGCTATGCCGTGCCGCTGCTGCTCTCGGGACGCCTCGGCGACCGGTTCGGCCCGAAGAACCTCTACCTCATCGGATTGGCCGTATTCACCGCCGCCTCGCTGTGGTGCGGGCTGTCGGGATCGATCGACATGCTGATCACCGCGCGGGTGGTGCAGGGCATCGGCGCGGCGTTGCTCACCCCGCAGACCCTCTCGACGATCACCCGGATCTTCCCGCCCGAGCGTCGCGGTGTGGCGCTGTCGATGTGGGGTGCGACGGCCGGGGTGGCCACGCTGCTGGGGCCGCTGGCCGGCGGTGTGCTGGTCGACAATCTGGGCTGGTCGTGGATCTTCTTCGTCAACGTGCCGATCGGGATCCTCGGCCTGGTGGCCTCGGCTCGGCTCATTCCGGTGCTGGAAACCCATCCGCACCGTTTCGACTTCCTCGGCGTGGCGCTCTCCGGGATCGGGCTGTTTCTGATCGTCTTCGGCTTGCAGGAGGGTCAGACACACGACTGGGCACCGTGGATCTGGGCGACGATCGCCGCCGGCGTCGTGACGATGGCGGTGTTCGTCTACTGGCAGTCCGTGAATACCCGCGAACCGCTGATCCCGCTGGAGATGTTTCGCGACCGGGATTTCAGCCTGGCCAATGTCGGCATCGCGGTCATCGGTTTCGCGGTGACCGCGATGATCCTTCCGGTGATGTTCTATGCGCAGGCGGTGTGCAGTCTGCCGCCGACCCGGGCGGCGCTGCTCACCGCCCCGATGGCGGTCGTTTCCGGTGTGCTCGCGCCGTTCGTCGGCCGGATCGTCGACCGCGCCCACCCCAGACCGATTGTCGGATTTGGTTTCTCCACCGTGGCTGTCGCTTTGCTGTGGCTGTCGGTCGAGATGACGCCGAGCACGCCGATCTGGCGACTGCTGCTGCCGTTCGCCGCGCTGGGGATCGGGATGGCGTTCATCTGGGCTCCGTTGGGCGCCAACGCAACCCGCAATCTCCCCGCCCGACTGGCCGGCGCCGGGTCGGGCGTCTACAACACCACCCGGCAAGTCGGCTCGGTGCTCGGCAGTGCCAGCATGGCGGCGTTCATGTCGTCGCGGGTGACCGCCGAGATGCCGGCCGGGCCGCCGGGGGCGGCGCCGCGCGGAGAGTCCGACGTGATGCATCTTCCGGCATTCCTGCACGCTCCGTTCGCCGCCGCGATGTCGCAATCGATCCTGCTCCCGGCCTTCGTGGCGCTGTTCGGTGTGGTCGCCGCCATCTTCATGGTGGGCGCGTCACCGGCGCGGATCCCCGGCCCCACCCCTGAGGAGATCACCGACCGGCTGCCGGTGGTTGATCAAATCGAAATGGACACTGCTGCAGCCAGTTACG
The DNA here is from genome assembly GCA_903877095.1 of uncultured Actinomycetes bacterium. Classification (GTDB taxonomy): domain Bacteria; phylum Actinomycetota; class Actinomycetes; order Mycobacteriales; family Mycobacteriaceae; genus Mycobacterium. The sequence continues at coordinate 56,519 of CAIRCP010000080.1, read as the reverse complement.
GCCGGCACACGCGTCAGTCGAACAGCACCGCCGGATTCAGGTAGCCCGTCGGGTCCAGCGCATCCTTGATTGTCCGCATGACGGCGATATCGGCGATTTGTCGGGACATCGTCAGATAGCCGCGTTTGCGGCTGCCGACCCCGTGCTCGGAGCTGACGTTGCCGCCATGGGCGGCAATGATTTCCATCATCGCCGGGTAGATCCGGGCTTCGCTGTCGCCGTTGCAGCGCAGGACGTTGAGATGCAGGTTGCCCTCGCCGACGTGTCCGAACAGCAGCGGAATCGCCTGCGGGGCGTGTCGCGCGATCAACGCGTCGGCATCCCGGATGAAGTCTGAGATCTCCGAAAGCGGCAGGGAAACATCGAATTTCACCGGCGGGCCGAAGACGCCGACCACCTCGGCCACCGACTCCCGCAGCTGCCAGAGTCGCTGTTGTGTGCGCGTGTCGGTGCCGACCGCCGGGGCCCCCACGCCGACGTCATCCAGCGCGGTGGCGAGTCGGTCGGTGAGATCGTCTGCTGCGCCGGCCAACTCGACCAGCAGCAGCCAGTCGCCGGGAACCGGTGAAGCGACGCCGAGGTGTTCGGCAGCCAGGCCTCCGGCGCGACCGTCGATCAACTCCAGTGCTGCGATGGATTCGATCTCGCGCAGGCCGCGTCCGGCGCAGACCAGTGCGTCGAGGTCGGCGAAGCCGCAGACCGCGGTCACCCGGTGGGTGGGCTGCGGGTGCAGCCGGAGGTCGACGGCGGTGATCACGCCGAGCGTGCCTTCGGCGCCGACGAACAGAGCAGCCAGGTCATAGCCGGTGTTGTCCGAGCGCACCCGCGACTGCCGTTGCACCACCGACCCGTTGGGCAGGGCGACTTCCAGGCCGAGCACCTGTGCGCTCATCGGGCCGTAGCGCACCGTGCGCAGCCCGCCGGCGTTGGTTGACGCCATGCCCCCGATGGTTGCCGAGTCGCGGGCGGTCAGGTCCACCCCGAACAGCAGTCCGGCGCCGGTGGCGACCTGCTGCACCGCGGCCAGTGTCACGCCGGCTCGGACGCGGATCCGACGTTCGACGGCGTCGAGATCGCCGATGCCGATGAGGCGCTCGGTGGACAGCAGCACGTCGCGGTGTTCGGGCACGGTCCCGGCGACCAGGGAGGTGCGCCCGCCCTGGACCGTCACCGCGGCGCCGGCGTCGCGGCAGGCTCGGAGCACCGCGCCGACCTCATCGGGGCTGCCCGGCCGGGCCAGTGCGCTGGCGGTGCCTCGGTACCTTCCGGTCCAGTCGACGGTCCGGGCGGCCAGCACATCGGCGTCGGTGACGACGTGCTCGGCACCCACGATGTCCGACAATCGGCCGAACAGCGAGGTCATGGGGCCACTCTAAGGAAACGCCGGAAGTCAGCCGGTGGGGTCGGTGAGGTCCGGCCACCCCGGTTCCAGAACGATGATGGCCGGGGCGTCGGGCGGCAACACGAACGTGTCGATCAACCGGACGTCCTCCTTGCCGAGATTGGCCGCCGTCATCGCGGTGTCGGGCGGCAGGTAGTAGCAGGATCCCGCCGAAACGGACATCGGGTCTTTGCCTTCCACGAAGTCGGTGATCGTCCCGCTCAGCACGCAGGTGTGGCCGCCGAAGTCGTGGTACTGGATGGGGGCGCGGGTACCCGGTTTGCGGATGCCCTGCTGCACCAGCAGGCGCTGGCCGTCGGCCTGGACGGTGTCGAGCATCATCGTCAGGTCCGACAGGGGAGCGGCGGTCGCCGGTGGCTTCGCGCCGTTGACGGTGGTGGTCGACCCGAGATCCGCACCGGCGTCAGCGGATGAGACCAACACGGCGATGACGGCCGCGCACAGCGCGATTGCGGCGGTCGTCTGCCGGGTCATCCCGTGTTGCCGATCAACTCGACGCCGTTGCCGTTCCACCGGAACCGCACGACACTTTGCAGTCCCATCCCGCCGGCGAAGGTCAGCGCGACGGTGTCGCCGGTGCTTTGCGCGGGGTCGAAACCGTTGAAGCCGTAGGTGTCCGGGACGCCGGTCGGAATGTACTTACCCAGGTGGAACATCACCGCGCGGGTATTGGGATTGGCCGCGTTGGTGTTGGCTTTGACGATCACCACCGACAACGGGGCGCACTCGTTGTAATTGCCCGTCAACGGCTCGGGATTCCAGCCCTGCTGGCTGCGCGGGTCCTTCGGCAGTTCCGACACCGCTTTGGCGACCGTCGGCGCCGCGAGATTCACCGCACACGGATCGGGCGGTGGCGGTGCTGCCGGTGCGGCAGCGGCAGTTGCGCTGGTCGACGGCAACGGCGTCTTGGACACCGTCGAGTCCCCGGAACCGCACCCGGCCAGCGTCACGGCGACGGTCGCTGCCAAGGCAACGGCCAGCCCTGTGGTTGTCAACCGATCCCACACATCGGAGCACGGTACCGGCGCCAACCTTCAACAACCGGTCCGACGCGCACACAGGCACTAGACTCCCAGCCGATGACAATCCCCGCCGAAACGGCAAATACCTTCGCCGAACTGCAGATTCACCCCGCTGTGCTGCGGGCGGTCGTCGACGTGGGCTACGAGACGCCGTCGGCGATCCAGGCGGCGACCATCCCGGCCCTGTTGGCGGGCTCCGACGTGGTGGGGCTGGCGCAGACCGGCACCGGCAAAACCGCGGCGTTCGCGATCCCGATCCTGTCCCGCATCGACCCCGCCAGCAAGCAGACCCAGGCGCTGGTGCTGGCGCCGACCCGGGAATTGGCACTACAGGTGGCGGAGGCGTTCAGCCGCTACGCGGCCCACCTGCCCAAGATCAACGTGCTGCCGATCTACGGCGGCCAGTCCTACGTCGTGCAGCTGGCCGGACTGCGGCGCGGCGCCCAGGTCGTGGTGGGCACCCCCGGCCGGGTGATCGACCACCTGGAGCGGGGCACCCTCGACCTGTCGCACTTGGACTACCTGGTGCTCGACGAGGCCGACGAGATGCTGCAGATGGGTTTCGCCGAGGACGTCGAGCGCATCCTGGCCGACACCCCCGAGTACAAACAGGTGGCGCTGTTCTCGGCCACCATGCCGCCGGCTATTCGCAAGATCACCACCAAGTACCTGCACGACGCTGTCACGGTGGCGGTCAAGTCGAAGACCGCCACGGCCGAGAACATCACCCAGCGCTACATCGAGGTCGCGGGGAACCGCAAGATGGACGCCCTGACCCGCGTGCTGGAGGTCGAGCCGTTCGAGGCGATGATCGTGTTCGTCCGGACCAAGCAGGCCACCGAGGAGGTCGCCGAAAAGCTGCGTGCCCGCGGGTTCGCCGCGGCCGCGATCAACGGCGACGTCGCACAGGCCGTTCGGGAGCGGACCATCGCCCAACTCAAGGACGGCACCATCGACATCCTGGTGGCCACCGACGTCGCCGCCAGAGGCCTTGACGTGGAACGTATTTCGCACGTGGTGAACTACGACATTCCGCACGACCCGGAGTCCTACGTGCACCGCATCGGGCGCACCGGCCGGGCCGGCCGCTCAGGCAACGCGCTGCTGTTCGTCTCACCACGGGAACGTCATCTGCTCAAGTCCATCGAGAAGGTGACCCGGCAGCCCATCACCGAGGCTGATCTGCCGTCGGTCGACGACGTCAACGCCCAGCGGGTCGAGAAGTTCCGCGAGTCCATCACCGAGGCGATGGGTGGTGCGGGATTCGACGTCTACCGCAAGCTCGTCGAGCAGTACGGGCGCGACCATGACGTCCCGATGGCCGATATCGCCGCTGCACTGGCGGTTCAGGCCCGGGCGGGGGCGGAGTTCCTGATGACCGAGCCGCCGCCGGAGAAGCGCCGCGAGCGCACCGACCAGCCGGATCGCGAGCGTGCGCCCCGCAAGGTCCGCGACGACCTCGCCACCTACCGCATCTCGGTCGGTAAGCGACACAAGGTGAACCCCGGTGCGATCGTCGGCGCCATCGCCAATGAGGGCGGTCTGCATCGCAGCGACTTCGGCCACATCAGTATCAAGGTGGACCACTCGCTGGTTGAGTTGCCGGCCAAGCTCTCGAAAGAAACCTGGGAGAAGTTGGAGAACACCCGCATTCAGGGTGTGCTGATCGACCTCAAACCCGACCGTGCCGGCTCCGCACGCCCGACGGGGGGGAAGCCGCGGCGTCCCAAGCCATGAGCACCGTCCAAGGGGCGGCGGGACGAAGCCACGCGGGAGCGCCGACCCAAGAGACCGGCGGACTGGCGGTCCCGACCGTCGACCGGGTGCCCTCGCTCACCGGCGTCCGCGCGCTGGCCGCCATGCTCGTGGTCGCCACCCACGCCGCCTACACCACCGGCAAGTACACGCACGGCTTTGCGGGACTGGTGTATTCGCGACTGGAGATCGGGGTGCCGATCTTCTTCGCCCTGTCGGGGTATCTGCTGTTCGGCCCGTGGGTCAGGGCCGCCAAGGCGGGAACGGCGCCGCCGTCACTCGCGCGCTACACCCGCCACCGGATACGCCGGATCATGCCCGCCTACGTCGTCACCGTCCTGGCGGCCTACGCGATTTACCATTTCCGCGACGGCGGCCCCAACCCCGGGCATACGTGGTGGGGGCTGTTCCGCAACCTGACCCTCACCCAGATCTACACCGACCACTACGGTTTCGCGCTCCTGCACCAGGGCCTGACGCAGATGTGGAGTCTCGCAGTCGAAGTCGCGTTCTACGTGGCTCTGCCGTTCCTGGCATACCTGCTGCTGGTGGCGCTGTGCCGGCGTCGATGGCGGCCCGGGCTGCTGCTGGCAGGTCTGGCCGGCTTGGCTCTGATCAGCCCGGCATGGCTGGTGCTGGTGCACACCACCCACGGCCTGCCCGACGGCGCGAAGCTGTGGCTGCCCGCCTATCTGATCTGGTTTCTCGGCGGGATGACGCTGACGGTGTTGGCGGCCATGGGGATTCGGGTGTACTGGTTCGTTGCCATCCCACTGGCGGTGATCTGCTTTTTGATCGCCTCGACGCCCATCGCGGGGGAGCCGACGACGTCGCCCGCCGGCCTCGCCCAGGCGGTGACCAAGATGGTGTTCTACGCCGTCATCGCGGCGCTGATCATCGCGCCGCTCGCCCTGGGCGACTCGGGTTGGTACTCAAGGGTGTTGGGCAGCCGGCCGATGGTGTGGCTCGGTGAGATCTCCTACGAGATCTTCCTGGTCCACCTCGTGCTGATGGAGGTCGCCATGACCGAGGTGCTGCACTGGCACGTCTACACCGGCTCGATGCCCGGCCTGTTCGTGACGACGATGGCGTTGAGCATCCCGGTGGCGTGGGTTCTGCACCGGTTCACCCGGGTGCGGAGCTGACCCGAGGACGACAGTTCCCGGATTCTGCAAGAAAACGCCCGGGTGGAAAATGACACCACTGCACGCTGCTGTGCTCAGGGCGGTCGATGACTACGTGGACCGCCGGACCGAGCGCCGTGATGAAATCCTGGGTCGTATCGTCAAGGAGCACGAGGGTCTGCTGAAGCGCCTCGCTGAGGCGTGACCGAGTACCTCACGGTCGACGATGTGCTCGCCGCGGGCGACGCTCACCTCGGTCGGCCGGTGGAGGTCGGTGACTACGGGCTGCTGGAGTCCGCGGTTTCCCGACCGCGAGCGACTGCTTTCGGCGAGGACGCCTACCCCGGAGTCCACGAGAAGGCGGCAGCGCTGCTGCAGTCGCTGGCCACCAACCATGCCTTGATCGACGGCAATGAACGGACCGCTTTCGTCGCCACCGCGTTGTTCTACGAATTCAACGGATACCACGTGCCCGGGGAAGCCGAGGACACACTGTTCGACTTGGTTCTCGCCGTGGCGACGAGACGTCTGGAATCCGTGCACGACATCGCCCTGCGGCTTGGGAGCATCGTCAGCTGATCCCGCTGACTTAGATGACCGCGCCAGGGTTGAGAATCCCGTCGGGATCCAGCGCGGCTTTGATGCGCCGGTTGAGTTCCATGGCTTCGGGGCCGAGTTGTCCTGCCAGCCAGGGCTTCTTGAGCCGGCCCACCCCGTGTTCGCCGGTGATCGTCCCGCCCAGGCTGATCGCCAGATCCATGATGTCGCCGAACGCCTTTTCGGCGCGGGCCGTCATTGCGGCGTCGGAGGGGTTGTAGACGATCAGCGGATGGGTGTTGCCGTCCCCGGCGTGCGCGATCACCGAAATGGTCAGGTCGCCGTTCGCTGCGATCTTGGCCACCCCGCTCACGAGATCGGCCAGCGCCGGCAGTGGCACGCCGACATCCTCCAGCAGCAACGAGCCCTTGGCCTCCACCGCGGGAATGGCGTACCGCCGGGCCGCGACGAACGCCTCACCCTCCACCGGATCGTCGGTCGAGAAACATTCCGTCGCGCCGGCTTCGGTGAACACCGCCGCCATGAATTCGGCGTCTTCGGCGCCGGCCGCACCGCGGTCGTCGGAGGCCGCCACCATCATGGCCGCGGCATTGCGGTCGAGGCCCATCCGCATCTTGTCCTCGACCGCGTTGATGGCCACCGAATCCATGAACTCCAGCATCGACGGCCGGATTTTGCCGGTGATCGCGACCACCGAACCGACCGCCGCCTCCACCGAGTCGAACGTCGCGACCACCGTCGCCGACGTCTTCTGCGGCGGCAGCAGGCGCAAGGTCGCCTCGGTGACCACGCCCAGGGTGCCTTCACTGCCGACGAACAGCTTGGTCAGACTCAGCCCGGCGACGTCCTTGAGACGCGGGCCGCCGAGGCGCACCGCGGTGCCGTCGGCCAGCACCACCTGCAGACCCAGCACGTAGTCGGTGGTCACCCCGTACTTCACGCAGCACAGCCCCCCGGCGTTGGTGGCGACGTTCCCGCCGATGCTGCAGATCTCGTAGGACGACGGATCCGGCGGGTACCAAAGCCCGTACTCGGCGACTCGGCTCTTGACTTCGGCGTTGAGCAGGCCGGGTTGTACGACGGCGGTTCGCGTCACCGGGTCGACGGTGATCTCACGCATCTTCTCCGTGGACAGCACGATGCCGCCGTCGACGGCGGTCGCCCCGCCGGACAGCCCGCTGCCGGCGCCGCGCGGCACCACCGGTACCCGGTGCGCGGTGGCCCAGCGCAGAACCGCCTGCACCTCTTCGGTTTTCGTCGGCCGCACCACCGCCAGCGGGGTTCCGGCGGCCGGGTCCAGGGCGCGGTCGTGGCGGTAGGAGCCCAGGATGTCGGGGTCGGTGACGACCACCCCGTCGCCCAGTTCGGCGATCAGGGCGTCAAGCGCGCTCGCGGGCATGAAAGCCATCCTAGGAGGCGGCGGGCGCGGCCTCGTCCAACTCCCGCAGCGCGGGAATCCACGGTGCGGCCAGTCCGATGAGCACAATGGGCACCGCCAGGGCCAGGAAGGTGAACGACAGTCCGAATGCGTCGATCAGCGGGCCGGCCAGCATGAAACCCACCGGTCCGGCGGCATAGGTCATCGAGGTCATCACCCCGACGACCCGGCCGCGCATGTGTTCGGGTGTTCGGGTCTGCATCACCGAGTTGTAGATCGGTCCGATCGGCCCGTACACCAGGCCGACGACCGCGCACAGCGCCAGGATGATCCACAGCGGCGGCAGCGCCGAAATGACCAGGCTGACAGTCCCGAACGTCAGCACCGCCGTCAGCACGGTCGTTCGGCGGCTGGCGAACCGGGAGATCACCGACCAGCTCAGCGCGCCGACCAGTCCGCCGATCGCTAGCGCCATCAGCACCCAGCCCAGATGCTTCGGTTCGTTGCGATCGGTGAAGTATTTGGGAAACAGCACGCTTTCCATCGGCAGGTACAGCGCCGTCACCGACAGATCGATCAGCCCCAGGGTGCGCAGAACCTTGTTGTGCCACACGAACTTCAGGCCCTCGACGACGCCGGACATCACGCCGTCCGGTTGATCGTCGGGGTCGGGGCGATCGGCACCGGGCAGCCGCAGCACCGCCATCGTCAGGATGGAGAGCCCGAACGCCACGGCCGTCACCCACATGGTGTTCACTCCGCCGATGGTCGCGATCAGCAGCCCGCCGATACCCGGGCCGGTGATGTAGGCGAGGTTGAACACCGCCTCGTACATGCTGTTGGTGTGGTCGAGCGTCCAGTTCGCCCGGCTTCCTGCCTCCGGGAGCATGGACTGGCGGGCGGTCATCCCGCCCGGGTCGAAGAACGACCCGGCCGCGGCCAGCCCGGCCAGCACCACGGTCGTCAATGCGCTCAGCCCGCTGGTGTGGACGATCACCGGAATGGCCGCCACCGACGCCGCCGACATCGCGTCGGAGAGCATCGAGACCCGCCGCCGGCCAAGGAAGTCCACCGCGGTGCCGGCCACCAGGGTGGCCACCAGCAGGGGAAGGGTCGCGGCCGCGGCGACCACTGAGGCGTCGGTCGCGCTACCGGTGCGCTGCAGCACCAGCCACGGGAAGGCCACCATCGAGATGCCGTTGGCCGCCGCGGCGAGGAATGCCGATGTGAGGATCAGCAGTATCGGGCCGCGCGATGTGCTCACCGCAGGCAGCATAGATTCGTGACGACCCACCCGCAGCGATGTCCGCATCCCGGAACCGGTGTGGAGTTCTGTTCGCCGGTGCCGCCTGGCACGGGCTGGCCGGGTGATCCGGCCACTGCCGTGACGCCGGTGGCCCGCAACCCCGCCGGTGTCGCGCGGTTGGCCGGTGCTGCGGCGGATCTGGACGCTCTCGATGCTGAGGTGAGCGTGTGTTGCGCTTGTCCCCGACTGGTCGCCTGGCGTGAGGAGACGGCTCGGGTCAAGCGGCGGGCGTTCGCCGACCAGCCGTACTGGGGCCGGCCCATCACCGGCTGGGGGTCGGCGACACCGCGGATCCTGGTGCTCGGTCTGGCGCCCGCCGCGCACGGCGGCAATCGCACCGGGCGGGTGTTCACCGGCGACCGTTCCGGGGATCAGCTGTTCGCCGCGCTGCACCGGGCCGGGCTGGTGAACTCACCGCTCAGCGTCGATGCGGCGGACGGGTTGTCCACCAACAACATTCGCATCCTGGCCGCTGTCCGGTGCGCCCCGCCGGGCAATGCCCCCACACCGGAGGAACGGACGAACTGCTCGCCGTGGCTGGAGGCGGAGTGGCGGCTGGTCGCTCCGTCGGTGCGGGTGATCGTGGCGCTCGGCGGGTTCGCCTGGCAGGCGGCGCTGCGGCTGCTGGTCGTAAAGCCCTCGGCGGTAACGAAATTCGGGCACGGCGCCGTCGCCTCCGTCGCGGGGATCGCTCTGCTGGGCTGTTATCACCCGAGCCAGCAGAACATGTTCACCGGACGGCTGACTCCGGCCATGATCGACGAGGTACTCCAGACCGCCCAACGTCTGGCGTCAGTCGATGAGGGGAGTTAGCAGTCCGATCCCGGCGAACAAGTTCTTTGCCAGACCGTTCTCGTCCGCTCGGGTCAAAGGTGTTGTAGACGTCGCGATCGAGTACCTTCTCGCTGTTCGAGACGATGACCGAGGTGGTCGCCGCGGCCGTCACGTTGTTGAGCGTTCGCGCCATGTCCACGACCGCGCTGATCGGCAGCGTGCGGATGACGACTTCCAGCGGCAGGCCGGCGGCGGTGAGCACCGTGATGGCCACGATGGTGGCGGTGCCCGGCACACCGGCGGTGCCGACGGAGACCAGCACACCGATGATGGCCAGCCGGACGTAGCCGAGCGCGGTGTACTGCAGGCCGTAACCGTTGATGGCGTAGACCGCCAGGATCATCGGCCAGACTCCGGCGCGCCCGGGCATCCCGATCGTGGTGCCCAGTGGCGTGGTGAAACCGGCGATCTCCGCGGGGACGCCGAGCCGTTAAGTCTCCTGCGTTGGAGGAGCGAAATGCCAACGAAGGCAAACAAAGTCACCGCAAGTGCCAGGAAGTCCGAAGTCGCGAAACCCATGCGCGGATGGTAGCTCTCAGGAGCTGGGACCGGCGGTCTCCGGCAGCGGCTGATCGGGGGTGCGGAAGGTCACCGGGGTGCCGCACACCACCGTTCTGGTGACCGTGCACAGCCGGTCATGGCTTTGCTGGAGCGCTGTCGCTAGATAGTTGCGCGCGCGCTCCCCGCCGTCGTTGTCCGGGAACTCAGCGTCGAAGGTGGCCTCGATGTCGACCAACCGGTTGCCGTGTTCGTCCCGGATCTTGTTGGCGCGTATGTCGATCCCGAAGTATTCGAAGCTTGAGCGCTTCCGGATCAGGAAATCGACGTCGAGGGCCGCGCATCCGGCGATGGCCGCCAGCAGCAGCTCGACGGGAGTGAAATCGGCGTTAGACCCATCGCCGATGTTGATGACTTCTCCGCGATCATTGACGATCGCAAACGCCCCGGGCCCGGTGCGCCGCAGCGTTACGGCGCGCAGGGGGGATTCGTGTTCGCTCATGGCATTTCGTCCGTTCGCCAGTAGGTGCCGGCAATGCTAACGCTGCTTGTGGCCGCACACCACGGCATCCTTCAGGCTTCAGCGACCTGGCGTCAGCCTGACCACCGGGATGGCCCGTCGCGTCCTGGACTGGTAGGCACTGTAGCGGCCGGCGTTGCGGCTGTCGCACAGCTTCCACAGCCGCGCGTAGTCGGGGTCGTCGGGCAGAACCGCTTGTGCGGTGACCCGAATCCGTCTGGGCCCCAGATTGATCTCGGTGTCCGGATGTGCGCGCAGATTGTGAAACCAGGCCGGGTTGCGCGGGGCACCGCCATTGGAGGCGACGACCAGGTAGTCACTGCCGTCGCGGAAGTAGGCCAGCGAATGTGTTCGCGGCGCAGACGATTTCGCACCGATGCTGTGCAGTAGCAGCATCGGCGGCGCGAACGGGAGGCGGTGACCGATCCAGCCGTCGCTGCGCTGATAGACCGCATCGTGGGCCCGGATGAACAGGCCCATCCCCAACTCGGCCAGCCCGCTCATGACAGCACCGCCAGCGCCTCGCGCAGCATCCGGCCGCTGGCCTCGCGGTCCGGGTCGCGTCGCAGCACCATGCCCTTGACGAAGGCCGCCTTGTCGCCGTCTCGACGGGGGACCACGTGCAGATGGATGTGGAACACCGACTGGAACGCCGACTTTCCGTCGTTGATCGCAAAGTTGGTGCCGGTGGCGCCGAGCCCGGAGGCGCGCGCCGCCCTGGCGATGCGCTGCGCGACCACGGCCATCCCGGCCAGTGTCTCCGGTGGTGTGTCGGTGAGGTCGACATAGTGCTTCTTCGGGATCACCAGGGTGTGGCCCCGGGTGAACGGCCGGATGTCCAGGATGCCGAGGAAATCGTCGTCCTCGTAGATCCGGACGGCCGGCGCTGTGCCGGCGACGATCTCGCAGAACACACATGCCATCGGACCACGGTAACGGGTGGAGCGGGCTTCAGATGGGCGGTTGGGGCTACGCTCCGTGCAGTGGACGCCACCGACCTCGCCTTCGCCGGCGCTGCTGAGCAGGCCCGAAAGCTCGCCGCGGGTGCCATCACGGCGCCCGCGCTGCTGGAGCTGTACCTCGACCGCATTGCCAGGGTGGACCGGGAACTGCGCAGCTTTCGGGTCGTGATGACCGAGCAGGCCCGCGAGGAGGCCGCGTCGGCCCAGGATCTGCTCGACGCCGGCGAACGGCTCCCACTGCTCGGCGTCCCGGTCGCGATCAAGGATGACAGCGACGTGGCGGGTGAGTTCACCTGTTACGGCAGCAGCGCCTACGACCTGGAAGCCACCACCGACGCCGAAGTGGTGCGTCGCCTGCGGGAGGCCGGGGCGGTGATCCTCGGCAAGACCGCCGTCCCGGAGATGATGCTGTGGCCGTTCACCGAGACGGTCAGCTTCGGCGCCACGCACAACCCGTGGGACACCTCCTACACGCCGGGCGGCAGCAGCGGCGGCAGCGCCGCCGCGGTGGCCGCCGGCCTGGCTCCGCTGGCTCTCGGTTCCGACGGCGCCGGGTCGATCCGGATCCCGGCCAGTTGGTGCGGGCTCTACGGGCTCAAACCGCAGCGTGGCCGAATCCCGATCGGCGCCGGGGAGGACCCCTGGAACGGGTTGAGCGCCAACGGCCCGCTGAGCCGCACCGTCGAGGACGCCGCACTGTTTCTCGACGCGACTGCCGACAACGTCCCCGAGGACGGTTTCGTCGCCGCAACCGCCCGCCCGACCGGACGGTTGCGAATCGCCCTGAGCACCAAGCTCCCTCCGACGATGGTGGCCCGGGTCGGCCGCGCCCAGCAGCGCGCCCTGGACGGGGTGGAGACGGTGCTGCGCAACCTCGGCCACGAGGTGCTCTGGCATGACCCCGACTATCCGGCGTGGGCGATGTACGGCCATGTGCTGCCCCGGATGTGGCGCGGGGTGTACGAGGAAGTCCGCAAACTGCCCTACCCGGAGCGGCTGGAACCGCGGACCCGGCACATCGCCCGGATCGGATCGATGATCTCCGACCGGCAGATGGACAAGGTGCGGGCGGCCGAGCCCACCCTGGTATCCCGGGTTCAGTCGATTTTCGACGACTTCGACGTCCTGATCACCCCCGGTGCGGCGACCGGTCCGTCGCGGATCGGGCAGTACCAGCACCGCGGCGGCGTGAGCACGTTGGCCCTGGTGTCGTCCCGGGTGCCGTACTTCGCGGTGTTCAACGCCACCGGTCAGCCTGCGGCGTCGGTGCCGTGGTTCCTCGACGGCGAAACCCTGCCGCTCTCAGTGCAACTCGTGGGCCGGCCCTCCGACGAGGCCACGCTGCTGGCGTTGAGCGCGCAGATCGAGGCGGCCCGGCCGTGGGCCGGTCATCGGCCGCCGGTGTCATGAGTTTCGACGTCGAGTCGTCCGGCCTGCTCGACGGACTGGACGGCGAGGCGCGCGACGAACGTGCCCAGTTGATCGGCTGGCTGGTGGATCAGGGCATTGGTGTCGAGGAGATCCGGAACTCCTTCGCGCCGATGCTGCTGCCGGCCCGCCGGGCGCTGGGCGACGACGGTTCCTATGTGTCGTCTCGTCAGATCAGCGAGCGGACCGGGCTGGATCTCGAGCTGTTGATGCGGTTCCAGCGCGCCGCCGGCCAGCCGCAGGTGGAAGACCCCGATGCCAGAGTGTTCCCGGCCTCAGACGCGGCCACCGCGTTTCACCTCAAACGCTTCCTCGATCTCGGGATCGCCCCGGAGGACATGCTCAGGGTGGTTCGTGTTCTGGCCGAAGGGCTTTCACACGCGGCCGAGGAGATGCGCTCGGCCGCACTCGGCGCGGTTCTGCACCCTGGCGTGAGCGAATTGCAGATCGCGCGGGGCTCGGAGGCTTTGCTGGGCGGCGCCGCGCCCTTGCTGGGCCCGGTGATCCAGGACATGCTGCTGCTTCAGCTGCGCCAGGCGCTGCAGTCCGAGGCGGTCACCGCCGGTGAGCGCGCGTTGGGTATGCCGATTCCCGGTGCCCGGATGATCGGAGCCGCTTTCGCCGACCTCGTCGGCTTCACCCGGCTGGGCGAGGAACTGCCGCCCGAGGATCTCGAGCAACTCGCCGACCGGCTGGCTGGCCTGGCCCGTGAGGTGGTGGCGGCGCCGGTGAAGCTCATCAAGACCATCGGGGACGCGGTGATGTTCGTATCCGCCGACACCGCAGCGCTATTGGACGCCGTCCTCACCCTGGTCGACGCGGCCGAGGCGGACGGCAGCCTGCCGCGCCTGCGGGTCGGGGTGGCCTACGGCTCGGCGGTGAGCCGGGCCGGCGACTGGTTCGGCAGCCCGGTAAACCTCGCCAGCCGGGTCACCTCGGCGGCGCGGCCCGGCGCCGTGTTGGTCGCCGAATCGGCCTATGCGGAGATCGGCGACGATCCGCGTATGCCGGCCCCAAGCGGTTCAAGAACATCACCGGAGACGTCAAGGTGTACCGGGCGCGACGGGCCGAACTGCCCGATCGGAGCTAGTACACGTGCTCAGCGCTTGCGCAGCACCGCCATGCCGCCGGCCACCAGGGCGGCGACCAGCAGGACGATCGCCCAGCCCGGGCTGACCAGCCACCAGACCAATCCCGTCGCGATCAGGACGGGGGACACCGCGAACAGCGCCATCCCCGGGTGTTGACGGACGACTTCGCGCGCCGCGCGGGCACGCTGAGGATCGATCTCTTTTCCTGCCATGAGGTCATTATCCAAACGTCGGGTCACCTGCTGGGCACTTCGGCTCAGTGGGACGTTATCGCCCGCAGCGAACACGGTTTCAACAGTGTTGTAACGATGTAATCGTGTAATTAATGAAAGAGAATCGCAGCAACACCCGCCGGCCCGGCGGCTGGCAGCACGCCGACCAACCCGACGCCGCCGACGCCCCGGACTGGTTCGCCGGCCGTCTTCCCGACGGCTGGTTCAGCGGTGACCCCACCGTGACCGTCGACCGGGAGGAGATCACCGTGATCGGCCACCTCGCTGAGACGCCGGACGCGCAATCCGGCGCCCGCGCCGCTGGGCGGGCGGCGCGGTTCCGGGAAGAGACCCGCTCCGAACGTATGCGGATCGCCGACGAGGCGCAGGCGCGGTACGGGCGAACCGTGTCCTGGGGTCTCGACATCGGATCCGGCGATGAGCCGCAGCGGATCATGTTCACCCACTTGGCCGTACCGGTGATGACCCGGCTCAAGCAGTCGGAGCGCCGGGTGCTGGACACCTTGGTCGACGCGGGCGTCGCCCGGTCGCGGTCCGACGCACTGGCCTGGTCGGTGCGCCTGGTCGGCGATCACGCCGACGAATGGCTGGGCAAGCTGCGCGCCGCCATGGCGCAGGTCGACGATCTGCGGGCCGAGGGACCGGGGCTCTAGACCCCGCGACCCTCAGGCCTGGGCCATCGCCCAGTAGGCCCCGCGGCGCGTCAGCAGCTCCGCGGGGCTGCCCTGCTCGACGACCCGGCCGCCGTCCATCACGACGATCAGGTCGGCATCCCGGATGGTCGACAGACGGTGCGCGATGATGAAACTCGTTCGGCCGCTGCGTAATTCGACCATCGCCTGCTGGACCTGCAACTCGGTCCGGGTATCCACCGAACTGGTGGCCTCGTCGAGGATCAGCAGCTGCGGGCGGGTTAGGAACGCGCGGGCGATGGTGATCAGTTGTTTCTCCCCGGCGCTGATGCCGCCACCGTCGTCGCCCACCGGGGTTTCGTAGCCGTCCGGCAGCGATCGAACGAACCGGTCCACGTAAGCGGCGCGAGCCGCCTCGACGACCTCCTCACGGCTGGCATCGGGTCGGCCGAACGCGATGTTGTCGGCGATGGTCCCGGCGAACAGCCAGGTGTCCTGCAGCACCATCCCGATCCGCGACCGCAGCGACTGCCGGCTCACCGTGGCGATGTCCACGCCGTCGATCAGGATGTGGCCGGAATCGACGTCGTAGAACCGCATCAGCAGGTTCACCAGCGTGGTCTTCCCGGCCCCGGTGGGCCCGACGATGGCGACCGTGCTGCCGGGCTCGGCCACCAGCGACACGTCGTGCAGCACCGGGCAGTCCGCGCGGTAGCCGAACGTGACGTTGCGGAACTCCACCCGTCCCACACCGGCCGGCAATACCGTTGCGGGGGAGGGGGATTCCTCAGGCTCGTCGAGGAAGTCGAACACTCGCTCGGCGCTGGCCACCCCGGACTGCAAGGTGTTGTACATCCCCGCCACCTGGCCGATGGGCTGGTTGAACTGGCGGACGTACTGGATGAAGGCCTGAACGCTGCCCAGGGTGGTCTGGCCGGTCGCGACCTGGTATCCGCCCACGACGGCGACCGCGACGTAGCTGAGATTGCCGACCAGCATGCTGGCCGGGCCGACCAGACCGGAGAAGAACTGTGCGCCGAACCCGGCGTGGTAGACGTCGTCGTTGAGGGCGGCGAACTTTCGCTGCGCCGACTCGCGGTGGCCGAACGTCCGCACCACGGTGAAGCCGCTGTAGGTCTCCTCGATGTGGGCGTTGAGCTTGCCGGTGTTGGTCCACTGCGCGACGAACATCGTCCGTGAGCGCCGGGTGATGGCCCGAATCGCCCACAGCGACAGAGGCACTCCCGCCACCGTGATCAATGCCAGCAGCGGCGATATGACCACCATCATCACCAGCACCGCGACGACGGTCAGGACGGAGGTGAGCAACTGACTGACCGTCATCGACACCGACGTCTGAATGTTGTCCACGTCGTTGGTGACCCGACTGAGCAATTCGCCGCGCTGCCGGGAATCGAAGTAGGACAACGGGAGTCGGTGGATCTTGGCCTCCACCTCGGCGCGCAGGGCGGTGATGGTCCGCTGGACGACGACGTTGAGCAGCCGGGCCTGACCCCAGATCAACAACGCGGCAAGCACATACAGCACCAGCGCGAGCAGCAGGGTGCGCCCGACGGCCGCGAAGTCGACACCGTGGCCCGGTGTCACGTTCATCCTGGACAGCATGTCGGCAAAGGTGCCGTCGCCCCGCGCCCGCGCCTGCGCGACCGCTTCATCCTTGCTGATCCCGGCCGGCAGCCGACGCCCGACGGCGCCGTTGAACAACAGGTCGGTGGCATGGCCGAGCACCCGCGGGCCGATCACCGACAGCCCGATCCCGGCCAGCGACATCGCCACCACCGCCGCCAGGAGTCCGCGCTGCGGACCCAACCGGCTGAACAGCCGTCGCACCGAGCCGCGGAAGTCCCGCGGGCGGGCGTTGGCGGGGTCGGCCAGCATCGCCCGTACCCCGGCGCGCATCGGTGGTGCGCTCACCTGTCCTCTCCGGCCTCGACGCACTGCGAATCCACCAGTTCGGCATAGACCGGGCACTCCCGCACCAGCCGGTCATGGGTGCCCGCCCCTACTACCCGTCCGTCGTCGAGTACGACGATCTGATCGGCGCCGGCGACCGTCGAAACCCGTTGGGCGACAATGATCACCGTGGCCTGCACTGAAACGTCCCGCAGGGCCGCCCGCACCCGGGCGTCGGTGTGCACGTCGAGAGCGGACAGCGCGTCGTCGAACAGATAGATCGCCGGCCGGCGGATCACCGCGCGGGCGATCGCCAGCCGTTGGCGTTGGCCACCGGAGAGGTTGATGCCGCCCTGCGCGATCCGCATGGCCAGGCCGTCGGGATGCGCCCGGACGAAGTCGTCGGCCGCGGCCACTCGCAGCGCCTCCCACATCTGTTCGTCGGTGGCCACGTGTCCTGGGGCCGCGCCCATCTGCAGGTTGTCGGCGACGGTGCCGGAGAACAGGTATCCGCGTTGGGGGACCAGTCCCAACGCCGACCACAGCTCATCGGGGTCGTAGTCGCGGACGTCGATCCCGTCGACGCGCACCGCGCCGCCGGTTACGTCGTACAACCGGCAGATCAGGCCCACCAGCGTCGACTTCCCCGATCCGGTGCCGCCCACCACCGCCGTCGTCGTCCCGGGGGAGGCGGTGAGGGTGACGTCCTGCAGCACCGGGCGTTCGGCTCCCGGGTAGCTGAACGTGATGTGGTCGAGGGACACCTCGCCGCGGATGCCGCCCGGCGGGCGTTGCGGCGACTCCGGGCTGCTCACCGTGGTGCTGGTGTCGAGCACCTCGGTGATGCGTTCGGCGCACACCGCGGCGCGCGGCAGCATCACCAGCACCAGGGTGGCCATCAGCACGGCCATCAGGATCTGCATGAAGTAGGACAGGAACGCGAACAGCGATCCGACCTGCATGCGGCCGGCGTCAATGCCGATGCCGCCGAACCAGATCAGCGCGACGCTGGACAGGTTGATGGTCAACGTGGTGACCGGCAGCATCAGTGCCTGCCAGCGGCCGGCGGTCAATGCGGCATCCGAAACGGCATCGTTGGCCTCGCCGAAACGCTGCTGTTCAATACCTTCCCGGGCGAACGCCCGCACCACCCGGATCCCGGACAATTCCTCCCGCAGGACCCGGTTGATGGCGTCGATCCGGCGCTGCATGCTGCGGAACACCGGCAGCATGCGCGTGACGATGAGGTAGTTGCTGATCGCGAGCACCGGAACGCTGACCAGCAGCAGCCACGACAGCCCGGGGTCCTGGTGGATCGCCATGGCGATCCCGCCGACGCACATGATCGGCGCGGTCACCAGAACCCCGGCCGTCACCTGCACCAGCACCTGGATCTGCTGGACGTCGTTGGTGGTCCGGGTCAGCAGCGACGCCGCCGAGAAACGGTTGGTCTCGTGCTCGGAGAAGCCCAGGACCCGACCGAACAGTGCTGACCGCAGATCACGGCCGACGCCCATCCCGGTGCGCGAACCGAAATACACCGCGGCCACCGCGCATACCGCCTGTGCGCCCGTCACCCCCAGCATCACCAGGCCCAATCGGGCGATCAGCGCGGTGTTGCCTTTGGCGACGCCGTCGTCGATGAGGGCTGCGTTCACCGTAGGCAGGTATAGCGAAGCCAGCGCGCTGAGGATCTGCGCCACCACTACCCCCGCGACCAGCCACCGGTACGGCGGGACGAACCGCCGCAGCAGCGCCAGGAGCATTTCGCTACTGTCCCACACCCTGCCTGACCGGCAAACTGGCAGTTCAGCCGGTATCTCAACGGGTGCTGCAGCCGGTGCCGCTACAGTGCATGCTGTGAGAAGCAGCAGGTCCGCATGACCGCGGCGCGTATTTTCGCGGCCGGATTGGCCGTCCTGGCGATTGGCACGCTGCCGGCGTGTTCGTCATCGTCGAAGACCGATCAGCCCCAGTCCGCCGATCAACCGGGGCAGAGCGGCCCGGTCGCCGGAAACGGCAAACACGGCCCGATGTTCGCCGAATGCGGCGGCGTCAGCGACCAGACCATCGCCGAGCAGACCAGGGTGAACGGTCTGCTCAAGACGGCGGTCAACTCCGTCGGCTGCCAGTGGCTGGCCGGCGGGGGCATTGTTGGGCCGCACTTCTCGTTCAGCTGGTACCGCGGCAGCCCGATCGGACGGGAACGCAAGACCGAGGAACTGACCCGCACCAGCGTCGAAGACATCAAGATCGAGGGCCACGACGGCTGGGTCGCGGTGGGGTCCGACCCGACGCTGGGCGACAGCCTGTGCGAGATCGCGATCCAGTTCGACGACGACTTCATCGAGTGGTCGATCAGCTTCGACAAGAAGCCCTTCCCGCCGGCCTGTGACGTCGCCAAAGAGTTGACCCGCCAATCGATTGTGAACGCGAAATGAGCCGTCCGATGCGACCTTCGATACGGCGACGGACCACCGCGGGGCTGGTCGCGACGCTCGTCGTTCCCGCGTTGCTGACGGCCGGTTGCGCCCAGACCGTCGGCGGCACTGCGATGAAGGCCGGGACGGGAAGTTCGCGGGGTGAGAATTCCGCCGACAAGTACCCGAACTTGCTCAAGGAATGCGACGTGCTGACCACAGACGTGCTGGCCAAGACGGTGGGCGCGGATCCGCTCGACATCCAGAGCACGTTCGTCGGCGCCGTATGCCGCTGGCAGGCGCTCAATCCGGCCGGTCTGATCGACATCACCCGGTTCTGGTACGAGCAGGGCAGCCTCGACAACGAACGCAAGGTCGCCGACTTCCTGAAGTACAAGACCGAGAACCGCTCGATCAACGGCATCGCCTCGATCGTCATGCGCGGCAACGATCCCAACGGCGGCTGCGGGGTGGCCAGCGACGCCGCCGGTGTGGTCGGCTGGTGGGTGAATCCGCAGACGCCGGGGATCGATGCGTGCGCCCAGGCGATCAAGCTGATGGAATTGACCCTCGCCACCAACAGCTGAGGGCTTCGCAACGATTCACTCCGGGGCGATCAGGACGCTGATCAGGACTGGGACGCTGCCAATTCCTCCCGCTTGGCCAGCGCCAACTCCCGGATCTTGGCGAGGTCGGCGTCGGTATAGACCCCGTTGACACCGGAGATCGCCGCGAGCTTCATGCCGTGCTTCAGCCCGAGCCGATAGATCTCCTTGACCTTCTCCCATTCGATATTGCGACCGACGGTGAACGTCTCGTAGCGGCCCTCCAGCGCTAGGACGATGGTCTCGGCCAGGCAGGCGTAGGCGACGCCCTTGGGCAGGCCGATTCCCTTCATCTGCGGATCGCCGGGCAGTTCGATCTCCCCGGACTCGATGACCAGCACATCGGGCCGCTTGGCGACGTCCTCTGCCGACAGGTCCAACGGCCGCGCGACGTCGGTGATGACCGCGCCCGGCTTCACCTTCATGATGTCGAGCACCTTTTTGCCGGCCCCCGAGGTGGCCGTGACGATGACGTCCATGTCGGCGATGTGCTCGTCGGCGCTGGCACCCACATAGATCGTCGCCCGCGGGTTCTCCCGCTCGATATCAGCCTTGAGCGCCAACAGCTTTGCCGGTTCGATGGAGACCAGCCACAACTCGTCGGCGGCCATCGCCAGAAGTCGCGCACACACCGAGCCGATCGCGCCGGTCGCGCCGACCACCATCGCCTTGCCCTTGATGTGTCCCTTCTCGTCCACTTCGGCGATGCCGAGTCGGCGGACCGCGTCGTGGGCGGCCCACAGCGCACCCGAGGCGCTGTAGGAGTTGCCCGTGGTGATGGGAAGCGGTGCGCGCTTGGCCACCGTCACACCGGCGTCGCCGACGACCTTGGTGAACGCGCCGAGGCCCATGATCTGGGCGCCCATCTTCTGCGCCATGTCGGCCGCGGCGAGTAGGCGCGAGTAGGTGAACTCCGGATCGTGCGCCATCAGTTCCTTGGGGGTGCCGCCCACGGTGATGAGCCAGCCCTCAACCTCAGCACCCGTCGGCGACGTGATCCCGGTGACATGGCTGTAGACGAACGGCGGCGCATGTGCCATCAGCTTCTCCACGCCATCCATGAAGATCCCAGGTGTCACGTCGGCGACGGCATCGAGGGCCTTCACATTGCGGAAGTACTCCTGGGACAGCGGGTGAATCACGAAAGCGAACCGGGACCTCCGCTTGAAGCCACTCGGGTAGAGAATCCTCGGCTCCAACTCGGCCGACTGGATCATCTCGAGCAGGTCGTCGTCGGTCAGTCGTGACTCCTCGGCCTCGCCCGCCACCAGCATCAGCGCCTCAAGCGTCGCCTCATTGACCACCAACCCGTCGAACGGCTGCGGCACATCGTCGAGAATGAGGTCAATTCCGCGCTCCCGCAGGCTGTTCAGCCGCTCCTCGTCGATGGACGTGGAGATAAGGGTCTTGCCCTTCAGGTCGTCCAACTCGAACTGAGCGAGTTCTGCGAAGGTCGCCACCACAACGTCGCAGTCCTGCAGGGCCGTGCGGACCCTGGCCTCGATGAACTTCCGGCCCGGACCGGTGGCCGCCGACACCACCGCGGAGGGCATCCTCTCGACAAACCAGCCCGAGGCCGACACGAAGCGCTCGAACACCTCGAACGGGGTGTGAATGTCGGACAGGCCGTACTCCACCGCCGGGTCGGCGAACCGCAGGTTCTGCGTGCTCTCCGAGAGCACGCGGGTGGTGCGGTAGTGGTTTCGACCGCCCAGCACGACCACTCGCGCATTGGCGAAGTAGCCGGGCATCTCGCCGGACAGATGCCGAATGGTCCACTCCTGCAATACGTTGCGCAACCGATGGCCATCGGTGACGAACGCCCCGCTGGTGGCGTCTGCGGCCTTGCGAAGCTTGGCGGGATTGCCCTTGCACGTTCCGGATACCTCAGCGTCGTGGACTCCGCTGACCCCGATGGCCGCGGCCCGGCCCGACCACTTGCGCAGTTCTTCGATTGCCCGCTTGACGCTGCCGTCGGTGCCCACCCGGACGATGCGGAAGGATTGTCCGAGGAACTCCACGGTCTGGTCGTAGTCCCGCCCGGGGCCGCTCAGGCTGATGTTGACGACCAGCGATGGCTTCTGCTCAGTAATGGGATCTCTTTTCAGGTCATTGCTTTGGAGTCGAACTCCGGGTGGGCTGCCATGAAGTCGAGCAGCTTGTCGGCGTAGTCGCGGAAATGGGGGCAGGAGACCCCGGTGCCTTCGAGGTCGGCGACGGTCTGCGCGGTGCCATACTTGGTGGGGAAGGCGAAGTAGTCCAGGGTCTCCGCGGGCAGACCGGTGAGCAGTTCCATCCCGGGGACCGTGGCGATCAGTCCGCGCACGACCGATACCGGGATGGGCAGCCAGACCAGCCGCTTACCGAGGTGCTTGCCGAAGATCTCGGCCACCTCGCGGGCTGACGGCGGATCAGGGTCGGTCAACTGGTAGGTCTTGCCCTCGGAACGGTCGAGAGCGCTCAGTGCGTCCATCGCCGCGATGACGTAGTCCCGCGGAACCAGCGATGCCATGACCGTCTTGTCGACGTTCGGCAGGAACGTCGCGCCGGGCAGGCGCTTCATGTAGTCGGCGACGAAGTAGGGCCCGTCGTACTTCTGGGTCTCCCCGGTTCGCGAGTCCCCCACCACGATGCCGGGGCGGTAGATGGTCGCCGGCAGTCCCTCGGCGATCGCCGCGCGCACGAGTCGCTCGGCTTCGTATTTGGTTTCCTCGTAATGGTTTTGGAACTTCTGCCCCTCCTCCAGCATCTCCTCGGTGAACTCGCCGTCGTAGGCGCCGGAGACGTAGCAGGTGCTCACGTACTGCAGTCGACGGAAGTTCGACCGCTCCCGGCAGAACTGCAGGACGTTCTCGGTGCCGACGATGTTGACCCGCTTGGCGATGTCCTCGGGTACCGAAAGGTCGTAGACGGCCGCCAGGTGCCAGACTTCGGTCACGTCGTCGCCGACGGAATCGGACAGCCCGAGTCCCCGCACCGTGATGTCGCCCTCGACGAGTTGAACCCGGTCCACGGTGTGGGGTTGGGCTGCCGCAATCTCGGCCAGTTTGGCCTTCGCGGTATCCATGTGCCTCGCCTGCACGATGCAGATGGCGATAGCCCCTTCCCGCTTGGCGAGGATCCCTGGGAGTAGGGCCGACCCGAGGAAACCCGGGAACCCGGTCATCAACACTGCACTCACTTTTTCCCCTCGCATTCGGTTGGGGGCGGTCCGCGCCTGACGCAGGTGGGCCCCTTAGGTGCGATGCTTCCAGACCACGCCCTGAGGGACATTGGGAACGGCCTGTAGTGATGCCTTTGGTCCTTCGGCCCGGGCAGTCCTATCGCGGAACCTGGAATTTCACCAGTTCGGCGCCGTCCAATGTGAGGTCCGACCACGATCCCGGCACGGTGAGCACCGCGATCCCCGAGGTCGGGAATTTCAATGCGACGTGTTCGGCGGCGTCGCGGTCGCTGCCGGGGCCGGCGAGTCCGAGGGTGACGTGGCTGACCGTCGGCTCGTGGCCGACGACGAGCAACGTGTGCACCGTGTCCCTGATCTCGTTGATCGCCCGAATCATCGTTCCGGGCGCGGCGCCGTAAAGCTCGTCCAGGAACGCTATCCGCGCCTGCACCCCGGTATAGGCCAGCGTCTGACGCGTCCGGGTCGCCGAAGAGCACAGCACGGCGTCGATGTCGCCGAGGTTGGACCGCAGCCACTCACCGGCCAGCGCGGCCTCCCGTTCGCCCCGCGGCGCCAGCGGCCGCTCGTGGTCGGGCACCCCGTCGGGATAGTCGGACTTGGAATGCCGCATCAGCACCAGGGTTCTCATCCGTCCCAGGTTAGGGCACATGCCGTCGCACATCCCCAGACTTGTCAGAGCCCGGCCATACACTCGCGCCGACACACTGGAGAACCGTCGAAAGGACCGTACGGGGGATGAGGTTCCTGCACAGCGCGGACTGGCAGTTGGGGATGACGCGGCACTTCCTGGATGCAGAAGCACAGTCGCGCTATTCGGCCGCCCGCCGTGAGGCCGTGGCAGCGTTAGGCCCGTTGGCCAGGGAAACCGGGGCGGAATTCGTCGTGGTCGCCGGTGACGTGTTCGACGCCAACCAACTCGCGCCGAAGGTGGTCAGCCAGTCGCTGGAGGCCATGCGCGCCATCGGGGTTCCGGTGTACCTGTTGCCGGGCAACCACGATCCGCTGGATGCCTCGTCGGTCTACACCGGTGCGTTGTTCAGCAAAGAATGCCCGGACAACGTGACGGTGCTCGACCGGGCGGGCGTGTGGCAGGTGCGCCCGGGGGTGCAGATCGTGGCGGCGCCGTGGCGGTCCAAGAAGCCCACCACCGACCTGACCGCAGCCCCGCTGGCCGAGTTGGAGGCCGACGGGACCGCCCGCATCCTGGTCGCCCACGGCGCCGTCGACACCCTCGACCCGGACCGGGACAACCCGGCGCACATCGCGGCGGCCGGACTGGACGCCGCGCTGATCCGCTCGGCTGTTCACTATGTCGCACTGGGGGACAAGCACTCTCGCACCTCGGTCGGCGACAGTGGTCGGGTGTGGTACTCGGGTTCACCGGAGGTCACCAACTACGACCACAGGGAAGCCGACTCCGGACATGTGATCGTCGTCGACCTCGACCTCGACGATCCGGCACATCCGGTGAGCATCGAGTCCCGCACGGTCGGCAACTGGCGGTTCCTCACCCTGCACCACGAGGTCAACAACCGCCGCGACATTGCCGATCTCGACCTCAATCTCGACCAGCTGACCGCCAAAGACCGCACAGTCGTGCAACTGGGCCTGGTCGGCACACTGACGGTCACCGACCGGGCGGCGCTGGACGCCTGCCTGGACCGGCACTCCCGGCTCTTCGCCTTCCTGGGCACCTGGGACCGGCACACCGACATCGCCGTGATGCCGGCCGACGACGAGTTCGAGGACCTCGGCATCGGCGGATTCGCCGCCGACGCGGTGGCCGAGTTGATGCACTCAGCGCGCTCCGAGGGCGCAAGTGCGGACGCGGCGCGCAGCGCACTTGCTCTGCTGCTGAGACTCAAAGAGGGGGCGGCGTGATCCTGCACCGGTTGCGGCTGAACAACTTTCGTGGCGTCCAGGATCGGGAGATCTGCTTTCCAGCCCATGGTGTGGTGGTGGTGTGCGGACCCAACGAGATCGGTAAGTCGTCGATGCTCGAGGCACTCGATCTGCTGCTGACCTACCGGGACCGCTCCACGCACCGCGACGTCAAGCAGGTCAAGACCGCCAACGCCGATGTCGGCGCTCAAGTCGAAGCCGAAATCAGCACTGGGCCGTACCGGTTCGTCTACCGCAAGCGATTCCACAAGCGGCACATGACCGAACTGGACATCATCGAGCCCAAGCGCGAACACCTCACCGCCGACGAGGCCCACGAACGTGTGGAAGCCATGCTCTCCGAAACGGTCGACACCAAGCTGTGGGATGCCCAGCGGGTGTTGCAGTCGTCGACTACCACAGCGGTGAATCTGTCTGGTTCGGACGCACTGGCCCGAGCGCTGGACGCCGCCGCCGGGGAGGTCGCCGCTTCCCCGACGGGTGTGGATGCTCTGCTCATCGACCGAATCGACGAGGAGTTCGAGCGGTACTTCACCAAGGCGGCCGGCAAGCCGACCAAAGAGTGGAAAGCCGCCATCGATCGCGTGACAGCGGCGGAGGCCGAGGTGCGCCGCTGCCGCGACGCGGTGGAGGAGGTCGACGAACGGGTGTGCCGCCACGAGCAACTGTCCGCGGCGCTGCAGGATCTGCGGACCGCCCTCGCCCCGGCGCAGCAGCGGCTGGCCACCGCCCACGCCGCCCATAGCGTGCTGGCCGAACTGGCCGAACATCTGGACCAGGCGCGCCTGACGGCCGAGTCGGCGAAGTCCAAATGCTCGAACTCGGCCATGAGTAACGGCCAACGCCGGCAACTCATCGCCGACGGGGAACGCCGAGCGGCCACCTTTGTCGGGCTGCAGGATCAGCTCGCTGCCGCCGAACAGCTGGAGGTGGCCGCCAAGCAGGCGTTCGACATCGCCGCCGCGGCCGCCGAGCAGGCCGCCGCCGCGCTGGCCACCGCCCAGCAGCGGTTCGATGCGGCGCGCGCCACCGCCGAAGCCTGTGTGGCTCGCGACGCGGCTCGCGACGAAGCCGAACGGTTGTCCGCCCGGCTGCAGCGCATCGACGACGCCGAGGCCGGCTGCGCACGGCTGAGGGTTCAACTGGCCGCCATCACCCTCACCGACGCGGTCATGGCCGACATCGACGCCCACGCCGATCAGGCGGACCGGCTGCAGACCCAGCTATGTGCCACCGCCGGCGCGGTGGAGTTCACCGTGCCCGCCGATCTCCCGGTAGTCGTCGACGGCCAGCCGCGCACGCTGACTGTCGACCAGCCGTGGACCCGGCCCGCCTCGTCTGCAGTCACCGTGGAAGTCCCCGGTGTGCTGACGGTCCGGATCGATCCAGGCTCGTCGGTAGTCCAATTGCAGCAGGATCTTGTTGCCGCCCAACGCCTTCTGGACGCTGCGCTGGCGCGCGGCGGGGTGGCCGACGTCGCCGAAGCCCGGGACCTCGACCAGCAGCGCCACGCCCTGACGGTCAGCCTGGGCCAGCTCACCGCGGCGCTGGAGGCGCTGTGCGGCGGCGACGACGTCGAGGCGTTGCGCGCCCGCCGGGCGAAGCTGAAGGGCACGCTGTCCGAGGGCAATGGACCGGACGCCGAGACGGCCGCCGCGCAGCTGTCGTCAGCCGACGCGGGCCTGCGTGCCGCCCGCGCCGACGCCGACGCCCGACAGCAGGCCGCCACCGCCGCCACCGCGGAGTTCAACGTGAAGTCCACCGCCGCGGCCCTGGTGCGGGACCGGCTGGCAGCCGCGAACACCGAATTTGCCCGGGTGCGTGACGATTTGGCGACGCTTCGCACCGCCGTACCCGACGACGTCGTCGCCGCCCAGGCCACCGCCGACGCTCAGGCGCAATGCCTCGCCGACGAGGCTGTGGCCGCACTCGCCGAGCGGTATGCGGCCCACGACCCGGACGCCGTCGCGGCCGAACTGGCTGCGGCATCGGCCGACGTCGTGACCATCACCGCCGACCGCGATGCCACCACCCTCGCGCTTCGTGACCTGACCGTCGAACTGACCGTGATCGGGAACGAGGGCCGTCAGGGCCAACTCGACGAGGCCGAAGCCGAACTGAGGCGGGCCCGTGCCGCATTCGCCCGAGTCCAGGAGCGGGCCGGCGCAGCGCAGCTGTTGCGGGACACCATGATCCGGCATCGCGACAACACCCGTCAGCGCTATGTCGCGCCCTACCGAGCCGAATTGGAGCGGTTGGGACGGGAGGTGTTCGGCGCCAGTTTCGAGGT
Source organism: uncultured Actinomycetes bacterium (assembly GCA_903877095.1). Lineage (GTDB taxonomy): Bacteria > Actinomycetota > Actinomycetes > Mycobacteriales > Mycobacteriaceae > Mycobacterium. Next base: position 29,461 of record CAIRCP010000080.1, on the reverse strand, counting down.
CGACGTCGACACCGATCTGACCATCCTGACCCGCACACTCGACGGGTGCACGGTGCCCTATGCCTCGCTGTCCGGCGGCGCCAAGGAGCAATTGGGCATTCTCGCCCGGTTGGCCGGCGCAGCGCTGGTCGCGAAGGAGGACACCGTTCCGGTGATCATCGACGACGCACTCGGTTTTACCGATCCCGACCGTCTGGTCAAGATGGGTGCCGTCCTGGGCAGCGTCGGTGACCGCGGTCAGGTGATCGTGCTGACCTGCACGCCGGCCCGCTATGACGGCGTGGCCGACGCGGAGGTCATCGAGCTGAGCGCCTGACCGTCCGCGCCGATGCGGAGTCCGCGGAGTCGTTCTGAGACGAGCGGATCCGCGACCGGCTCGGGTGGTTGCCGGCGTCCGGCGCGTCATTCGCCTGGCTCGCCGCGGGCGCCGGGTCGGCGGCCACGTCTGCTGCGGGCGCGTCGGTTGCGATAGCCCCCGTAGCAGCGTGAGCGGCGACAGCGGCCGGAGTGGCGTCAGCGGCGACAGCCGCCGGAGCGGCGTCAGCGGCGACAGCCGCCGGAGCGGCCTCGGTGGCGACAGCCGTCGGGGGGGCTTGCGGTGTAACGGATCTCGGCGCGACGGCGCCGACAGCAGCGGCCGTCGTCACGACGTCCTCGGCGACGGCGATGTCCTCGGCGACGGCGACCGGCGCCGGATGGCGGCCCCGGGTCTGACCCGCGGGGGCTGGCGCGGCGCCCGTGTCGGCCGGTGCGCCGCCGTCGGCCTCGGGGGCGTGCTCCGGCGCACGATCCACGCCCGGCGTCGCCGACGTCACACTCGAATCCGCAGGGGCGCCAACAGGTTCTGCTGCCGCGGCTGCGGCCGTACCGCGTTTCGCCGGCGGTGCGACCGCGGCGGCGGGCATCAGATCCTTGGGCCACCCGAAAATGGTGTAGACGACTCCCAGGATCGCCCCGACGACCATCGCCATGACGTAGAGCGGGGGAATGACGATGCTCTGGATCTCCGGCGGCAGGCTGTCGACCCATTTTTCCAGGAACGTCGAAGGGTAGGGCGCGCCGAGCGCTGACGCCGTCGCCGCGGCGGGAGCCGCCGACGCCGCCGCGGCGGGAGCCGCCGATACCGCCGCGAGCGGCGCAGACGCCAACCCGTCGACCGCGCCGTCGGCAACTCCGGCGACGAAGCCGGTGACTTCGGCCTGCAACCGGATGGCGGACACCCCGGCGAACCGGGGCGAGGATGCCCCCGGGTTCGGCTGCGCCACCGTAACCAGACCCAGCGCGAGAGCCACCGCCGCGGGTAAAACCAGATGGTCTCGGACACCAAGGCTCGACATGACGTTCCCCTTTGTCAGCATGTTTGCTCGCGAGGATATCCGACCGCCAGGATTCCGCTATTCACGCAGTTGGCGGAGTTGTCAGCTGACCCGCACGCCGGTCGCTGAAACCCGGTCAGTCCGCCAGGGCGAGCACCTCGTCGAAACCTTCGACCAGGCAGTCGTAGAACTGTTCGAAGTCCGGGATCGCGCCGGTGTCGACATCGATGCCCAATGAGCAGGTGTCGACGTAGGTCAGCAGGGTGACGTTCACCGAAGCGCCGATGGTGGGCCCGAAGGCGTACTGCATCCTCACCTTGGCGCCGCCGAGGTAGACCGGCACCGGAATGCCGGGTACATCGCTGGCCAGGAAGTCGACCTTGCGCAACATCGAGCCGATGTACCAGCGGGGCATCAGGTTCATCGCGCCGGCGAGGATCTGGACGTAGGCGGTCGACCGTTCGTTGCGGACCTGGATGCAGCGCTGCCGGGTCTCGCTGATCCGCTTGGCCGGGTCCGCAATACCGACCGGGACGTCGAAGCGGGCCAGCGTGATGTGGTTGCCGCCCATCTCGTCGCCCTCTTTGCGGATGCTGATGGGCATCGTCAGGTGCAACTCGCCCACCGTGGCGCCGTGCTTTTCGTGATAGCGGCGAAGCCCGCCGGAAATCCCGGCCACGAACGCGTCATTGAGCGCGCCGCCGCCCCGGTGGGCTGCCTCCTTGAGCTGGGCCAGCGGCACCTGGTGCACCGCCAACCGCCGCACCAGGGTGCGTTCCTTCATCAACGTGGACCCGGTCTGCGATACCGGACGGACGAACCGGTACACCGACGCCGCCAGTTCCGCGGCGGACTCGGCCGACTTGATCGGCCGGCGGACGGTGGTGAACAACAGCTTCGGAGCGCTGGTCACCGCACCGGTCACTGCGCGGCGCACTACCCCGACGTCGTAGCGGATGGCGTCGACGTAGTCGCTGAGCGGACCGTGGGAATGCACCTCGGGCTCGTCGGCGCCGGCGGAGACCGCCTCCAACTGCCGCGGTTCCTCGGTGAGGTCGAAGATCGTCATCGCGATCTGCACCCCGCCGACCCCGTCGGTGAGGGCGTGGTGGAACTTCATCAGCACCGCAGCCCCGCCGTCGTCGAGGCCGTCGATCAGCGTCGCCGTCCACAGCGGCCGGGCCCGGTCGAAGTCCGACATCGCCGCTACCCGGGCCATCTCCAGCACGCCCGCCAAGTTGCCCGGCTCCGGCGCGGACACCCGGCGCAGGTGGAAGTCGGGATCGAAGTCCGGCGCAGGCTCCCAGCGCGGCGGGGTTGGTCCGGGGGTCTCGACCACGATCTGCCGGAACATCGGCAGATTGCGCGCCACCACCGCGAAGCGTTCCCGCACCACGTCCCAGTCCGGGGAGCGGTCCAGGAGGATGACGGTCACCACCGTCGAGCGCAATCGGGGGTCGGACTCCATCGCCCAGGTGAACGCGTCTGTCTGGCTCATGAATTCACTCATCGTGGCTCTACGCTACGACCGCGGTGCGGCCGTCGTCACCACCATGACCGGCACTGGTGACTTTCTCCCCTAGGCCTGCTGGCGAGGCCTGCTGGCGATGGCACTGAGCTCACGTCCCAGACCAGCATCGTGTTCGGCGTTGTGAAGACCGGGGAGTCCTGCCCGTAGGTCACTTCAGGTGCGGTTCCAGCAGCGCGTTCCAGGCCTTGGTCAGATTCTGGAATTCCCACTCGCAGCGGCTGGCTCTTTCGCCCGGAAGCCCCACCTGGGTGATCATGTCGGCATGGACGGCCGGGTTCGAGCCGTAGACCCAGCAAGCGAGGTTGTACATCCGGGTGATGTCCGGGGGGTGCTCGTCGGCGAAGTCCGCGACGGAGAGGGTCTGGCGGGTCAGTGCGTGCTGCTTGAGCATCTCGGCGTAGTCGACAACGACTTGGGGCGCGTCGTTCTTCATGTTCTCGTCAGGCACGAGCCACATGTAGGCGGCGAGTTGATCGGCGGCGTCCTCATGGCTTCCCGTCGCCGGGAGGTCGTAGATGGCGATGATCGCATGGCCGAGTTCGTGGTAGGCCGTGGCGATCTGGGCGTTGACCGCTGCCTTGGCGGGGTCGGCCGCGTGTCCGTCAATGCTGGCTTTGAAGAGGTTCAGCATGAGGTCTGCGTACTCGTAGCAGATCGTGATCTTCTTGTCGCCGGCATTCCAGAACGCGTTCGCCTCGTTGCACTGTGCGCCCACCAGTGCGACCGAATAGGGAAGCTTCAGATAACTGTTGACGTAGCGGGCCATGTCTTCCAACATGTGGGCGTTCGTCATCAGCGTGCGCCCACTACGCGCGGCCGGCGTTGTCGCGTTCTGGTAGGTCACCACCATCTGCCCGGAATCGCGATCGGGTTCGGCAGCGCCACGCTCGAGACTGCCGCATCCTGCACTCAAGATTGCGGCAATCAGCATCGCCACGGTGCCGCTACGCCGCACCGCCGGGGATGTCGGCGGCAGTTGCGTTCGTTTCGCCATCGCGAGCTTCCACCATCAGGATCGGAAAAGGGGTCCAAAACCGGATGAAATCGTATTCGATTCGAGTCGTGACGCTGTCAGCAGCGTCCGTGGTTGATTACGCTGACGCGCACAACCTCGAAGCTCTTTCGATCGCAATCGCACACACAGAGTTAGGGATACCGCATGGCCGAGTCGTGGCAGCCGAACCGGGTTACCGACGACGTTGACACCCCTAGTGATTTCGCGGCTCTACTGGTGGGGTGGGCCTGGATCCCGCCGACACCGGTGGACGGATAACTTTCACCGGCGCCGACCCGATCCTGCCCAGCAATCACCGACTCGGGGCCATCATGGCGATGGGGATGATGGGCCCTGCCGCGGCAACCCAGATCTTCTACCGGATGCGGGGCGGGCCGGAGCAGGATCTGTCGGTCGACCTTCGTCGTGCGGTCGTGCACATCAACCCGTTGGCGATGTTCACCCCGTCGGTGGGCGGCTATCCCTACCAGCCGTACTTCGTCGACCCGCGGGTGAACCCGTTGGGATTCAGCATGTTTCCCACTAAGGACGAGCGGTGGTATCTGCCAACCGCTGCGTATCCGCTGGCGGTGCCCCAATGGATGGAACTACTCAAGGCGGATCTGAACAAGGACTCGATGGCTGCGTCCATCGCGAAGTGGAACGCCCTGGACCTGGAGAACGCCGCCGCCGCACGCGGCATGATCGGCTCGATGGTCCGTACCCCCGAGGAGTGGTACACCCATCCGCAGGGTGCGATCCTGGCCGGCACCCCGATGATCGAGATCGTCAAGATCGGAGCAAGGTGCCGAAGTCCTGCACATGGCGCGCCCGGAATACGAATACGACGCGTTGCTTCAAGACACCCATCTCGGGTTCCGCTCGACCTGGATGGACCTCACCCTGCCGGCCTACAAGGCGAAGGTCCTCGAGGTCCTCAAAGGAGCAGACGTCCTGGTGGAGAACTTCCGGGGCAGGAAGATCGCCGACCTGGGCCTGTCCGCCGAGCAGATCGCGGCGGTGCGTCCGGGCATCATCTACACGTCGCTGCGCGCCTTCGGCTGGGAGGGCCCCTGGCAGGGCCGGGGTGGGTTCGACATGGACGCCAACTGCACCTCGGGTTACGCCGTCCTGGAGGGCTCCGAGGAGCACCCACTGCTTCCCCCGACGGTGATCCTCAATGACTATCTCGCCGGCTACCTCACCGCTATGGGTGTTGTCGCCGCGCTGATCCTGCGCGCCAGACACGGCGGCAGCTACCACGTGCGCTGCTCGTTGACCCGCTTTTCCATGTGGTACTCACAGCTGGGGGTGTTCGACCCCGCCTACGTGAAGGAAACGATCGAAAAGCCCGACCACAAGCCGATTCTGGGCGGAGGTATTTCGTTCGCCGGGGCCTATGGCAAACAAGTTCACCTCGAACCCGGCATCACCTTCTCCAAGACCCCCGGCCACTGGAACGTACCCGGCCACCCGGTCGTCACACCCCGCGGGGCAGGCGACCCGGAATGGCTCGGATACTGAGCCGAGAACGCCGTCAAGCGACCCAGGTCCGGTCGCCGCGACGTTATCGGCAGAGACCGATTTCCCGGTTACGCCGGCCCGGCTACTTCATGAAACCAATTGCGCTGTAGTCCAAGTCGCCGATTCCGGCCGGCCCGAAGTTAGCCAGGTTGCTGCGCACCGCGACATTGCCCGGGGACTGGAACAGCGCGAGGCTGAACACTTCGTCCCACAGCATCGCATCGACGTCGTTGGCCAGCGCCCGCGCCTTGGTCGGGTCGAGTTCGTCGAGCACCTCCTCGACCTTGGCGTCGATCTCCGGTGAGGAGATCTTGCCGAAGTTGCTCTCCGCGCCGGTGGTGAACATCTGGTTCAGGCAGCACAGCGAGAAGGCGTCGCCCACCCAGGAGAACTGGGTGATGTCGAAGTCGCCGACGTTGACGAAGTTGGTGAAGAAGCCGCTGGCGGGCTTGACGTCGAGTTCGAGCTTGACCCCGATCTGCGCCAGGCTGTTCTGGGCGACCTGTGCCACCTGCCGGCCGCTTTGCGAGTCGTAGAGCACGTCGCGGATCACCAGTTGCTTGCCGTCCTTGGCGCGGAACTCTCCGTTCTGCTTCCAGCCCAGCGCGTCCAGTTCGGCCTTGGCCTTCTCCGGGTCGTAGGCGACGACGGCGCTGTTGTCCTGGTAGCCGTCCTGACCGGCGACGAAGATGTGGTTACCCAGTGGGGTGGGATTGTCGACCAGCCCCCGCTGGGACACGTTGACGATGGCCTGGCGGTCGATGCCCTTGGCCACCGCCTGCCGCAGCGCCTTGTCGGACAGGATCGAGCCGGGCGCCCCGTTGAACGTCAGGTGGTACCAGCTGGGTCCCGGTGCGCGGCGGAGTGCGATCCCGGCAGTGCTCTCGGCGATCTTCAACTCGTCGAGTGTGGCGATTCCGGTGGCGTCGATGGTGTTGTTCTGCAGCGCCGGGATTCGAGCCGCGTCATCGAGCGCCAGATAGGTGACGGAGTCCAGCAGGGGCGGGGTGCCCCACCATTTGGAGTTGCGGCTCAACGTGATTCGCTGAGCTGTCTTGTCCACCGACGAGACGATGAACGGCCCGGCCGACGGTCCGGGTTTGTCGAGTTGTCCCTTGTTGAACACGTCGGGGGTCGCCGTCATGCTCTTGGGCAGCAGCATGGTGTTGCCGGCGAACATGCCGCGCCACTCGGGATAGTTCTGGGCGAAGGTCATGACCGCCTGCCGGTCGTCGGCCCCACGGGTCACCGAGGCGACCCGGTCCGAGCCGTTGGGCGAGGCGATCGCGAACGCCTTGTCCTTGCCGTTGGTGGCGGAGATCTGGGCGGCGATGTCCTCCCAGGTGATTGGCGCTCCGTCCGACCAGGTCGCCTTCGGGTTGATCGTGTAGGTGACCACCTGGGGTTTGGTGCTGGTCAACTCGACGCTGGTGAAGTAGTCGGTGTTGACCTTCATCGACCCGTCCGGCGCGATGACGAAGGCCCGCGGCATGGTGGGCCGCAGCAGCGCAGCGGTGTCAGCCTCGTTGCCGTCGATGTTGAGGGTGTTGAAGTTCGACGGCAACGCGCCGATGGCCAGGCGCAGATTGCCGCCCTGCTTCAGGGCGGACGGTTCCTGTGGGTTGGTGTCGCTGGACTTGCCGAGTTCGGCGTTGCCGCCCGGCGACGACGCGGTGCGGTTGGTGTTGGTGGCGCAGCCGGCGAGAACCAGAATCAGCCCGAGGAACAGGACCGCCATGCGGCGGATCAGTGCAGTCACGTGTGGCAGCTTAACGGCGCGACGGGTCCGGTTTGGGTATCGCAGCCAGCAGTCGCCGGGTGTACTCGTTCTGTGGGTTGGCGAAGACCTCATCGCTGTCGCCGTACTCGACAATCGCACCGCGGTACATCACCGCCACTGTGTGGGCCAGGTGTTTGACCACCGACAGGTCGTGCGAGACGAACAGGTAGGACAGGCCGAAATCGCGCTGCAGGTCCAGCAGCAGGTTGATGATGCCCGCCTGGATGGACACGTCCAGCGCCGACACCGGTTCGTCGAGCGCGAGAATCTTGGGCTGAAGGGCCAGCGCGCGGGCGATTCCGATGCGCTGCTTCTGCCCGCCGGAGAACTCCCCGGGGTAGCGGCTGGCGTCGGCGCGGCGCAGCCCGACGATCTCCAGCATTTCCGCAACCCGGGTGTCGGTGGCGCCTTTGTCGAAACCGTTGGCGTGCAGGGGTTCTGCGAGGAGGTCGAACACCGGCAGGCGAGGGTCCAGCGAGGCCACCGGGTCCTGGAAGACCACCTGCAGATCGCTGCGCAGCGCGCGGCGGCGTTCGTTGGTCAGCGTGGCCACGTCGTTGCCCAGCACCTCGATGGACCCGGACTGCGGGCGCGTGAGTTCCAGGATCTCGTGCAGTGTGGTCGATTTCCCCGATCCGGACTCCCCGACGATGCCCAGCGTGCGGCCCTGTTGAAGATCGAAGCTGACGTGGTCGACGGCGCGCACCTCGCCGATCTGCCGCCGGAACACCACGCCCTTGGTCAGCCGGAAGGTCCGCGACACATCCCGCACCCGCACGACAACCGGCGGGTCGGCGTCGGTGTCCGATTCGGGGGCATCGAGAGCCACGCCGTAGATCTCGGCGGCACTGCGCCCGGCGACCTGGTCGGTGCGAATGCAGGCGGCCGTATGCCCGTCGGATACCGGCAGCAGCGCGGGTTCGCCCACCAGGCAGTCGTCGATCGCCAGCGGGCAGCGCGGGGCGAACGGACACCCCGGCGGCAGGGTCACCAGCGACGGCGGCGCTCCGGGAATCGGCACCAGCCGCTGCCCGCGCGGCGCGTCGAGTCGGGGCGCTGAGCCCAAAAGCCCTGCGGTGTAGGGCATTCGGCGGTCGGAATAGAGATCCTCGACAGCCGCGGCTTCGACCGGGCGGCCGGCGTACATCACGACGGCCCGGTCGGCGAACTCCGCCACCACCCCGAGGTCATGGGTGATGATCAGCACTCCGGCGTTCGTGACGTCGCGGGCGGTCCGGAGTACGTCGAGGATCTGGGCCTGCACGGTGACGTCCAGGGCGGTCGTCGGCTCGTCGCAGATGATCAGGTCGGGGTCGCACGAGATCGCGATGGCGATCACGACACGCTGACGCTCACCGCCGGACAGTTCGTGCGGGAAGGCCCGGGCCCGCCGTTCGGGCTGGTTGATGCCCACCAGTTCCAGCAGTTCGGTGGCCTGTCGCCGGGCGGCCGCCTTGCTGACGTCGGGTTGGTGAATGCGGATCGCCTCGGCGATCTGGTCGCCGACGGTGTACACCGGCGTGAGCGCCGACATCGGGTCCTGGAACACCGTGCCGATGCGACGCCCGCGAATCCGCGACATCGCCTCGTCGGACATCCCCAGCAGTTCCTGGCCGTCCAGTTGGACCGACCCGCTGACATCGGCGTACTCCGGCAGCAGGCCGATCACCGCCATGGCGGCTGCGGACTTGCCGGAGCCGGACTCGCCGACCATCGCCACCACCTCGCGGGGGGCGACCTGGTAGCTCAGCCCGCGGACGGCTCTCAGTTCGCCGTTGTCGGTGGGGAAGGTCACCGACAGGTCGGTCACCGAAAGCAGGCTCACGGCTTGGACTTCCGGCGTTGCAGGTTGGCGCTGCCGGGGTCCAGCGCGTCGCGCAGCCCGTCGCCGATCAGGTTGGCGCACAGGATGATCAGCACCAGCACGGTGGCGGGAAACAGGAAGACCCACGGGAAGGTGGTCGCCGACTTGGTGCCGTCGGCGATCAGAGTGCCCAGCGACACGTCGGGCGGCTGCACGCCGAAACCGAGGAAACTCAGGCCCGTCTCGGCCAGGATCGCCGCGCCGACGTTCAACGCGGTGTCGATGATGAGAATCGAGGCGACGTTGGGCACGATGTGGCGGGCGATGATCCGCCGGCTGGGCACACCCATATAGCGGGCGGCCTGAACGTATTCGCGCTCCCGCAGGCTCATGGTGAGCCCGCGCACCATCCGGGAACTGACCATCCAGTTGAACGCGGCCAGCAAGACGATCAGCAGGGCGATGTTGGCCGAGTTCTTGGTGCGCGGCGTGGTGATCGCGATCAGGATGAAGCTCGGCACCACCAGCAGCAGATCGACAAACGCCATCAGCGCGCGGTCGCGCCAGCCGCCGAAGTAGCCCGCCACCGATCCGACGGTCGCGGCGATCGTCGTGGAGATGACGGCGACGCACACGCCGATCAGCATCGACTTCTGCGTGCCGCGCAGCACCTGGGCGAGGATGTCCTGGCCGATGGCGTTGGTGCCGAACCAGTGCTGCGGGCTGGGCGGGCTCTGCAGGGCATAGAAGTCGATGTCGGTGTGCGAGTAGGGCAGCAGCGGCGGCAAGGCGTAGGCGGCGACGAACATCACCACCAGTACCGCGAGCGAGGCGACCGCCAGCCTGTTCCTGACGAAGCGGCGGGTCACCAGGGTGCGCCGGGAGACGAAGGACTCGACGGGTGCCGGATCCGCCCCGCCCGGATTCGAAAGGGCCCCGCCCATTTCCGCGCTGGTCATGTCACCCGCACCCTCGGGTCGAGGATCGCGTAGATGACATCGGAGAGCAGGCCGGCCAGCAGCACGACCGCACCGGAGAACACCGTGATGGCCGCGATGATGTTGGTGTCCTGGGTGGCGATGCCCTGGACGACCCATTCGCCCATGCCGTGCCAGCCGAAGATCTTCTCCACGAACACCGCACCGGTGACCAGTCCGGCGACGCTGTAGGCGAACAGGGTCGCCATCGGGATCAGCGCGGTGCGCAGGCCGTGCTTGATCAACGCCTGCCGGCGGGTCAGCCCCTTGGCCCGGGCGGTGCGGATGAAATCCTGGCCGAGTACGTCGAGCATGGCGTTGCGCTGATACCGGCTGTACCCGGCGATGGAGAACAGCGCCAGCGTCATCGTCGGAAGTACCAGATGCTGCAGGCGGTCGACGAACTGGTTCCAGGCGCCACTCACCGGCACCGGTGCGGTTTCCCCGGTGAACTCGAAAAGCTGAACTCCCAGAATGGAATTGACGTTGAGTGCACCCAGGATCAGCAGGTTGGCCAACACGGAAGTCGGGGTGCTGATGATCAGCAGCGACATCAGCGTCACCGCCCGATCGGAGAACCGGTACTGGCGGATCGCGCCCCACGCGCCGATCGCCACGCCGATCAGCGTGCCCAATACCGAGCCGATCACCAGCAGGCGCAGGCTCACCCCGATGCGGCGCCACAGTTCGTCGGCAACGGGCTGGCTGTTGACCGTCGTGCCGAAGTCACCCCGCACCGCCCCGGACACCCAATGCGCGTAGCGCAGCGGTATCGGCTTGTCGAGGTCGAGTTCGGCCGCTTTGGCGTCGATGACCGCCTGCGGCGGACGCGGGTTGCGCTGCAGCAGGCCGTCCAACGGCTGGAAGGAGTACGACGTCAGCGCGAACGTCAGGAACGACGCAACTGCCAGCAGCACCACGTAGTTGAGCAGCCGTCGTGCCAGAAACCGGATCATCGGCGCCGCACGCGGGGTCCCAGGCTGCCGAAGGCAGCGACGGCCGGCCATTGCATGCAGCACAGGGTAGGAGATGACTTACGTTTCTCCGCGGTAGCCACGGCTACGGCTGTTGCGATCACGCCGATTCCAGCCGCTGACACCGGCCCGGCCGGTCGCTACCATCGGGGCCGTCAACGACAGGAGGCTGCCCAGTGAGCGTGACCGACGAGTACCTGGCCAACAACGCCGAGTACGCCAAGACCTTCTCCGGCCCACTGCCCCTGCCCCCCAGCAGGCATCTGGCAGTGGTGGCCTGCATGGACGCCCGGATGGACGTCTATCGCATCCTCGGTCTCAAGGAGGGTGAGGCCCACGTCATCCGAAACGCCGGCGGTGTGGTCACCGACGACGAGATCCGCTCGCTGGCCATCAGCCAGCGGCTGCTGGGCACCCGGGAGATCGTCCTGATCCACCACACCGACTGTGGCATGTTGACGTTCACCGACGACGACTTCAAGGCCGGCATCCAGAAGGACACCGGCATCAAGCCGGAATGGGCCGCGGAGTCGTTCCCCGACGTCGAGGAGGACGTTCGGCAGTCGCTGCGCCGCATCCAGGCCAGCCCGTTCGTCACGCTGCACAGTTCGGCGCGGGGGTTCGTCTTCGATGTGGCCACCGGCAAATTGCACGAGGTCACGCTCTAACGACTTCATCGACGCTGCGTCCAGGTCGCGTTTCCGCTCGGAATCGCGATCTGTACGCAATGTCGGCGGTGTGTTTGACATGCCACCTCGGCGGGTGGATTAATGGGCCCTGACTCCGGTTAATCTGGTCAAATCTACCAACTTTTCGAGGAAAAATGGCCAACTCGCTGGCGGCCCGGCCGCTGCCGGGCCAGCACGACCCCGCCCGCCCGCAGCCCGGCCAGTACGAACTGAGCCAACTGCGCTCGCTGGAGGCGGAGGCCATCCACATCATCCGCGAGGTGGCCGCCGAGTTCGAACGTCCCGTGCTGCTGTTCTCCGGCGGCAAGGACTCGATCGTCATGCTGCACCTGGCCATCAAGGCTTTCGCGCCCGCGCGGGTGCCGTTCCCGGTCATGCATGTCGACACCGGCCACAATTTCGACGAGGTCATCTCCACCCGCGACGCTCTCGTCGAGCGCTACGGGTTGCGCCTGGTGGTGGCCAATGTGCAGGACGACATCGACGCCGGCCGGGTGGTCGACAACGGCCCGTCCCGCAACCCACTGCAGACGGTGACCCTGTTGCGGGCGATCCGGGAGAACGGGTTCGACGCCGCCTTCGGCGGTGCCCGGCGCGACGAGGAGAAGGCCCGCGCCAAGGAGCGCGTGTTCAGCTTCCGCGACGAGTTCGGGCAGTGGAATCCCAAGGCGCAGCGGCCCGAACTGTGGAACCTGTACAACGGCCGGCACCGCAAGGGCGAGCACATCCGGGCATTCCCGCTCTCCAACTGGACCGAATACGACATCTGGGCCTACATCGGCGAGGAGGGCATCGAACTGCCCGCCATCTACTACGCCCACCGGCGGCCGGTGTTCCGGCGCGACGGGATGCTGCTGGCCGTGCACCGGTTCCTGCAACCCGCCACCGAGGAGGAGGTGTTCGACGCGTCGGTCCGGTTCCGCACCGTCGGAGACGTGACCTGCACCGGCTGTGTGGAGTCCACTGCCGCCACCGTCGAGGACGTGATCGCTGAGACCGCTCTCTCCAGGCTCACCGAGCGCGGCGCCACCCGGGCCGACGACCGCATCTCCGAGGCCGGTATGGAAGACCGCAAGCGGGAGGGCTACTTCTGATGCCCGAATCCAACTCCCCAGTCGCTTCGCGCCTGCCCTCCGGATCCCTGCTCCGCCTGGCCACCGCCGGTTCCGTCGATGACGGCAAGTCCACCCTGATCGGCCGGCTGCTGTACGACTCCAAGGCCGTCATGGAGGACCAACTCGCCGCCGTCGAACGCACTTCGCGCGAACGCGGCAACGACTACACCGACCTGGCCCTGGTGACCGACGGCCTGCGTTCGGAGCGCGAGCAGGGCATCACCATCGACGTCGCCTACCGCTATTTCGCCACTGCGAAGCGGAAATTCATCATCGCCGACACCCCGGGTCATATTCAGTACACCCGCAACATGGTGACCGGTGCGTCCACCGCACAGTTGGTGATCGTCCTCGTCGACGCCCGCGCCGGACTGCTGGAGCAGTCCCGCCGCCACGCCTTCCTGGCCTCGCTCCTGGGGGTTCAGCACATCGTGCTGGCGGTCAACAAGATGGACCTCATCGACTGGGATCGCGCGCCGTTCAACGCGATTCGCGACGAGTTCCACGCTTTCGCAGCCCGCCTCGATGTCCACGATGTGACCACGATCCCGATCTCGGCGCTCACCGGCGATAACGTCGTGACCAAGTCCGAGAAAGCCCCGTGGTACGACGGACCGCCGCTGCTGAGCCATCTGGAGGACGTCTACATCGCCGGCGACCGCAATCTCGTCGACGCCAGATTCCCGGTTCAGTACGTCATCCGGCCACAGACCCGCGAACACGCCGACCATCGCAGTTACGCCGGCACCATGGCCAGCGGCATCATGCGCCCGGGCGACGAGGTGGTGGTGCTGCCCAGCGGGAAAGCCAGCCGCATCACCACCATCGCCGGGCCCAATGGGCCGGTGGCCGAAGCGTTTCCGCCCATGGCGGTGTCGATCAGCCTGGCCGACGACATCGACATCTCCCGCGGTGACATGCTGGCCCGTCCGCACAATCAACCCGACGTCACGGATGAATTCGACGCGATGATCTGCTGGATGGCCGACGACGCGGTGTGTGAGCCGGGCCGCGACTACGTCATCAAACAGACCACCCGCACCACCCGCGCCCGGGTCACCGCGCTGGACTACCGGCTCGACGTGAACACCCTGCACCGCGACAAGAGCGCAACGGCGCTCAAGCTCAACGAACTCGGCCGGATCACGTTGCGCACCCAGGTGCCTCTGCTGCTCGACGAGTACTCCCGCAATGCGGCCACCGGATCGTTCATCCTCATCGATCCCGACACCAACGTCACCGTGGCGGCGGGCATGGTGCGCGACACCGTGCCCGCGTCGAGTCGCACCGCCTCGCCCAATACGGTGCGGCACCGCTCGCTGGTCACTGTCGCTGACCGGCTCACCAAGGGCCGCACCGTGTGGTTCACCGGCCTGTCCGGCTCCGGAAAATCATCCGTGGCCGTGGTCGTGGAGCGGATGCTGCTCGAACGCGGAACTCCCTCTTACATTCTCGACGGCGACAACCTGCGGCACGGGCTCAACGCCGACCTCGGTTTCACCATGGCCGACCGCGCCGAGAACCTGCGCAGGCTGGCGCATGTCGCGACTCTGATGGCCGATGCCGGCCTCACCGTCATGGTGCCGGTGATCAGCCCGCTGCAGGAACATCGCGAATTGGCCCGCGGCGTGCACGACACCGCCGGGATCGAGTTCTTGGAGGTCTTCGTCGACACCCCGTTGGAGGACTGCGAACGGCGAGATCCAAAAGGCCTGTACGCCAAGGCCCGCCGTGGTGAGATCACTCACTTCACCGGCATCGACAGCCCGTATCAACGGCCGAAGAGTCCCGATCTGCGGCTAACCCCCGACCGCACCGTGGACGAACTGGCCGCCCAGGTGGTGGAGCTCATCGGGTCGCGGGGGTGAACGATCACGAATTGGCCGCCGAGTTGGCCACCCGGGCAGGCGAACTGCTGCTGACGGTGCGTGCCGAGTTCGCCGACGCCCCGGCCTCGGATCGAAAAGCCCAGGGCGACAAAAGTTCCCACGACTTCCTGATGCGGGAACTATTGAGCCGGCGGCCGGTCGATGCGGTGCTGTCCGAGGAGGGCGTCGACAACCCGGTCCGGTTGCGCTCGGAACGGGTATGGATCGTCGACCCGCTCGACGGAACCCGCGAATTCTCCGAACCCGGCCGCGACGACTGGGCGGTGCACGTGGCGTTGTGGGAGCGGGGGGAACTCGTCGCCGGGGCGGTCGCTCTGCCGGCCCAGGGCGTCACGCTGGCCACCCCCGACGTGACGGCTCCCGCCGAGGTCTCCGGGCCGCCGCGGATCGTGGTGTCGCGCACCCGTCCGCCGGCCGTGGCGCTGCAGGTACGCGACGCGCTCGGCGGCACCCTGGTCGAGATGGGCTCGGCCGGGGCCAAAGTCGCCGCGGTGGTGCAGGGCCGCGCGGAGGTCTACGTGCATGCGGGCGGGCAATACGAGTGGGACTCCGCGGCCCCGGTCGCGGTGGCGCGGGCCGCCGGACTGCACACCTCGCGCATTGACGGCAGTCCGCTGCGGTACAACCGCCCGGACCCGCTGCTGCCGGACCTGCTGGTGTGTGATCCGCGGTTCGCCGATGCGGTCATCGCCGCGGTGAGCTTGGATTAGCGCCATGCGGATGTCGGCGAAAGCGGAATACGCCGTCCGCGCGATGACGGAACTCGCGTCGATTCCTGCCGGCAATCTGCTCACCACCGAAGAAATAGCGAAATCCCAAGGGATTCCGCCCCAGTTCCTTGTCGACATCCTGTCCGACTTGCGGGCCGACCGGCTGGTCCGCAGTCACCGGGGCCGTGACGGCGGTTACGAACTGGCCCGTCCGGCGGAGCAGATCAGCATTGCCGACGTGTTGCGCTGTATCGACGGCCCGCTGGCCAGTGTGCGCGACATCGGACTGGGCGACCTGCCGTATTCCGGATCCACGGCCGCGCTCGCCGACGTCTGGCGGGCGCTGCGCGCCAGCATGAGGTCGGTACTCGAGGAGACCACCCTGGCCGACGTGGCGTCCGGCGATCTTCCCGCCCATGTCGACCGGATGGCTCGGGACTACCTCAGTCAGGAGAGTCGCCGTGGGCGTCGCAGCAGCTGACCGCAAGTGGCTGGGCAACATTGGGCCGAACTGGTTCGCCTCGGTCATGGGGACCGGGATCGTCGCCAACGCCGGCGCCACGCTGCCGGTGGATGTGCCTGGCATGCATATCTTTACGCGTGCGGTGTGGGTGGCTGCCGCGGTGCTGCTGACCGGACTGCTGGTTATCGTGGGCGGCCACTGGTTACGCAATCCGACGGTGGCGCGCGGCCACGCCCGCAATCCGCAGATGGCGCACTTCTACGGCGCGGCCCCGATGGCGTTGCTGACGGTAGGGACCGGCGCGGTGCTGGTCGGCGGCCAGGTCATCGGCGACCACGCCGCCATCGGCCTGGCCTGGCTGCTGTGGGCCGCCGGAACTGTCGGCGGTCTGTTCACCGCCGTCAGCATCCCGTATCTGATGTTCACCCAGCACGAGGTGGAACCGGACGCCGCATTCGGCGGTTGGCTCATGCCGATCGTGCCGCCGATGGTCGCCGCCGCCACCGGGGCGCTGCTGATTCCGCACGCCCGAGCGGGGGTCTGGCGGCAAACCCTGCTCTACGGCTGCTGGGCCATGTTCGGGCTGTCGCTGCTGGCAGCACTCATCATCATCTCGATGATCTGGAGTCGGCTCGCGCTGTACGGGACCTCGGGTACAGCGCGGGTTCCCACCCTGTGGATCGTTCTTGGGCCGCTGGGGCAATCCATCACGGCCGCAGGGCTTCTCGGGCGTGAGGCGGCCTCGGCGGTGGAGCCGTCGATCGCCGGCGCGATGAACTCCTTCGCGATCCTCTACGGCGTTCCGGTATGGGGTTTCGCCGTGCTCTGGATCGCACTCGCGACCTCGCTCACCGTGCGGACCCTGCGTCGCGGCATGCCGTTCGCGCTGACGTGGTGGAGCCTGACCTTCCCGGTCGGAACGTTCGTCACCGGCACCACCCAGCTGGCCGCGCACACCGGCCTGCCCGCGTTCCGGGTGGCCGCCGTGATCGCCTACGCCGGTCTGCTTTCCACCTGGCTGCTGGTCGCGATCCGCACCACGCGCGGCACCGTCGGAGGCACCCTGCTCAAGCCGCCGCCGAACGCCGGCCCGGTGCGCCCGCACAAGGATCCCGTCCGGTAGCCGTTGGCTGTCGCCTGCCGTGCCACAATCGCGATCGTGCAGATAGGTATGACCATGCCGGTGATGGAGCCCGACCTCGACGCGGGCATCCTGCGGCAGTGGGCCCGCGGCATCGACGAGGGCCCGTTCGCCTCGCTGTGCTGGGGCGAGCGCATCGCCTTCGACAATCCGGAGGTCGTCACGCTGCTCGGCGCCCTGGCCGCCTGGACCGAGCGGGTGCCGCTGGTCACCACCGTCGTCGTTCCCCAACTCCACGATCCGGTGCTGCTGGCCAAATCGCTGGCCACCGGCGACGTCCTGAGCGGTGGCCGGCTGACGGTCGGCGTCGGCGTCGGGGGACGCCACGAGGACTACCTGGCCGTCGGTGCCGACCCGTCCACCCAGACCATCCGGGACATGGCCGAGCGGGTCGCGGTCATGAAGAGGGTGTGGGCCGGTGAGAAACTCACCGAATCCGTCCTTCCCGTCGGCCCGTCGCCCGCACAGCCGGGCGGCCCGCGGCTGCTCGTCGGCACCGTCGGGCCCAAGACACTGCGCAGCGCCGCCACCTGGGCCGACGGCCTGGCCGGCATCACGCTGAATCTTGATGTGGCCCAACAGAATGACCTGTTCGAGGTGGGGCGCGGCGCCTGGGCGCGGGCCGGCAAGCCGGCCCCGCACCTGGCCACCTCGTTCTGGTTCGCCCTCGGCGACCCTGAGGACGCCCGGGCGCAGATGCACCGGCACCTGCGCCACTACATGAACTGGATTCCCGCGCAGATCGTCGACGCCATGGCCCCGCACACCGGATTCGCCGGCACCGAGGAGCAACTGGCCGACGTCCTGCGCGGCTTCGCCGAGATCGGCACCAGCGAGGTGCATCTGATCCCGACCAGTTCGGACCTCGACCAGCTGCGGCGGGCGGCTGAGGTCACCGCGGAATTCGCTTCTGCAACAAGGAGATCGGAATCATGAGTTTCGGCGATTATCAGATCGAGATCTACTTCCAGGGTTTGGCCGGTGTGCTGCCGAGTCTGCCGATGTCGTTCGCGGAGTTGGAATCCCGCGCGCAGCAGGCGATGTCGCCGTCGATCTGGTCGTATGTGGCCGGCGGGGCCGGTGACGAGCTGACCCAGCGCACCAACGCCGACGGCTTCAACCGCTGGGGACTTATCCCGCGGATGCTCGTCGGCGCCACCGAACGCGACCTTTCTGTGGAACTCTGGGGCCGGCGTTGGCCCGCGCCGGTGTTCATGGCGCCCATCGGCGTCATCGGCCTGTGCACCCCCGACCGGCACGGCGACCTGGCCGCCGCCCGCGCCGCAGCCAAGACCGGCGTGCCGATGTGCGTGTCCACCCTGACCATGGATCCACTCGAAGACGTCGCCGCCCAATTCGGCGACACCCCAGGGCTTTTCCAGCTCTATGCGCCCACCGACCGAGAACTGGCGGAGAGTCTGGTCGATCGCGCCGAGGCGGCCGGCTACACCGGCATCGTGGTGACGCTGGACACCTGGGTGCCGGGCTGGCGGCCGCGTGACCTGTCGACGGCGAACTTCCCGCAACTGCGCGGACTGTGCCTGGCCAACTACATCAGCGACCCGCACTTCCGGGCCAAAGTGGACGCCGATCTCAGCGATCCGCGCAACGCCGTCCCGCACTGGGTCAGCGTCTTCGGCAACTCCCTGACGTGGAACGACCTGCACTGGCTTCGGTCCATCACGAAGCTGCCGCTCATCCTCAAGGGCATCTGCCACCCCGACGACGCCCGCCGGGCGATCGACGCCGGCGTCGACGGGATCTACTGCTCCAACCATGGCGGCCGCCAGGCCAACGGCGGCCTGCCGGCCATCGACTGCCTGCCCGACGTGGTGGCGGCCTCCGGTGACGTGCCGGTGCTGTTCGACTCCGGAATCCGTTCCGGCGCTGACGTTGTCAAAGCCCTGGCACTGGGGGCTCGCGCGGTCGGCATCGGCCGTCCCTACGCCTACGGGGCCGCTCTGGCTGGAACCGATGGGATCGTGCACGTCCTGCGGTCCATGCTCGCCGAAGCGGACCTCATCATGGCCATCGACGGCTATCCCACGCTGAAGGATCTGAACCCGGCGGCGTTGCGGCGGGTCGGCTGATGGAGCCGTCGACCGAGGTTTCCCGCCTGCGGGAGAAGCAGATTCATCAGCGGGACCACCTCGAGGCCCTGCTCGACAGCACCCCGCTGGTCACCATCGCCTTCGTCCGCGACGGCCATCCCGTGGCGCTGCCGATTGGCTTCGCCCGCATCGGCGACGAACTGGTGATCCACGGCTCCACTGGATCGCCGTGGCTGCGCGAACTCGCCGGCGGCGCCCCTGCGTCGGCATGCGTCACCGCACTCGACGGCGTCGTGTCGCGCGCAGCGGCTTCGAGTCGTCTTTCCGCTACCGCAGCGCGGTGGTGTTCGGCAGTTTCGCCACTGTCGGCGCCGACGCGAAAGACGAGTATCTGACGGCGATTGTGGACACCTTCATCCCCGGACGGTCCGCCGAACTGCGGGGGAGTACCGCCAAGGAACTGGCCGCCACCCTGGTGCTCACCATGCCGATCACCGACGACAACTGGTCACTCAAGGTGTCCGCCGGATGGCCCGACGACGACGCCGACGACGTCGCCGCCGGCGGCTGGGCCGGGGTGGTGCCGATCGAGATGACCTACGGCGAGCCCTTGCGTGCGCCCGATTGCGATCCGGGGATCGCGGTGGCACCGTCGGTACAGGCGATGACCGGTGTGGTGACCAACCGCAGGATCTAGCCGGTGGGCCGGCGTGCCCGAGATGTCCGCGTCTCTACCGCCGTTTCCTGAACCACGGGATCCAGTAGTGGACGCGTTGGGCGTACTCGTCGAACGTCGATCCGTAGATCCGCCGGAAGCGACGCTCCTTGAAGCGCGGCGCGACCAGGCAGTACATCGTCAAGGTGAGTGCCACGATCAGTTGGTCGGGAGTCCACGTCGGAACGGTCCACAGGGTCAGCGCGAAGGCCACGTAGATCGGTTGGCGAGTGAATCGAAACAGCCCGGTCACGGGCATCGGCGGATAGACCGGCTTCCTGCCCCGAAGCAGCGCGATCCACCCGATGGTGCCGGTCTGCAGGCCCAGTCCGGCGTCATACATCGACTTGCCGAGCAATAGCCAGGAAGCGACGTAAGCCACCGTCCACGCGACCAGCGTCGTACCGCCGGCCTGCCACCAGATCGTTCCGGTGGGTGACCAGAACGCGAAGAGGGCGAAAACCTGCAGCGCAGCGACAGCGACGTAGGTCGTCGTGGACAGCGTGGCTCCGGTGCCCGACGGCGCCATCCGCGCCAGCAGTTTCCTGCCGCGGGCGGTGAGCAGCATCGAATGCACGACCGGGAACTGAACAATCAGGGCGGCGTTGGCGACCCAGGACCACGGTGCGGGGACGCTGCCCAGCGATCTGCTCATCCCGAAGAACATCGCGACCATCATGGTCACCACCCCGAGCAGGAAGGCGGTGTGGCACACCGCGCCGTAACTCAGCGCGATGAAGGTCCTGCCGGCTGACTGCTTGGAACTACCGGGCGACGACACTCCACCGAACCTACGCTTTATTGGAATGTCTCCGGTTCGGCACTTTCCCGTAGCGTGGCCGCATGGGACTACGACGGCGTCTGCCGATGCTGCGGTGGTCTGTGGTGCGGGCGGGTATCGGTATCCGGAAGTTCAACTCGACAGGCCAGTTGGGCGACGGGCGGGAAGCCGCGGTCGCCCGCTATGTGGTGGAGCACGCCCGCCCTGGCGATATCGACGACGCTCTCGCCACGATCGACCGCTACGCCTACGAAAAGTCCTTTCTGGTCAACGTCGGCGACGAGAAGGGCAAATTGCTCGACGCGGCGGTCCGCCGATCGAATCCTCGCCTGGCGTTGGAGTTGGGCACCTACTGCGGTTACGGCGCGTTACGGATCGCCCGGGCCGCGCCCTCGGCACGGGTGGTTTCGGTCGAGTTGTCGGCTGCCAACGCTGACGTCGCCCGGCGCATCTGGACACACGCGGGTGTCGCCGACCGCGTCTGGTGTGTCGTCGGAACCATCGGCGACGGGGGCCGCACTTTGGATGGGTTGCAGGCTGAGCACGGGGTGGTTGGTGGGGCACTGGATTTCGTGTTCGTCGATCATGACAAGAACGCCTACCTTTCCGACCTGCTCGCCATCGTTGACCGCGGCTGGCTGCACCCAGGCTCGATCGTGGTGGCCGACAACGTCGGCTTTCCCGGATCGCCGAAGTATCGCGCCTACATGCGCGAACAACAGGGCCGTGGCTGGCAGACCGTCGAGCACCGCACGCATGTCGAGTACCAGGACCTGATCCCCGATCTCGTTCTCGAGTCCGATTACCTCGGGGTCTGAACCCGGGCGATAGCCTCGCGCCGAGGCCGGGCGGCGGTGTCGCCGGGCTATGAGATGCTGCCCGCCATGGGGGAACCTCCGGCCGAACCGGCGATCAAGAAGGTGAAGGACCGCACGGTCCGCTACACCGTCATGATGACGACGCTGGCCCTGCTGGCAGCGTCGGTCGCTTTGGTCAGTGGCGTCAGTGCCGGTGTATGGAAGGCTGCCGCCCCGTACGCCGCTTACCTTCTGGCGGCGACGACGGCAGTCCTAGGCTTCTACAAATTCGCCAATGAGCGCGCCTATAAGGCTCAGCAGGAGGGTGAAAAACTCACCCTGGAGCAGGCTCTCAAAGCCGAATCGCGGCGGACATCGCTGCTCATCAACGGGGCGATGCTCGGCACTGCCGAGAAATTGCGGTGCCTCGCGCCTCTTCGCGGTCCGTCGAAGCAGGCGGAAATCGCCGCGTTCCGGGCTTCGATTGTCAGCAAGGTCTGCGATCTGGTGCGCAGCGATGCACCCCGCGCGGCGTATTTCCGGGTGGAGGATCCGTATGTCCGGCCGCGGGTCATGCGGTGCGGTTCCTATATCGATTCCATCAACCGCGAGGATATGTTCACCAGCGAGTTTCGCGAAGGGTTCGGCGCCGATCAGGGGGTGTGGGAGCTGATCGACGACGGCGACGCCGCATTCAGCAACGACACCGACACGAAGATTCCGGCCGGCTGGGATGCCAGCAAGCCTCGCCGGTACAAGTCGTTCGTCTCGGTGGCCGTTCGCGCCGATGACCTGGCCTTTGGGATGCTGACCGCCAATACCGTGGAACGCGAGGGATTCACCGATTCCGACATCGCGTCGATGAAGGTGCTGGCTCGGCTATTGGCCGCCGCCGAGGCGATGGCCGTGTCGCCCGGCCGGTAAGTCGCCCCGCCGATAAGTCGCCCCGCCGGTAATTGGCCCCGAGGGGAATTCGTTCGAACAATTTTGTCGTACACCCCGTTATGCTGAGAAACATCCAAAAGGGGTGAGCATGACAAGAACCGCAACCGTCCAATTCCGCGACGCCGACATGCGTCGGGCGTGGCAGGAGGCCATCGCTGCCGAGCGTCAGGACGAGCAGCATCCCGAGCGGGTCGCCGAGCAGCGTCGGCGGTTGATTCGGTGGGTCGAAGCGCGCGCGTAGACGCGATCTGGGCGAAAGTGCCCCCGGCAGGATTCGAACCTGCGGCCTTCTGCTCCGGAGGCAGACGCTCTATCCCCTGAGCTACGGGGGCGCACGTGTGCGCCGGTCGGGCTGACACAGCGTAACGCATAGGATGAACCCTCGTGACCCCCGCCGACCTCGCCGACTTGTTGCGCACTAATGCGGCAAAGGTGCTCGCTGAGCACGGCCTGGATACGGCCGCGCTGCCGGCGACGGTCACCGTGGAGCGGCCGCGCAACCCCGAGCACGGCGACTACGCCACCAATGTGGCGCTGCAGGTGGCCAAGAAGGTCGGCGCCAATCCCCGCGAGCTGGCCGGGTGGCTGGCCGCCGCGCTCACTGACGCCGACGGCATCGCCTCCGCCGAGGTGGCCGGCCCAGGCTTCGTCAACCTGCGCATCGAGGCCTCGGCCCAAGGTCGGATCGTCGCCAGCATCGCCGCAGCCGGCACCACCTACGGCAACTCCACACTCCTCGACGGCCGCTCCATCAACCTGGAGTTCGTCTCGGCCAACCCCACCGGCCCCATCCATATCGGCGGCACCCGGTGGGCCGCCGTCGGTGACGCACTCGGCCGGCTGCTGAGCACCCAGGGCGCCCGTGTGGTCCGCGAGTACTACTTCAACGACCACGGCGGACAGATCGACCGGTTCGTCAACTCGCTGATCGCCGCGGCCAAGAACGAGCCGACCCCGGAGGACGGCTACGCCGGCGCCTACATCGTCGACATCGCCGCCGACGTCTTGGCGAAGGCTCCCGACGCACTCAGCCTGCCCGACGCGCAGATGCGCGAGACGTTCCGGGAGATCGGCGTGGACCTGATGTTCGGCCACATCAAGTCCTCGCTGCACGAGTTCGGCACCGACTTCGACGTCTACACCCACGAAGACTCGATGCACACCAGCGGTCGGGTGGAGCAGGCCATCGCACAGCTGCGGGCCAACGGGGCCATCTACGAGAAGGACGGCGCAACCTGGTTGCGCACAACGGATTACGGCGACGACAAGGACCGTGTGGTCATCAAGAGCGACGGCGAACCCGCCTACATCGCCGGTGACCTCGCCTACTACCTCGACAAGCGCCAGCGCGGATTCGATCTGTGCATCTACATGCTCGGCGCCGACCACCACGGCTACATCGCCCGACTCAAGGCCGCCGCCGCCGCCCTCGGGGACGACCCCGACACCGTCGAGGTGCTGATCGGGCAGATGGTCAACCTCGTGCGCGACGGCCAGCCGATGCGGATGAGCAAGCGGGCCGGAACCGTCATCACACTCGATGACCTCGTCGAGGCTATCGGGGTGGACGCCGCCCGCTACGTGCTGATCCGCTCGTCGGTGGACTCGCCGATCGACATCGACCTCGCCCTGTGGTCATCGGCGTCGAGTGAAAACCCGGTCTATTACGTGCAATACGCTCATGCCCGGCTGTGCGCGCTGGCCCGCAACGCCGCCGACCTCGGCGTCACCCCCGACGCCGCGCACCTTGATCTGCTCGTCCATGACAAAGAGGGCACGCTGATCCGCAATCTCGGTGAGTTCCCCCGGGTTCTGCAATCGGCGGCCGCCCTGCGGGAACCGCACCGGGTGTGCCGCTACCTCGAAGACCTCGCCGGTGACTACCACCGCTTCTACGACTCGTGCCGGGTGCTGCCGCAGGGCGATGAAGAGGTCGGCGATCTGCATCGCGCCCGCCTGGCGCTGTGCGAGGCCACCCGCCAGGTGATCGCCAATGGCCTTGGCATCCTTGGTGTTAGCGCTCCGGAGCGGATGTGAGCGTTCATCCTGCCGGACCCCGGCACGCCGAGGAGATCCACCACGGCGATGCGCCCGCGAGGCCGACCAGCACCGCTGAGTTGCTCGATCTCTCACCGCGGGTGTGGCCGCGCAACCTCGTTCGAGGCGACGACGGGGTGGTGCGGGTCGCCGGTGTTCCGGTGACGACACTGACCGGCGATTACGGCACACCGCTTTTCGTCATCGATGAAGACGACTTCCGCAGCCGCTGCCACGAGATGGCGGCCGCCTTCGGCGGCGGGGAGAACGTGAACTACGCCGCGAAGGCGTTCCTGTGCGGCGAGATCGCCCGGTGGATCGCCGAGGAAGGCCTGTCCCTCGACGTCGCCAGCGGCGGCGAGCTTGCCGTCGCCCTGCACGCGGGTTTTCCCGCCGAACGGATTGCCCTGCACGGCAACAACAAATCCGTCGACGAACTCGCCGCCGCCGTCCAAGCCGGTGTCGGCTATGTCGTCCTGGACTCGATGACCGAGATCGATCGCCTTGATGCCGTCGCCGGCGAGGCCGGTGTGGTGCAGGACGTCATGGTGCGGGTCACCGTCGGGGTGGAAGCCCACACCCACGAGTACATCGCGACGGCCCACGAGGATCAGAAGTTCGGTCTGTCGCTGGCATCCGGCGTCGCCTTGGCGGCCATCCGCCGGGTCTTCACCGCGCCGAACCTGCGCTTGATCGGCCTGCACAGCCACATCGGTTCGCAGATCTTCGATGTCGGCGGCTTCGAACTGGCCGCGCGACGGGTCATCGGCCTGCTGCGCGATGTCGTCGCGGAATTCGGGGTCGAGAAGACCGCACAGATCGGCACTGTCGATCTCGGGGGAGGGCTGGGCATTTCCTATGTGCCCCAGGATGATCCGCCACCGGTCGCCGATCTGGCCGCCAAACTGACCTCGATCGTGCGCAACGAGTCCGCCCTCGTCGGCCTGCCGACGCCCCGGCTGGTCGTCGAACCCGGTCGCGCCATCGCCGGCCCGGGCACCATCACCCTCTACGAGGTGGGCACCGTCAAAGACGTGGCCATCAGCGGAGCGGCGCACCGGCGCTACATCAGCGTCGACGGCGGCATGAGCGACAACATCCGCACCTCGCTGTATGGCGCGGACTACGACGTCCGGTTGGCCTCGCGGTCCAGCACGGCCGCGCCGGCGCTGGCCCGCATCGTCGGCAAGCACTGCGAGAGCGGCGACATCGTGGTCCGCGACGCTTGGGTGCCCGACGACGTGACACCCGGTGACCTACTTGCCGTAGCCGCCACCGGCGCCTACTGCTATTCGATGTCGAGCAGGTACAACCTGATCGGCCGTCCTGCGGTGGTGGCGGTGCGCGACGGCCAGGCCCGATTGGTGTTGCGCCGCGAAACCATCGAAGATTTGTTGAGTTTGGAGGTGCGGTGATGAACGAGAAGCCGATCGGTGTCGCGGTGCTCGGCATGGGCAACGTCGGACGCGAAGTGGTGCGCATCATCGAGGAGAGCGCGGCCGACCTGGCCGCCCGCATCGGTGCGCCGCTGGAGTTGCGCGGTGTGGCGGTGCGCCGGGTCAGCGACGACCGCGGAATCCCCGTGGACATGCTGACCGATAACGTCGAGGACCTGGTGTCGCGCGAGGACGTCGACATCGTCGTGGAACTCATGGGACCGGTCGAGCCCGCGCGCAAGGCCATCCTGACGGCTCTGGAGCACGGCAAGTCGGTGGTGACCGCCAACAAGGCGCTGCTGTCACAGTCGACCGGGGAACTCGCTGAGGCCGCCGAACGCGCCCACGTCGACCTGTATTTCGAGGCGGCCGTGGCCGGTGCCATCCCCGTCATCCGGCCGCTGACCCAATCGCTGGCCGGTGACACCGTGATCCGGGTGGCCGGCATCGTCAACGGCACCACCAACTACATCCTGTCCGAAATGGCCTCCACCGGAGCCGATTACGCAAGCGCACTGGCCGACGCCAGCGCCCTGGGCTACGCCGAGGCAGACCCCACCGCCGACGTTGAGGGCTACGACGCGGCGGCCAAGGCGGCGATCCTGGCCTCCATCGCGTTCCACACCCGGGTCACCGCCGACGACGTCTACCGCGAAGGCATCACCAAGGTTGGTGCCGCGGACTTCGAGGCCGCCCGGGCGTTGGGTTGCACCATCAAACTGCTCGCCATCTGCGAGCGGATCACTGGAGCCGATGGGCAGCAACGGGTTTCGGCCCGCGTCTACCCGGCGCTGGTACCGCTGGAGCACCCGTTGGCTTCGGTCAACGGCGCCTTCAATGCCGTCGTGGTCGAGGCCGAGGCGGCCGGCCGGTTGATGTTCTACGGCCAGGGCGCCGGCGGCAACCCGACCGCCTCGGCGGTGATGGGTGATGTCGTGATGGCGGCCCGCAACCGGGTGCAGGGCGGCCGCGGTCCGCGGGAGTCCCGCTACGCACAGTTGCCGATCGCACCGATCGGCATCATCCCGACCCGTTACTACGTCAGCATCCGGGTCAAGGACCGCCCGGGCGTATTCGCAGCGGTGGCAACCGAATTCGGTAAACGTGAAGTCAGCATCGCCGAGGTGCGCCAGGAGGGGGTGGCTGACGGCTCCGCGCGCATCGTCGTCGTCACGCACCGCGCCACCGACGCGGCATTGTCCGATACCGTCGCCGGGTTGGCCGGACTCGACGTCGTCGAGGAGGTCACCAGCGTGCTGCGCCTGGAGGGGACCGCCGAATGAGCGATCAACGTCGTGCGCGAGGGTTTGCGGACTGCCGTGGCCGCACCGGATGCTCCTGGCCGGGCCTGATCGAGGCCTACCGGGATCGTCTTCCGATGGCTGCCGACTGGACGCCGGTGACGCTGCGGGAAGGCGGCACCCCGCTGGTGCCCGCCCCGCGGCTGTCCGAAAAGACCAGCTGCACAGTGCATGTCAAGGTTGAGGGGCTCAACCCTACGGGTTCGTTCAAGGACCGCGGCATGACCATGGCGGTCACCGAAGCGGTGGCGAACGGGCAGAAAGCGGTACTGTGCGCGTCGACCGGCAACACCTCGGCGGCGGCGGCGGCGTACGCGGCGCGGGCCGGCATCACCTGTGCGGTGCTGATCCCGCAGGGCAAGATCGCGATGGGCAAGCTCGCCCAGGCAGTCATGCACGGCGCCAAGATCATTCAGATCGACGGTAACTTCGACGACTGCCTGGAACTGGCCCGCAAGCTGACCGCCGACTACCCGACCATCTCACTGGTCAACAGCGTCAACCCGGTGCGCATCGAGGGGCAGAAGACCGCGGCGTTCGAAATCGTCGACGTTCTGGGCTACGCCCCGGATATCCACGCCCTGCCGGTCGGCAACGCGGGCAACATCACCGCGTACTGGAAGGGCTACACCGAGTACCACCGCGACGGCATCAGTGACCTGCCGCGGATGCTCGGTACCCAGGCCGCCGGCGCCGCGCCACTGGTGCTGGGCCACCCGGTCAGCAAGCCGGAAACCCTGGCCACCGCCATCCGGATCGGTTCCCCGGCCTCGTGGGACGGGGCGATGGCAGCCAAGGAGCAGTCCGGCGGGCGGTTTCTGGCGGCCACCGACGAGGAACTCCTGGCCGCCTACCACCTGCTGGCCCGCGACGAGGGAATCTTCGTCGAGCCTGCGTCGGCCGCCAGCGTCGCTGGCCTGCTCAAGGCCGTTGAGGACGGCTGGGTGCGCCCCGGATCGACGGTGGTCTGCACCGTGACCGGGCACGGACTCAAGGACCCCGACACTGCGCTTCGCGACGTCCCGTCTGTCACCCCGCTGCCGGTCGACCCGGCGGCAGTGGTAGCCGCTCTGGGGCTGGGCTGACCCGGTGACCACCCAACTGCCTGTCGGGCTTAGCGGCCGCGCCACCGTGGCAGCCTCCAGTGCGAACCTCGGCCCGGGCTTCGACAGCCTCGGTCTGGCGCTGGCCCTCTACGATGAGATCACCGCCGAAACAATCTCGGGCGCAACGGTTGTTGAGGTCGAGGGCGAAGGTCAGGGTCAGGTGCCATCCGGGCTGGATAACCTGGTCGCCGTCGCCATCCGTCGGGGACTGGAAGCGGCTGGGGTCGCGGCTGCCGGTCTGAAAGTGCACTGCCGCAACGCCATTCCGCATTCCCGTGGATTGGGATCCTCCGCGGCAGCGGTGGTGGGTGGCCTTGCTGTCGCCAATGCCCTTGTGGCGCAGTCGGATCAACGCCCGCTGACGACTGCCGAGCTTATCCAGCTCTCCGGAGAATTCGAGGGACACCCCGACAACGCGTCAGCGTCGGTGCTGGGCGGAGCCGTGGTGTCCTGGTCGGATCCGCCGCCCGGCGTTGGCGACGCGCCGGCGGCCTACTTCGCCGCGCCACTGCGACTGCACCCGGATATCAGGCTGTTTCCCGGCATCCCGGAGGTGCGATCATCAACCGCTGAGACCCGGGTGCTGCTGCCGACCCAGGTCAGCCACGAGGCGGCGCGCTTCAACGTGAGCAGAGCGGCTTTGCTGGTGCTGGCTCTTACCGAGCGGCCGGATCTGCTACTCGCCGCGACCGATGATGTGCTGCATCAGCCGCAGCGCGCCCCCGCGATGCCGGCGTCCGGTGAATACCTGCAACTTCTCCGCCGTCACGGGGTGGCGGCGGTGCTCTCCGGTGCCGGGCCGTCAGTGCTGGCGTTCACCAACGGAGCCGACCTGCCGGCGGTGGCGCTGCGGTTCGCTGACGATCATGGGTTCGCTGTGCGGGAGGTGCGCGCCGGCGAGGCTGTGCGCTGGGAATCTGGTGTACCCGCCGTGGCGGCGACCGCCGGGTGAAACCGCTGTTGAGCGGTTCCGTGATTCATACGCTTTGGCGAACCTCGCGGTGATCTCGGCACGAGACGACATCGACAGCCAGCTCTCCATGCCTGGGCAGAATCACCGTTTCGAGGGCATTCCTACTTGATGCACCGAGGGCGTTTCGCGGGCACTTTTCGTGATGCTTGTCGGGTTCCGAGGTGCCTCACCTAAAAGTGAGCGCGAAGTAGTGGCTGGTGCCTCACGCATGGTGAGCGCGTGGGGGGCTTGCGCTACTTCGTCTTGGTCAATCGGTTGATTGACGGTTGCACTGCTTCCAGATCGATGTGGCGGGCGGCGGCGAGGGCTTCGGTCTTGGCCTTGGCCAGGTCCAGTAGCTGCATCTGGATGGCGTTGATCTGTCGTGTCAGGTCGGCCGGGTTGATGCCCTCGATTCGGGCGGCTACAGCCG
>CAIRCP010000079.1 GCA_903877095.1 uncultured Actinomycetes bacterium | reverse complement strand
CAAAATCCGCCTGCTCACCCGAATCGCCTTCGGATTCCGATCCCCAGACGCCCTCATCGCCCTGGCCATGCTCGCCCTCGGCGGCCACCGCCCCGCACTACCCGGCCGAAAAACCACCCACGGATAAGTCAGGAGAGCCATCTTTTGCCGTGTTGCTGGTCTAGTGGCGGCGACAGTGGGGACGGTGGTGATCGCCGCCGCCCCAGCCCAGGCGGTCACTGCATTCACCGTCAAGGGCACTCAGACCGACCATCCTGCTCCCTACCCGGAGCAGTTGCTGCCCAAGCTGTTCGCCAACGACTCGGTAACCCGAATCGACTATCCCGCAAAGATATTGGGCATGGATGCGTCGATCGCCGTCGCGACGGCCGGGATCGTCAACGCGGTCCAGAACGCCGTCGGGCCGGTCGTCGTCGCGGGGTTCAGCCAGGGTGCGGTGGCGGTGGCCCACGCCAAGCAGGTGCTGATGTCCCTGCCGTCCAGACCGTCGCCGGCGAACCTCAGCTTCATCACCGTCGGCGACCCGGCCGGCCCCGGCGGGATCCTCAGGGTGCTTCCGTTCCGGGTTCCGATTCTGGACCTGTCGCCGATCACCGCGCCGGACACTCCCTACGACTCGGTGATCGTCAACGGCGAGTACGACGGCTGGTCCGATGTCCCCGACCGACCCTGGAACCTGGTGAGCCTCCTCAACGCGGCACTGGGCATCCCCTACGTCCACGGGCACTACGAGACCGTGTCGGGCGGGCTCGACGTGTCCACCGTCCCGGCCGCCAACATCACCACCACGATCAACAGCCTCGGCGGACACACGACGAAGTACCTGATCCCCACCGCGCAACTGCCCCTCGTTCAGCCGTTGCGGGACATCGGGATTCCCGAGCCGATCGTGGCGGCGCTGGAGAAACCGCTTAAGGCGATCGTCGACGCGGGGTACGCCCGCAACGATGCGCCGTCGGCGGCGACGGCTTCCGTGCCGCGGCCGGTCGTCGCGGTTCAGCCGCCGGTGCCCGTCGTCGCGGTGTCCACGCCTCAAGCTGTGGTGAGCGAGCCGGCCTCGGTTTCGGTGTCGGCGCCGGTCGCAGCGCTTGACCCGCCGGATGCGGTTCCCGAACCGCCCACACCGCGCCGGGCCCGGGGGCCGGCCCGCACGCCCGCCGCCGCGGCCGCAACCCCTGCCGGCGACGTGCCCGCGCCGGCCAATGGCACGGCCGCCAAAGTCGGCTCCCGACAGACTCATTCAACGCGCCGTCCGGCGGCCTGACGCTCCCGCCACCCGGCGATGTGGTGGGATCGGCGGTGGTGAGACACAGACGGATCGCGGTATGGGCCGCGTTGGCAGCACTCGAGGTGAGCGGTTGCGGTCATGATGCTGCTCCGGCGCCGCCCGTCGAGACGATCCGGACGGTACGGCCTTCCGCCGCCGACTCCTCGCCGCCAACGGCCCCGGACGTCCGCTCCGTGACTGCAGCTGATCTGGGGGAGACCTGGCGACCGGGCTGCCCGGTGGCGCCGGAAGCGTTGCGCCGCGTGGAGATCGACTACCTCGGCTCCGACGGGAAGATCCATCGCGGCGCTCTGGTGGTGCACCGCGACGTCGTCGATGACGTCGTTGCGGTCTTCGCCGACCTGCGACGGCTGCGCTATCCCATCGCGAAAATGCAGACCGTCGAGCACTATCCGGGCGCCGACGATGAACTCTCGATGGAGGACAACAACACCTCGGCGTTCAACTGCCGGCCGCTGCCGGGCAACACCGGCTGGTCCTTCCATGCCTACGGCCGCGCTGTGGACGTCAATCCACTGGTCAACCCGT
The DNA here is from genome assembly GCA_903877095.1 of uncultured Actinomycetes bacterium. Classification (GTDB taxonomy): domain Bacteria; phylum Actinomycetota; class Actinomycetes; order Mycobacteriales; family Mycobacteriaceae; genus Mycobacterium. Next base: position 10,068 of record CAIRCP010000079.1, on the reverse strand, counting down.
ACCTGGATAGCAGCGGAGATCTTCAACCCAAGACAGCAGGGGCCTACCTCGACCGGACCCGGGCGGTGCCGGGCCTGCTCCGCGCTGGTGACCCGGCGGTGCGGGCGTTCACCGACCACGGCTGGCGGTGGGGCGGCGCGTGGCGCAATCCCGTTGACTACCAACACTTCGAGATCGGTGCGGCCGAATAAGGTTTCGCGCCCGTCAGAACTGGACATACTGGCCCATATGGGACTGACGGTCGCGGTAACCGGCCCGACCGGTGAGATCGGCATATCGGCGGTGCAGGCGCTTGAGCGCGATCCGTCCGTCGAGCGGATCATCGGTATGGCCCGGCGCCCGTTCGACCCGGCAGCTCACGGCTGGACCAAAACGGTCTACCGGCAAGGCGACATCCTCGTCATCATCTTCGGTTCCCGTCAGGAGAGCAGCCACGTCAACCTCGAAGGCACCCGCGACGTCTTCGAGGCGACGGTCCAGGCGCCCCGTCCGCGTCGGCTCGTCTACGCCTCGTCGGTGGCCGCCTACGGGTATCACTCGGACAACCCGTCGCCGATCACCGAGGACGTCCCCACCCGCGGCTCGCCGGAGCACTACTACTCCGAGCAGAAGGCTGAGCTGGAGAAGGTTCTGAACCAGGTGACAGCCGGCTCGGATCTCGAGGTCTACATCCTGCGGCCCTGCATCGTCGCCGGCGCACTGGAGGACCTGGCCCGCAGCCGTTAGTAAGGCGGCCGGTCGCTCTTGTCCGCCGACTCAACCACCTTCGGCTTACGGAACAGCCGCAGCAGAATGGGCAGGGCCAGCAGCACGATTGTCAGCAGCCACCAGGCCTTGAAGCCGGACTTGTGGTCGGCCTGCGCAGCCGCGGGGGCCTTATCGCCCGGCGCGACGGCGGCCGGGGCGTTGGCGGCCGGGGCGTTGGCGGCCGGGGAGTTGGCGGCCGGGGAGTTGGCGGCCGTGGGCGCCAGGTAGGTGATCGGCTGCGCGGGAGCCAGCGCCTTGTCGATATTGCCGATGATGGAATAGTTGTTCTCGACGGCCACCGCTCGGGTTCCGCTGCCGGGGCCCAGATTCACGTTGTTGAGGTTCACCCACACGATGTTCGGGCTCAGCGCCGACTCGAAGTAGTAGACCTTGTTGGTGGAGTCGGCCACCGAGCGCCAGTAGGTGGGGGAGAGGTTCGGGTGCTCCGGATCGCCGACGCCCCAGGGCACCGAGACATTGCGCATGACGCTGAAAACTCCTGCCACAGCTTGTCTTTCGTCGCTCGTCTGCGGCAGCTTGCTCAGGTAGTAAGACGCGCGGACGAACCGGTCCTGCGACTGAATGGAACCGGGCAAATCCGTGTTGCGGTCCCTCTTCTCCCAATTCGCGTTGAGCTTCAACTGCTCGTCGTAGGTGGGGCTGTTGGTCATGACCTGGTATTCGCGGCCGTGGTGGATCACCGGCTTGCCGTCGAGGTACTCGATGATCGCGGAGTCGCCGGAGGCGTCGGTCACCGAAAGGTGCACGGTCGGGTGCCCCGCGAAGCCTGGTCCGAAGTTCATCGGAACGATGTAGATCGACGGGTCGGTGAAGGCGTCGACCACCTCGTTGACGGTGGCGTAGTTGGTCAGTACGTAGTCGACCCAGCCCCCGAAGGACAGCCGCGGCCGGTTATCGGTCGGCGCCGGGCCGAAGTCGGACTCACCCAGGTAGAGCAGATTGGCCACCAGACCGGAGGTGTTCATCCCGTCGAAAACGCCGTCTATCGGCCCCTTCGGATCGGTGGTGCCGGCCACCTCGATGGCGCCGAACTTGCGTGTCCACTTCAGCGAGTTCACTCCGCCGCTGCCGTCCTGGGTACTGCCGGCCGGAACCGCGTAGAGGTGGGAATTGAAGGAGTACGGCCAGTCCATGGACCGGCCGGTGATCACCATGCCGTCCGGTCCCAGCCAGGTCACGCGGCTACACGCCTCGGCCGCGGGCGCCATTCCCACCAGTGCTGTCACTGCCAACGTCGGTACCACCAGGCGGGTTAGCGCTCGTATCGGCATGTCGATCCCTTCCGTGCTTCGCCGGTCATGATGCCAGGGGATATTTTTTGCTGCTGCGTAACGGGGGTCGGCGGCGCGTCGATCAGCCACAATGGGGGATTCGGGGGAAAAACTCTTGCGGAGGTGGCGATGGGCGAGCGACGTGCGCTCGAAACGGCGCGGCGCCGACTCGGTGTCCAGGATGCGCTGTGGCTGGAGATGGACCACCCGCACAACATGATGGTCGTCGACTCGGTGATCTGGACCGCCGAGCCGCTGAACTTCACCAAGGTCCGCGACGTGATCGAGCAGCGGCTGATCAACCGGTATCCGGTGTTCCGCAGCCGGGCGGTCAAGGACGACGACGGCAGCTGGTGGTGGGAACCCGACCCCGACTTCGACTTCGACAACCACGTCTCCCTGGTGTCGCTGCACAACCCGGATGATCCGCGTGCCCTACAGGATCTGGTGGCCGCCCACCGGACCGAGGAGCTGAACCGCAATCATCCGCTGTGGCAAGCGATTTGGGTCAACAAATACGGCAACGGCAGCGCGCTGGTGTTGCGCAGTCACCATGCGATCGCCGACGGCATGCGGATGGTGCAGTTGTCGATGAGTCTGTTCGATTCCTCACCGCAGGGCGGCCCGATCATGGCCACGGCCGTCCAGCAGGCGGGCGCTCATCCGCATCCGCCGGGCCAGCCGCTGGGCCGGCGGCTGCGGTCGGCCGCCGGGGGCGTGGCGCACACCGCGGGCAGTGCGGCGTCGCGGGTGGCCGGCGTCGTCAAGACGGCCACCGACGTGCCGGCCGTCTTGCAGCGTGGCGGCCAGTTGGGCCGCTACGCGCTGCGCAATCCGGTGGGCGTCGGCAACACCCTGTTCAGCGCGGCTCAGGCGGCCGGTCGGGGGCTGGGGCGTAACGTCCGTGCGGCGATGCCCGGCGGTGGGTCGCTGGTCGACTTCTTCTCCGCCGCCCCGGGCGACGTCGACACGATGCGCAAACTGCTGGTCGGCACGCGCAACGATGTCACGCTGTGGACCGGGACGGCCGGCGAGGAGAAGAGCGTCGCCTGGTCGGAGCCGCTATCGCTGGCGGCGGTCAAGGCTGTCGCCGGCGCCAATCGGTGCACCGTCAACGACGTGCTGGTGGCGACTGTCGCCAGCACGCTGCACGCGTACCTGGTGGCGCACCACGCGCGGTGCTCGTCGGTGACGTTCATGGTCCCGGTGAATCTCAAACCGCTGGACCGGACGCTGCCCGACACCCTGGGCAACGACTTCGCGCTGGTGCAATTGGAACTGCCCACCGATGAACCCGACCCGTTGAAGGTGCTCACGATCGCCAGACGGCGGATGGAACGGATCAAGCACGGCCATGAGGCGGCGGTCGCCTTCCGGTTCCAGGAGGCCATCGCCGGGCTGAGCCACGAACTGTACGAGGCGTCGGTGGACCTGTTCTCCAATCGCACCGTCGGCACCTTGACCAATGTGCCCGGGCCGCCGATGCCGGTGTACCTGGCGGGCAGTCTGGTCGACGGCATGGTCGGCTGGGCCCCGGTCTCGGGGAATCAGCCGATGAGCTTCACCATCTACAGCTACGACGGCGAGATCACTGTCGGAATCGCTTGCGACACAAAGCTTGTGCCTGATCACGACATGATCGTCGACGGGTTCGCCGCCGCGTTCGGGAGGCTGGTGGAGGCTACGCCGAGCGCGGAGTTGATGCAGATCACCTGGGGGGGCGCTGCCAAAGGTCAGAAGCGAAAGCGATAAGGGCCCGGCGGCCGATGTCGAGGATTGCCTGATCGAAGTCGGTGGCCCCCGCGTCGCCGTCGTCGTCGCCGCGGAAGGACAGTTCCAGCACCCGGTCGGCCATCTCGACGGCCACCAGCATGGCGCGCGGATCGGTATCGGACGGGATCAGGCCGGCGGATACCAGCATGGTGTGGATGCGTCCGGCCAGTCGCTTCATCCGGGCGCGGACGTGCTTGGTGACGGTCGATGAGGTTCGGCCGCCCATCCACAGCCGCGCCGAACTCGGGTAAAGCCGGTAGTAGTGCACATGCAGGTCGAGTTCTTGGTTGAGCAAATCCGCCGCCGAGGTGATCAGCCAGGTCCGCTCGGCCTCCTCGCAGCGGGCGTCGAGTTCGGCGACGTGCCGTTCCAGCAGTTCGTCGAGGATGGCCTCGCGGTCGGCGAAGAATCGGTACAGCGACGGGTAGGACACCCCGGCCCGGTCGGCGATGGCCCGGGTGGTGGCGGCGTCGACGCCCTGTTCATCGGCGATGGCCGCGGCCGCGTCGAGGATGCGGGTGACCGTCTGCCGGCTGCGCTCCTGGACGGGAGCCCGGCGGGAAACGCTCGCGGTGGTCAATCGATGTCCTTACCCTTGACAGCTGTCGGCAGAAATATAACATTGTTAGCGTTTATCGCTGTGTTCAATTTCTAGGTTCAATTTCAGGAGACCGAATGTCCGTCGGCACGTTCAACCAGGCCCGCCCCAAGGAGGCCCTGACCGGGCACGTCGATGTCCTCGTCGTCGGCGCCGGCATCTCGGGCATCGGCCTCGGGCACTATCTGGTGACTATGCTGCCGGGCCACACCTTCGCTATCGCCGATGGCCGCGATGCCATCGGCGGCACCTGGGACCTGTTCCGCTACCCGGGAATTCGGTCGGATTCCGACCTGCACACCTTCGGCTACGAATTCAAGCCCTGGACGTCCGACAACGCCATCGCCGACGCCGACGAGATCCTGAACTACCTGCACGAGGCCATCGACGAGGACGGGTTGGCCAAGCGGATCTATCTGCAGCACAAGGTGATTCGCGCCAACTTCGCCAGCGATAGCGCGAAGTGGACGGTGGCCTTCGAGCGTGACGGCCACCAGTGGGACATCACCTGCAACTTCCTGTTCGGCGCCACCGGGTACTACAACTACGCCGAGGGGAACGCCCCGCACTTCGAGGGCCAGGAGGACTTCCAGGGACAGATCGTGCACCCGCAGTTCTGGCCGGAGGATCTGGACTACGCGGGTAAGAACGTCGTCGTCATCGGCAGTGGCGCCACCGCCGTCACCCTGATCCCGGCGATGGCTGACGCGGCCGGTCACCTCACCATGTTGCAGCGCTCACCGTCGTATGTGATGCCCCTGCCCCGCAAAGACCCGCTGGCCAACACGTTGCGAAAAGTGTTGCCGCCCAAGGCTGCCTACGCCGCGGCCCGCCGGTTCAACATCGGTAAGGGCCGGTTCATCTACAACCTGTGCCAGAAGCAGCCCAAGATCGCCAAGCGCATCATCCGTCGGGCCAACGTCACGTTCCTGCCCAAGGACTTCGATGTCGCGACCCACTTCAACCCGTCGTACAACCCGTGGGACCAGCGGCTGTGCGCGGTGCCCGATGCCGACCTGTTCAAGGTGATCGCCAAAGGCAAGGCCGACGTGGTGACCGACAAGATCGTCCGGTTCACCAAGACCGGAATCCTGCTGGAGTCGGGGCGCGAGTTGCCCGCCGACATCATCGTCACCGCGACCGGCCTGAAGCTGCAGTTGTTCGGCGGCATCGAGGTCTCCGTCGACGGTGAGGTGAAAGACGCCCACGATTGCCTGGTCTACAAGAGCTTCATGCTGTCGGGAATCCCGAACCTGGCCTTCTCCTTCGGCTACACCAACTCGTCGTGGACGCTCAAAGTCGACTTGGTCTGCGAGCACCTGTCCCGGTTGCTCAAGTACATGGATTCCCGTGGCTACACCACGGTGGTTCCGGTCGCCGACGATCCGTCGATGGGCCGCCGCCCGATGCTGGACTTCGAGGCCGGCTACATCTTGCGTGCCATCGACGAATTCCCGCAGCAGGGCACCAGCGGTCCCTGGACCATCGAGATGGATTACTGGGCCGACCACTCCCGGCTGCGCAAGGGCCCGGTGGCGGATCCGGCGCTGAGGTTCAGCGCCGCCAAGCCGGTGCCCGCCACCGCGGGAGCCGCTTCCGCGTAGTCAGCCGCGCGCCGCGTATCACCGTTACGGTGATGCGATGGAGCAGACGACCCGGGGCCGAGCGCTGCACTGGACGCTTTTAGTCCCGCTGGTCGCCGCGGTGGTGCTGGCCGCGACCTGGGCCCACCACGACAGTCCGGCGGTTCTGGTTCTCATCGCCGTGAGCTTGTTCGGGGCGGTGTTCGCCGCTGTGCACCACGCCGAAGTGATCGCGCACCGGGTCGGCGAGCCGTTCGGCTCGCTGATCCTCGCCGTCGCGGTGACCGTCATCGAAGTCGGGATGATCGTCATGCTGATGGCCGGCGGTGGGCCGGGGGCCGCCACCTACGCGCGCGACACCGTCTTCGCGGCGGTGATGATCACCCTCAACGGCATCGTGGGGGTGAGCCTGCTGGTCGGGGCCGTGCGGCACCGGTTGGTCGCGTTCAACGCCTCCGGTTCCGGGGCGGCGCTGGCGACGGTGGTCACGCTGGCCGGGGTGTGCCTGGTGCTGCCCGGGTTCACGGTGACCGCCAAGGGCCTGCAGTATTCCCAGTCCCAACTGATCTTCGCCGCGTTGGCCTCGCTGGTTCTCTACGGGGGATTCGTGTTCACCCAGACGGTGCGCCACCGCGACTTCTTCGTCCCGGTCTCCTCTGACCGGCACGGCCGGATGACCGGATTGTTGGACACCGACGGCGACGAGCACGCAGACCCGCCGTCCGCGCGTGACACCTGGATCAGCGCCGTGGTGCTGATGATCGCGCTGACGTCGGTGGTGGGCCTGGCCAAGCTGCTGTCGCCGACCATCGAGAGCACGGTGGCCGCGCTGGATCTGCCGCATCCCGTGGTTGGTGTGGTGATCGCCTTGATGGTGCTGGCGCCGGAGTCGCTCGCGGCGGTGAACAACGCCAAACGCAACCGGGTGCAGAACAGCCTCAACCTCGCGTATGGGTCGGCGATGGCGTCGATCGGGCTGACGATCCCGGTGATCGCCGTGGCGATGGTGTGGTTGCCGGGGCCGCTGACGCTGGGGCTGGAACCGATGCAGATCGTGCTGTTGACGCTCTCGGTCATCGTTTCGGTGTTGACGATGGCTGAGGGGCGGGCGCTTGCGCTGCAGGGCCTGGTGCATCTGGTGCTGCTGGCGACGTTCCTGTTTCTGTCCGCGAAGCCGTGACGGCCGTACTCACCAGGCCGTCAAGGGAACGTCAAGGATCGGGCGCGGCGTCCCGGCGCCCGGGCCGTCGAAGTGCCACCACTCCCCGGAGTACACGGCCAGGCCGCCGGCGGCCATGGCGTTGCGCAGCAGGGCGCGGTTGGCCTGTTGTGCCGGGCTGACTCCATCGGTCGCGTACGCCGTTGCGCGCGCCGAGAAGTCATCGAAGTCGGTGCCCATGTCGACCAGTCTGCCGCCGGCGGCCAGAGTCACGTCCACCGACCGGGCGGACTCGTGGCTGCGGGCGTAGTCGCCGGGCTTGGCCACCCAGGCCGGGTCCGGGACGGCGTTGAACATGCGGACCTGGACCTCGTGCGGCCGGTAGCAATCCCAGAACACCAGTGTGTAACCCTGCGCCCGCAGATGCGTGGCCGCGGTCATGAGTCCCGGTGCCAGTGATTCATGCACCAGGCAGCGTGCGCCGGCCGGATACAGCGGCACGCCGACGAAGTTGTTGGCGGTGGCGTAGCGCAGGTCGATGACGGAGTCGGGAACCACGGTGCGGACGTCGATCAGCCCGGCGGCCTGGGCCTGCGGGCTCACCGGCGGGACCGGGGCGGCGTTCACCGCGGGGGAGAGGGCCAGAGCGGCGGCCAGGGTGGACGCCGCCAGCAGTCGTCGCATGCCTGCATTGTGCCTACCTCGCGGCCAGGTCGAGCTGTTCGGCCTCGTAGCGGTAGCGCGGGTAACTCAGCCGCTGGTGGGTGAACCAGGCGATCACCGCCGCCGCCAGCACCGCGACAATCAACGCGCCCAAGCCGGCGCTGAAGGCGGCCGCATCATGGGAGATCACGGCCCGGTCGGCCAAGACCTGGACGTAGGTCGCGGTGCCGTCGAACGAACCGTGTAACAGGATCGCCAGCAGCAGACTTGCGCGGGTGTTGTTGGAGAGCCAGGTGAACAGCACCGACACCGCGACGGTGAACGCGACGAAGATGACGGCGTCGACGGCCGCGCCGACGGCACCGGCGGCCAGCCAGGCCGGCAGGTACAGGAAGAAGTGCCAGCCGGCCCACAGCAGGCCCAACAGCAGGGTGGCGCGCATCGGACCGAATCGGTGCTGCATGCGGGGCAGCGCGAATCCGCGCCAGCCGGTCTCCTCGAACAGCGGCCCGAAAATGAAATGACTGGCGTAGGCGGCCGGGTAGAGCGCCAGCGCCGCCGGGGTCAACGCGCGAAGCGCCCCGGGGCCGGTGACGACGGCAGTAAGCAACACTTCTCCGAGCGGAACGAGCAGCAGTGCCACCGCGTACCACCGCAGCCCGACGTCCCAGCAGCGCAGCCGGTCGAACAGCCGGCGCAACCCCGCCCGGCCCTGGGTGGCCCACGTCATGAACAGCGCCGACCCGGTCACCCCGACGGCGACCGCGGGCAACGCTCCCAGCGACGGCACATGCCGGGTCGCGGAGAACGCCGGCACGCCGCCGAACACCAGGGGCGCCCTTGAGGACCTTCCGGCGGGCAACCTGCTTGCGGTTGATCGCCTTCCGCGCCGCCTCGACCGCCGCATGCGCCTCGACCAACTGTTGCTCGGCGGCCTCGACCGCTAACTGCTCGGCACTGACCTTCGGGGCGTTGAGAGCCTCCCGCTCAGCTAAGGCCTGTGCGACCAGAAGGCCCGCCGACGGCGGATTGGAGTGGGTGCTGGGCATCGGGGTGTCCCCCAGGATCGACGGGTCGATCCCCATCGCTGACATGAACTCCGGCAGCAGGCTGGGCGGTGCGGCCAGGATGGTCTTCGCCGCCTGCACCATGCCTTGCGCGGCGAGATGATCGGACACCTTCTTGCGGGCCAGCCGGCCCAGACGCCGGTTTCCGTTCGCGCGGGCCGCCGACCCGAACCCGCCACAGCCCGGGCAGCGCCGCCCACCCTCGATGCTCGACCGGCACATCACGACACTCCTTCACCAGCAAGAACGCGTTCTCACTGGTGAAGTACCGGCCGCAAGCCGCCGTTCCTCACACCGATCCTCTTACTGCCGGGCGGCGCCGCCGGGAAGTAGCACCAGGACCGGGCGGGCCGGGACGTCGGCGGGGGTGGGTGGGGCGTCGAGCATGTCCTGGGCGATCGAGCGGATCAGGAGCAGGTCGGAGGGCTCAAGGTCGTCGTTGAGCCGGCCGATCCGATTCGCTATCGCCTCCGGCGACATCCCCGCATCCAGGTACTCCTGGATGATCGTCCGCTCGCTGGCATTCAAGAACATGACTCCTCCTTCACTTATGTCCAAGCGTATGGCCGCCGGCCGGCGGTACATGGGCCCGCGGGCCGTCGATCTCCAGGACCTCCGACCCGAGACCGCCGTCGTCGACCGTCGGCCGCCCGAGACCATCCGTGGACAGATGGGGGCTTGGCCGGCCGGTAATCAACCAGAAGACATCGACGCCCAACAATTCGGCGAGCTGGGCTAACTCGACGGCTGAGAACACGCGGCGGCCGTTCAATGATTTCGACAGCTTCTCCGCGGTCATGCCGATCCGCTCGGCAACCCAGGCGTGTGTGGTCGCCGCCGGGATGCTGTCGGCGACGCGGCGCGCGATGCTGCCGGGCTCGCTCATCAGGGACCACGATAAACAGCATGTTGCGACAATCGCAACTTTTGGTTTGTGGTTGACCCGAGACCCACCGAGAGGAAGGGCAAAAATGGGCCCCAATTCCCTCCTGGACGCCCACAACGGCAGTGAACTGCCAAGCCCTGGCCCGGATTACGATCGCCACATGGACAGCAACGGACAGTTCGTGCAGGCCCCGCCACCGTGGCAACAGGCCACCCCGGCTGCCGCACCGGCCCGCCGGTGGATTCCTGCCGCCATCATCGCCGCCGCCATCCTCGTCGGACTCCTAGGCGGCGCGGCGAT
>CAIRCP010000078.1 GCA_903877095.1 uncultured Actinomycetes bacterium | reverse complement strand
CTCATCCACGTTCGCGCCGGCTTGAGCCGGCTCTTGCACCTGGGCATCCACGCCCTTGAGTGTCTTGGTCATTGCAGTGATTCCTTCTGCCCCACGCCGGAGGCGGTTGAAACCACTTACACCAAATCAGCGATAGACCCGGTGCGGGACCGGCCGTCGTTGAAGGAGAAGATCACCGCGATCAGCACCGGGACCAGCGACCAGGCCAGGTAGGCCAGCGTGACGCCGACCAGAATCCGGGGCGGCCGCCACGGGTCGTTCCACCAGGCGACGGGACCCCTCATGACGAGACATCCCCTCGCGAGGTGACCCGCACGTAATAGAACATCGGCAGCACCGCGACCAGGAGCACCAGCATCACCAGCGCACCGGCCTGACCGGTCTGCCCCGGCGACTGCACACTGTCGTTGATCAGGTTGCCCACCATCGCCGTCTTCGGCGAGGCCGAGAGCATGTCGGAGGTGAAGTAGTCGCCGAGCATCGGCAGGCACGTCAGCAGCACCGCGGCGACGATCGTCGGCAGGCACATCGGCAGCGTCACCCGCCAGAAGGACGCCAGGCGGTTGGCGCCGAGATCACGCGCGGCCTCCAGGGTGGACTGCGGCAGACGGTCGAGGCCGGCGTACAACGGCAGGATCATGTAGGCGACGTAGCCGTAGACCAGTCCCAGCACCACCACCGCGGGTTGGCCAGTGAGCCAGTGCACCCGCACGTCGAACACCCCGCCGAGGCTCAACAGCCGGTTGACCAGGCCGTCGTCCTGCAACAGGTTGACCCATGCCAGCATGCGCATCATGTAGCTGATCCAGAACGGCGCGATCAGCAGGGCCAGCAGCAGACCCCTGCGCCGGCCCGACAATCGGGCGACGTAGTAGGCGACCGGGAACGCGATCAGCAGGCAGATCAGGCCTGCCAGCAGCACGTAGACCGCGGTGCGGACCAGCGCCGGCCCGAAGATGCCCTGCGATCCGACGATTCGGCTCAGCACATAGTTGAACTGAGATGGGTTCCACTGCAACGGATTCCACACCGGGACAGCGGTGCGAAAGATCGGATCGGTGCGGCCGAAGACGATGGCCAGCACGACGTAGAGCGGGGCGAGGAAGAACAGCAGCAGCCAGACGATCCCCGGTGCGGCCAGTGCAGGCCCCAGCAGAGAGCCGCGGGCACGCTTGGACGGCGTCTCAGGCGTCGCTGCAACCTCGGTGGGCCTCACCGTCGTCAGGATCCCCCAGCCTTGAAAGCGCGCCAGACGTTGTGCCAGGCCGCATCGTTGTCGGGGTCGAGTTCAAGGATCCTGTAACCGACGTCGAAGAACTCCGGCCGCACGATCGCCGTCTTGATGTTCTCGGCGACGAAACCGCCGGACACCAGGGAGTCCGGGCTCATCGACACCTGCGGCGGTTGGTAGCCGATCTGCTTGAAGTTCAGCTTCGCGGACTCGGTCTCCAGCATGTGGTTGACGAACAGATGCGACAGCACCGGGTTCTTGCCGCCGCGCAGGAGCACCATCAAGTCGTTGTCCACCAACCCTTTTCCGTCGGTGGGGAACCAGTAGCGCAGGACGTCGGCCTTGACCCCCTCGGGGAGGTAGTTCTGCGCGTTGATGATGTCGCCCGACCACATCTGCGACAGTCCGATCTGGCCGGACGGCACGTCGGTGTACATCGTGATCGTCACCTTCGGCGAGGTCGCCGCCACCAGTGCGGTCAACTGCTCGCCGACGGTCTTCAGATCGGCGGCCGAAGACGTGTTGACGTCGGTGATGCCCTGCTTGAGCAGGACCATCGACATCGCGGTGTGCCAGTCGTCGATGACGGCGGTCTTGTTCTTGTAGGCCGGATCCCACAGCGACTCATAGGGATTCTTCAGCGCGCCGATGTCGGCGGGCACCGCGGTGTGGTTCCAGCCGATCCCCGTGGTGTAGACGGTGTAGGGCGTGGTGTAGCGCCACTGCTGGTCGTACCACGGGTTGGTGAACACCGGCCAGACGTTCTTGATGTTCGGGATGTAGCTGTGGTTCAGCGGCCGCAGCAGCGAACCGTTGACCAGCTTGCCGATCTGGTCGTAGCTCGGGAAGAAGATGTCGTAATCGACGCTGCCGGCCCGGATCTTGGTGATCGCCTCGTCGGTGTCGTTGAAAGTCGAGACCTGGACGGTGGTGTTGTACTTCTCCTGGAACGACTTGATGACGTCCGGTGAGACGTAGTCGGCGTAGCTGTAGAGCTGCAGTGTCGCGGCCTTCTCCGGAGCGAGCCCATCGGCGATCGGCTCGTTGTCCTTCGCGATATCCCAGAGGGCGGGTTTGTCCGGCGACGCGATCTTCATAGTCGGCGCCGAGGACGTCTGATCGGCCTTGGCGCAGGCATCCAGAAACGCCGCCAGGGCCGGCGTGCCGACCGTCAACAGCGCGGCGCGCTGCAGAAACTGTCGCCGGCTCGGACCGGATCGGTGGGGCCCAGACCGATGGGGCACTGACAATTCGGACCTCCGGTGTCGTTCGGGTGATCTGCCAGGACTCTCGCACATTTCGGGCAGCGCTGCCCGACGTTGGCGTCATCTTGTCGGCCCGCCCGAACTCGAACCTGGACTGAACGATCAGTCAGCCCTAGACTGAACGCTCAGTCAAGGAACTGCCCCGGGCCGCCTCCCCAGGCGGATGGGCAGTCGGTTGGAGGATCCAGATGGCAGCGCCCGTTATCGCCAGGCCGGTCCGAGCGGATGTCGACGCTCTGATCGCCGGCGAGGAGCAGATATTCCTGCTCCGTCAGCCGCGCAGCACCGAGATGATCGCGGCGGCCCGCGAGCATCTGGCCGGCGGGGCCACGTCGAACTGGCAGATCGCCCAGCCGCAGGCGGTGTGGATGAGTCATGGCGCCGGGTCGAAGATCTACGACGTCGACGGCACCGAGTACGTCGATATGCACGGCGGCTACGGCGCATCCATCGCCGGCCACGCGCACCCGGCGATCGTCGCCGCAGTCAGCGAACGGGTCTGCCGCGGAACGCATTTCGCACAGCCGACCGAGGACGCCGTCTGGAACGCCGGCGAACTGGCCCGCCGCTTCGGCCTGCCGCTGTGGCGGTTCGCCAACTCCGGCACCGAAGCCACGATGGATGCCGTCCACCTGGCGCGGTCGGTCACCGGACGAGACCTCATCATCAAGGTCGAGGGCTGCTACCACGGCCACCACGACTCGGTGCAGGTGTCGGTCCTCCCCGAGGCGGACGAGGTCGGCCCGCGCGATCACCCGATCGGCGTGCCCGGAAACACCGGAATCCCCGCGGCGATCCGGGATCTGGTGGTCGTGGTGCCGTTCAACGATCCGGAGGCGGTGGCCCGGGCGCTGGCCGAGCATCCGGGTCGGATCGCCGGGATGATCGTCGAACCGGTGATGATGAATGCCGGCATCATCCCGCCCGACGACGGCTATCTGGCCGCGATCCGCGACATACTGCACGCCGCCGGAGCGCTACTGATCTTCGATGAGGTGAAGACCGGATTCACCACCGGGCCCGCCGGCGTCACCGGCCTGTCGGGCGTGGTGCCCGATATGGTCTGCCTGGCCAAGGCGCTGGGCGGCGGCATCTCGGTGGCCGCCATCGGCGGCACCACCAAGGTGATGTCGGCCATCGCCGACGGCCGCTACGAGCAGGTCGGCACCTTCAACGGCAATCCGTTGGCGATGGCCGCCACCCGGGCCAACCTCTCCGAGGTGCTCACACCGGCCGGCTACGCGCATCTCGATCGGCTCGCCGCCCGGCTGAGGGCCCGCCTGGAAACAACCATCGCCGAGAACGGTTACGGCTGGCACGTGGTCGCCGTCGGAGCCAAGGGCTGCGTGACGTTCCGTTCCGAGCCGGTCCGGGAGTTCCGCGATTTCCTGCAGATCGATTCCAATATGGGGCAACTGCATTGGCTCATGCAGCACAACGGCGGGGTTTTTCTGCCGCCATGGGGCAAGATCGAGCAATGGCTGCTGTCCGTCCAGCACGACGACGCCGACGTGGACCGCTTCGCGGCGAACTTCGCGCGACTGACCGCAGCGGTGGCCGTCTGACCGCTGACCGGCTGACCGGATGAGCGGCGGCGCAATCCGGCTGGTGAAGCTGGCCAAGGCTTTCGACGGGGTCCCGGCCGTCGCCGGACTCGACCTCGACATCCCGGCCGGTGAGTTCTATTCCCTGCTCGGCCCGTCGGGGTGCGGCAAGACCACCACCCTGCGCATGATCGCCGGCTTCGAGAAGCCGGACTCGGGGCGCATCGAACTCGACGGCCGCGACGTCGCGGCCGACCCGCCGCACAAGCGGCCCGTCAACACGGTGTTCCAGTCCTACGCCCTCTTCCCTTTCATGACGGTGTGGGACAACGTCGCCTTCGGGCTGCGCTACCAGAAGGCCTCGAAGGCCGAGACGAAGGAGCGGGTCGGCGCCGCCCTGGATCTGGTCCAGATGAGCGAGTTCGCCAAACGCAAGCCCGGTCAGCTTTCCGGCGGCCAGCAGCAGCGCGTCGCACTGGCGCGGGCGCTGGTGCTGCGGCCCAGGGTGCTGCTGCTCGACGAGCCGCTCGGCGCGCTGGACGCCAAGCTGCGCAAGCAATTACAGCTCGAGTTGCGGGCGGTGCAGCGCGAGATCGGCATCACGTTCGTCTACGTGACCCACGACCAGGAGGAGGCCCTCACCATGAGCGATCAGATCGCGGTGCTGGCCCAGGGACGGGTCGAGCAGGTCGGACCGCCGCAGGAGATCTACGCGGCGCCGGCGACGACGTTCGTGGCCGGGTTCCTGGGGTCGGCGAACATCTTCGACGCCGAAGTCCTGGAGGCCTCGGGTGGCGTGGCGGTGTGCTCGGCGATGTCGGTGCGCCTCGGCGCGGCCGTCGACACGGTCGTCGCACCGGGCCCGGCGGCCATCGTGATCCGGCCCGAACGCATCACCCTGGCGCAGGCCGGGGATCCGATTCCCCCCGGCTACAACGTCATCGGCGGCACGGTGGCCGAGGTCGTCTATCTCGGCGCCTCGACACAGGTCCATGTCGACGTCGGCGAAACCGCCGCCCTGCTGGTCGATGTGCCCAATCACGACGGCCCGCTGTCCGTCGGCTACCGGCCCGGGATGCCGGTGCGGTGCCTGTGCGCACCCGATGCGGTGCGCCTGCTGCAACGCAGTCCCGCAGCGCCGACGGCGCATCCCGTCGGCGGGGCCGGCTGAGACGGCTCAGCGGGACTTGGGGCGTCCGGTCACCGACGGGGGCCGGCTGCGCCGGCGTTCGGCGGGCAGGTTGAGTTCGCGCTCGGCGAAGCGCATCGCGATGTCGTAGGCCACCTTCGCGTCGACCTCGGGGTCCTCCAACGCGACCTGAATGGACAAACCGTCGAGCAGTGCGGCGAACTCCAGCGCGAACATCGTGGGATCGAACTTGGCTTCCAGCTTGCCCGATTCGACGCTGTCGATGATCATCCGGCGCCAGCGGGCGTCGCGTTCGACGCGGCCGGCCCGCACCTCGTCGTGCCGGAAGGCCTGCGCCCACAAGTCGAACCACAGTCCCCACGCACCGGGGATCTCGTCGTCGTTCGACGGAACGCAAGTCCACTGGATCAGCAGTGAAATCCGTTCCCGCAGTGAGGAAACCTCGGCAAGCATCCGCTCGGCCGCCGCGTAGAACGACTCCTCGGAGAAGCGCAGGGCGTCGACCAGCAGTCGGTCCCGGGTGCCGAAGTAGTAGATGACCAACGCCGAACTCACGCCCGCACGTTTGGCGACGTCGGAGATCCGGGTCTCGGAAAAGCCACGCTCGCAGATGAGTTCGGCAGCGGCGCGCAACATCTGGACGCGCCGCGCTTCGTTGCTCTCGGTCGCAGGGGCCGGTTCGGCCATATCGTCATGCTCCTGGTGTCAGCGCCAACACTTGTTGAAAGACTAACACTTGATTAGATTGAACAGTCAGTCAGGAAGCCCTCTCGGGCCGATGGAAATGGGACGCCTATGCCGAACACCTACGACGCCATTGTGATCGGTGGCGGCCACAACGGGTTGGTTTCGGCGGCATATCTTGCCCGCTCGGGCGCCCGGACCGTCGTGCTCGAATCGCGCGGATCACTCGGCGGCGCGGCGACCACCGAATCGCCGTGGGAGGACGCCCCGCATCTGCGGGTGACCCGGTTGTCCTACGTGATGAGCCTGATGCCCCCCACGATCGTGCGCGATCTGAGTCTGGACCGGCACGGCTACACGGTGCATCCGATGGGTCCGTACTACCAGGCCTTCCCCGAGGGCGGGTCGCTGACGCTCTACGAAGACCCGGCCCGCACGCACGCGGAACTGGCCAAGTGGTCGAAGAAGGACGCCGACGCCTATCCCAAGTGGAGCGCCTGGCTCGAAGGGCTCGGCGAGTTCCTCGGGCCGCTGCTGACGCAGGTGCCGCCGAAGATCGGCTCGCGACGACCCTCGGATCTGACCGATCTGGCCAAGCTCGCGTGGAGTAAGCGGGATATCACCGTCCGCAGTACCGCTGACATCACCCGGCTGTTCACCATGAGTGTCGCCGATCTGCTCGACGACTGGTTCGAATCTCCCCAGATCAAGGGCTCGCTCGCGGTCAACGGCGTCATCGGCGCCTGGGCCGGCCCCTACGAACCCGGCACCGCCTACGTCATGGCACACCACTCGATCGGTGACGTCGGCGACGGCCAGATGGGTAGCTGGGGGTACCCCGAGGGCGGCATGGGTGCGGTGTCGGACGCCATCGCCCGCTCGGCCCGCAGCTTCGGCGCCGAGATCCGCACCACGGCCCGGGTGTCGAAAGTGTTGGTGCGCAACGGCCGGGTCCGGGGCGTCGCACTCGACAACGGCGACGAGATCCACGCACCGCTGGTTGTGACCACCCTGCATCCCCGCACCGCGTTCCTGGATCAGATTGCGCGCCAAGAACTTCCCGACGACTTCGTCAACGACATCGAACATTGGAAGACCCGCAGCGGGGTGGTGAAGATCAACCTGGCCCTGGCCGAGTTGCCCAACTTCACCGCCAACCCGAGCCGCGGGCAAGCCGAGCACCACACCGGCTCGGTCGAGATGGCCCCCTCCATGGAGTTCATCGAGGCGGCGTTCCAGGACGCCCGCCTCGGCCGTGCCGCGCTGGCGCCGTTCAGCGACAGCGTCATCCCCACCACGCTGGACAAGACGCTGAATCCCGATGGCACGCACATCATGTCGCTGTTCACCCAGTGGGTCCCGTCCCAGTGGGCACAGGAACCGCACACCGAGGAACTCGAGGCCTACGCCGACCGGCTCATCGACCTCTACGACGAGGTGGCGCCCGGCTTCAAGGGCTCGATCACCCATCGCGACATCGTCGGCCCGCACGAGATGGAAGTGGAGTACGGGCTGATCGGCGGCAACATCTTCCACGGCGAACTGTCGCTGGAGCAGTTGTTCCACATGCGTCCCGCCCCCGGATACGCCGACTACCGCACGCCGATCGCCGGGCTGTACAACGGCAGTTCGGCCACTCACGCCGGCGGCGGGGTGTGTGGCATTCCCGGCTGGCAGGCCGCCCGGGCCGCGCTGGCCGACAAGAAGCGCGGCCGCCGCAGGGGGCTGGCCGGGTTGGGTCGGCGCTCCTGACCGGGACACTGCCCGGGCACGCGCCGGGCGGCACACTGCGCCGCGCCGCGGTAGACGCGATGCTCGGCGCCCAATCGGTGGCGATCGTCGGCGCCAGCCCCCGCCCCGACAGCTTCGGCGCACGGATGATCCTGGAAGCAAAGCGCAGTTCGGCGCGGCTACATCTGGTCAACCCCCGCTACGACAGCATCGACGGGATCACCTGCGCGGCATCGCTTTCGGCTCTCGACGCGCACGTCGATCTGGTGCTTCTGGGAGTACCTGATTCGGCGCTCCTGGGTGAAGTGCAGGCCGCGGCCGCCGCCGGTGCCCGGGGCGCCGTGGTGTTCGGTTCCGCACACGCTCCCGGACTGCGCGACGAGCTTGCAGCCAGCGCCAGAGCGGCCGGGATGGCGCTGTGCGGGGCCGGCTGCATGGGCTTCGTCAACAACGCGACCGGGTTGCGTGCGCTGGGTTACCTGGAACCGGATCCCCTTGCACCGGGCGGTGTTTCGCTGGTCACCCACTCCGGGTCGGCGTTCTCCACGCTGCTGCGAACCAACCGCGGCTTCGGTTTCCGGCTCGCGGTGTCCTCCGGCCAGGAGTTGGTCACCGATACCGCCGACTACGTCGACTACGCCCTGGACGACCCGCAGACGACGCTGATCGCGCTGCTGCTGGAGACACCGCGGGCCGCGAGGCGGTTGCGCGCCGCCCTGTACCGCGCCGCCGAGCAGGACGTCCCGTTGGTGATCCTGCCGGTCGGGCTTTCCCCCCGCGGCCGCGCGATGGTGGCCGCGCACTCCGGGGCGCTGGCCGGCGATGATGTCGGCTGGCAGGCGTTCTGCGCGCAGACCGGCGCGGTCCGGGTTCGGGACATGGCCGAATTCTGCGACACGATAGAGCTTTTCGAAGCCGGCCGGCGGCGCCGTCCGGGCTCTCGCGGGATTGCCACCGTGCACGATTCCGGCGCCGAACGGGCGCTGTGCGCCGATCTGGCACATGATCTGGGAGTCGAATTCGCCGAACTGGGGCCGACCACCGTGAGCGCCATCGCCGATCTGCTCGACGAAGGACTGGTCCCCACCAATCCGCTGGACGTATGGGGCACCGGCGCCGGCACCCGGGAGTTGTTCGGCAACTGCGTGCAGGCCTGCAGCGCCGACCGTGCGGTCGCGGTGACCGCGTTGGCCGTCGACCTGGTCAGCGAGTTCGATGACGACACCTCCTACCCCGATGCCGTCCTCGACGTGGCGGCACGCACCGACGCGCCCCTGGCGGTGTTGACCTCGGTCCCGTCCGCTGTCGATCGGCCCACCGCAGAGCGTCTGCGCGCCAACGGCATTCCGGTATTGGAAGGTGCCCGCAGTGGGATCGCCGCACTGGGCCATCTGGCCGATTGGCCGTTGCCTACCAACACGGCCACGACGGTGATCGACCCCAACCGGCAGCGACGCTGGTCGTCGCGACTGGCCGCCCCCGACTGGGCGGCGCACGAGGCGTTCGCGCTGGTGGCCGACTACGGCATCGCGGTTCCGGCGTCCGGTGTCGCCCGCGACATCGCTGAGACGCTGGCGGCGGCGGATACCGTCGGCTATCCGGTGGCGCTGAAAACCTCAGGCGCCGATCACAAGAGCGATGTGGGCGGGGTGATCCTCGGCATCCCCGACGGGCCCGCGTTGAGTGCCGCCTATCAGGCGATGGCGCAGCGACTAGGTCCGGCCGTGAGCGTGCATGCCATGGCCCCGGCCGGAGTCGAGGTCTCGATCGGCGTCGTTCGTGACGAGAACTTCGGTCCACTCGTCATCGTCGCCGCCGGCGGGACCCTGGTCGAGTTGCTCGCCGACCGCGCCGTCGCGTGCCCCCCGGTCACCCCGGACGCCGCGCTGGGGATGCTGGGATCGCTGCGGATCGCGCCCCTGCTGTCCGGTTGGCGCGGCGGCGACGCCGTCGCCATCGACGCACTGGCGGCGGCCGTCGTCGGATTCGCCCAACTGGCAACCGAACTCGGCGACGCCCTCGACGCCGTCGAGGCCAACCCGGTCATCGCCTCGGCGGCCGGCGTGATCGCCGTGGATGCGCTGGTGATACGACAGGCTCAGAAGACCGGGGCTCAGAAGACCGGGGCTCAGAAGATCGAATAGACCTTGCGGACGGTCTCGTGGATATCCCAGGTACCCGACCAGCCGAGCGGAAACACCGCGATGTCGCCCACCCCGATCTCCTTGGGCTCGCCGCCGTCCCGCGTCACCGCCATCCGGCCCGCCACCAGGTAGATGACCTCGTTGGTGTCGAGCACCCAGTGCGACGGTCCCGGTGCGCACTGCCAGATGCCCGCCGATGCGGTGCCCTGGGCCCACAGTTCGACGCCGTGCGTCGCCATCGGCGCTCCGGTGGCCTCGGCCAGGGGGCCCCAGTCCTCCAGTTCGGCATTGACGGCATCAGAGAGCACGGGGGTGGTGACGGCTTCGCTCATGGTGTGGTTCCTGCTTTCTGTCGTTAGGCGAGACCGTGACATAGACTGAACGCTCAGTCAAGAGGCCCATCGAGCGGAGACGACAGCGCATGTACGGGTTGACAGCCGAGGACCTGCGGATCCGGGACAGCGCCCGGGATTTCGTCGACACCCTGATCCCCTACGAAGTCGAGGCCGAACTGGCCGGCGGCCAGTTGTCCAAGGAACTGACCGCCGAACACCACGCCCGCGCCATGGAACTTGGCCTGTACGCCACCAACATGCCCGCCTCCGTCGGCGGACCGGGATTCACTGCGCTGCAACAGGTTCTGGTGCAGGAGCAGGTCGGCAGGGCAACCAATGCGCTGGCCTGGGTGATGCACACCCCGCCGCAGTGGTGGGTCGAGGTGGCCACCGATTTCCAGCGGGAGCGCTGGCTGCTGCCGTCGGTGCGCGGCGAGAAACACGAGGCCTACGCGATCACCGAGGAGTTCGCCGGCTCGGATGTCTCGGCGCTGCAGACCACCGCCCACCGCGACGGCGACGACTACGTCATCAACGGGGTGAAGTGGCACGTCACCTCGTTCAATCTGTCCGATTACGTTTTCGTGCAGGCCCGACTGGTCGGTGGACCGCACGAGGGCGACCACGTCCTGCTGGTGGTCGACCTGCCGTCGCCCGGGGTGGAGGTGGTGCGCACCCCGCACTACTCGCACAACATTCCCGACGAGCACCCGATCGTGTCGTTCACCGATGTGCGGGTGCCGGTGTCGCATCTGGTCGGGGCCGAAGGCGAGGGCATGACGTTCACCCAGGACTGGTTCCGGTTCGAGCGGATCATGGTCTCGGCACGCTGCGTGGGGGCCGCCCAGCGCCTGGTCGAGGAGTCGACCGCTTTCGCGCAGCAGCGGATCGTCGACGGGAAACCGCTGGGCGAGCATCAACTCGTGGCCGCAATGCTGGCCGACAGCGCCACCGAACTGTTCGCCGCGCGCAGCCTGCTCTACGAGGTGGCCCGCGGGATCGACGCCGGCCTGGACCGCAAGGCGCTGCACGGCCAGGCGTCGATGGCCAAGCTGTACTGCTCGGAGATGGCCGGCCGGGTCGCCGACCGGGCGGTGCAGATCTTCGGCGGACGCGGCTACATGCGCGAGAACGTGGCCGAGCGGATGTTCAGAGAGCTACGGGTGGAACGGATCTGGGAGGGCGCCAGCGAGATCCAGCGGATCATCATCGGCAGGCAGTTGATGCTCCGCGGCCCGCAGGCCGTTCTCGAACCGCGCTGAGCGGTTCGCCGCGCCTACAGTCGCGCGGCCAGCGCCGCGTCGACCGCCGCCGCCGTCGTCCGGCCCGACTCGATGGCCCCGTCGACCCAGCCCGACCAGACTCCGGCGAAGTCGGCCCCGGCCAGATGGACTGCGCCCCATTGACTTTCGAGGCTTCCGTGGGTGGGTGGCTGGCCCGGCCGCAGCGCCACCCAGGTGCCCTGCGAGAACGGATCGCCGATCCAGTCGTGGCCGTAGATCTCCTCGACCGTGACACCCAGGCCGAGCCGGTCCAGCCCGGCCTGCAGCAGGTCGGGCCGGTCGACGGCCAGATCGGGAGCCAGACCGAAGGAGGCCATGATGGCGCGCTCGCCGTCCGGCTCGGCGACCTTGCCGCTCACCGTGCACTCGACCACCCCCGGCCAGCCCATCGCGAACACATGCTTGGCCCCGGCCACCTTGGACCAGACCTTGACGCACCGGCCGGTGTGGCCCTGGCTCACCAAAAGGGCAAGGGCGGGCGGCAGTTCCGGGGTGAACTCGATGTCGCCCAGCGTGTTCAGTGGGGCGGCAAGGATGACCCGGCGAGCCGAATACCGACCCCCGGTGGCGGTGGTCACGTCCACCCGGTCGGACAACTCGGTGACCGAGGTGACCGGCTCGCGCAGCCGGATGTGGTCGGAGATCTCCGCGGCGACGCGCTGCGCCAGTCCCCCACTGCCGATGTCGACGCGGGCCAGGGAGGCGAAGAAGGAGTAGTCGGGGTTGTGGTCGAAGCCCGCGATCTCGCGTAGGTAGACCAGGGCCGAGAACTCCTCGGGCAGCGCGCCGGTGAGGGTGTAGGACTGGGCGCGGAGCAAGTCGGCGATGGCCGGCGGGGCGTCGAGTTTGGCCAGGTACTCGTTGAACGGGACGTCCAGGTGCGCCGTGTCCGCCTGGGTGAAGCCCTCGGCGAAGACGACCGGCGCGATGTCGGCCCGCACGCGGTTGAGGACGTCCTCCAGTTCGTCCATGTCGATCAGGCCGTCGGGTTCGTCGCCGTCGGCGTGGCGGCCGTCGAGGAACCAGCGGCTGGCGCCGCCTTTGTCCGCTCCGACGAATTTCGCGCCGTAACGGTCGACCTCGGCCGCCAGATAGTGATGCCGCGCCGGGTCGAACCACTCGGCGCCGAGGTCGATCACGACGTCAGTGCCGGGGAATGTGGAGGAATAGGTGCGTCCCCCCGACCGGTCCCGGGCTTCCAGGACGACGACCCGGTGGCCCGCTTCGATGAGGTCCCGGGCGGCCACCAATCCGGCGAAGCCGGCCCCGATCACGACGACGTCGTACAACTCGGAATCGCCCATCACCGGATTGTGTCAGTTCGCTTCGACTCGAGTGCGGGTCTGTGCGAACCTGAGCCGATGCAGGGCGATCTCGGCAACGACCTGCCCGAACGGGCACGCGTCGTCATCGTGGGCGGTGGCGTGACGGGGTGCAGCATCGCCTACCACCTGGCACATCTGGGGTGGACCGACATCGTGCTGCTCGAACAGCACGAACTCACCGCCGGGACCACCTGGCACGCGGCCGGCCTGATCACCTCGGCGGGCATGACCGACGAAACCGCGCTGTTCCTGAGCCGGTATTCGCGGGATCTCTACGAACGCCTGGAGCAGGAGACCGGTCACTCCACCGGGTTCAATCCGGTCGGACACGTCAGCCTGGCCACCAGTCCGCAACGACTTGAGGCGCTGCGCCGTTCGTCGGCCTGGATGCACGGGTTCGGGGTCACCGAGCACGAGATCTCCGCCCGCGAACTCCAGGACATGTGGCCGCTCCTGGAAACCTCCGATGTGCTGGCCGGCTTCTACGTGCCCGACGAGGGCCGGGCCGATCCGGTCGGCGTTGCCACCTCAATGGCCAAGGGCGCCAGGGCACTTGGGGCGCGCGTCATCGAAGGCGTCTCCGTCACCGGCGTCGAGACCAAACGCGGACGGGTGAGCGCGGTGCTTACCGGCCAAGGCCGGATCGAGACCGAGATCGTGGTGAACGCGGCGGGTATGTGGGCGCGCCAACTCGGCGCGCTCAATGACGTCTGCATCCCGTTGCAGGCCGCCGAGCACTACTACCTGATCACCGACGCGGTGCCGGGTATGGATAAGGACCTCGCCGTGATCGAGGATCCCGAGCGCTACGGCTACTACCGTCCCGAGGGCGACGGCATGCTGGTCGGCCTGTTCGAACCGGTCGGCGCGCCGTGGTCGCTGGACGGGGTGCCGGACAGCTTCGCCTTCGGCACCCTGCCGCCGGACTGGGAGCGGATGGGCCCGTATCTGGGCGCCGCCCTTGAGCGCATTCCGTCGCTGTCCGAGGTCGGGGTGCGGTTGTTCTTCTGCGGCCCGGAGTCCTTCACCCCCGACGTCCGGCCGATGCTGGGTCCCGCCCCCGAACTGGACGGCTATTTCGTGGCGGCGGGGATGAACTCGCTGGGCATCCTGATGGGCGGCGGCATCGGAAATGTCATGGCGCACTGGATCGTCGACGGGGTGCCGCCCGTGGACGTCACCGGCTACGCCATCGACCGGGCCGCCGCCCACGAGACGTCCCGGCGGTTCCGGGCCGAACGCACCGTCGATCAACTCGGCGTGCTGTTCGGCGATGCGGTGTGGCCCTCCTGGAAGCCGGGTTCGGCCCGGGATGTGCGCCGTTCGGTGCTGCATGACCGGTTGGTGGCCGCCGGCGGCCACTTCAACGCCTCGGTGGGCTGGGAGTTCGCCGAGTGGTACGACACCGACGGAACGCATCCGCCGACCACGCTGGACTTCACCCGGCAGGCGTCATTCGACATCGTGGGCCGCGAGCACCGGGCGGTACGCGAGGACGTCGGCGTGCTGGACATGAGTCTGATGGCGAAGTTCCTCGTGCAGGGTCCCGATGCGGCGAAGGTGCTCGACCGGTTGTCGGTCAGCGTCATCGACCGCGAGATCGGGCGGCTGGTCTACACCCAATGGCTCACCAGCGCCGGCGGTATCGCCACCGACCTGACGGTCACCCGCCTGGGCGAGGAGAAGTTCCTCGTCGTGACGTCTGATCTCATCCACCGCCGCGTCGAACCGATGATCCGCCGCGAGACCCGATCCGGCGAGGTCGTCGTCGTCACCGAAATCACCTCCGGGACAACGCTATTGTCCGTGCAGGGACCGAAGTCGCGCACCCTGCTGTCCCGGCTCACCGACGCCGACCTGTCCAATGACGCGTTCCCGTACCTGTCGGCCAGGCACATCCACGTCGGCTACGCGCCGGTGCTGGCGGCCCGGGTGACCTACCTCGGCGAGCTCGGCTGGGAGTTGCATGTCCCCGCCGAGTACGCGGCCGGTGTGTACGACGAATTGTTCTCTGCTGGAGCCGATCTCGGGATCCGTCCGGTCGGCCTCGCGGCGATGTCGAGCCTGCGACTGGAGAAGGGCTACCGGGATCTGGGCGTCGATATCGACAACACCGACAACCCGATCGAGGCGGGGTTGGGGTTCACCATCGCGTGGGACAAGCCGGGCGGGTTCGTCGGCCGGGACGCCCTGCTGGAGTTCAAGGCCAGGGGCACCCCGCGGGACCGGGTCGTCAGCCTGTTCGTCGACGACGCCGGCGCCGACCTGTTCGGCAATGAACCCGTTCTGGCCGACGGCAAGTGGGTCGGGTACGTCCGTGCCGCGGCCTACGGCTACACCCTGGGTGGTCCGGTGGGGCTGGCGCAGGTCTGCCACGCCGACGGTGTCACCGCGAACTGGTTACGCGAACAGTCCTTTTCGGTGCACACCCCGCACGGCGACCTTCCGGCCCGGCTGCAGATGCAGCCGTTCTACGACCCGCAGCGAACGCGAATCCTCGACAACTGACGGGTGCGCGGCGACAAGTTCTCGTCCAGCAAAGGCCCCGCACGCAGGGCATACCGCCCATGACAGCTGGGTCGACGGTGATCCGAGTGAAGATCATTGCAGCATTTTACCCCGCGCAGTAAGGCGGCCAATGGAGATGAACCGGGAACCAAACCCCCGCCCTACGCGACTATTGACACATGGATTGCGACATCGCACGCGAGGCGCTGTCGGCGCGCATTGACGGGGAACGCGAACCCGTCCCGGCCGCCCGGGTCGACGAGCATCTCGCCGGCTGCGAGCCGTGCCGCGACTGGCAGGCGGCGGCGGTCGAGCAGACCCAGGTGCTGCGCAGGATGGCGGGCCGATCGCAACTCGCCGCCGTCCGTCTACCGGCGACCGGGCAGCCCGATCGGTCGTGGCGTGGTGAAGTCTCCTGGCGGCGATGGGCTTTGGGCGCAGTCGGGGTAGTCCAGGTGGGTCTGGCGGTGGCGCAGGGCCTGGGTGCCAATCTCGGCATTCCGCACGATGCGGACGCCGGGCACATCCTCAACGAGTCGACGGCCTGGTCGGCGGCCCTGGGTGTGGTGATGCTGGCGGCGGCGGTCCGACCCGTGATGGCGGGCGGGCTGACCTGGGTGCTCGCGACTTTCGCAGGGTTCCTCGTCTTGTACGAGGTGATCGACACCGACGAGGGCCGGGTGACACTCGACCGCCCGCTGACGCATCTCCCGGTGGTGGCCGGGGCCATGCTGGCTTTGCTGGTGTGGCGCCGGGACCGGCCCTCCGGAGGCCACACCCCGGACCGGACAGCCGCAATCGTGTCCGATGAGATCACGTTGCCGGACAATGCCTCTCGCGGCCGCCGCCGGGGACATCTGCGTTCGGCAGACGGCTCCGCCGCCTGAGCGGTCTACAGCATCACACCGAACATGACGGCCATTCCGGCTGCCATGGCGAGTTGGCAGAGGACGCCCACGCTGGAGTGCGAGTCATCGCTCGACGCCTGCACGCGGGTGGTGATGAAGCGGTACAGCCAGAACACCGCTGCGGCGGCGAAGCCGATGGCGCACAACCAGTTCAGGCTCCCCAACCAC
This sequence comes from uncultured Actinomycetes bacterium, assembly GCA_903877095.1. Lineage (GTDB taxonomy): Bacteria > Actinomycetota > Actinomycetes > Mycobacteriales > Mycobacteriaceae > Mycobacterium. The sequence continues at coordinate 24,555 of CAIRCP010000078.1, read as the reverse complement.
GTCACCGGTTCGGCCGACTGCACGCCGGCCGCATAGCCGGCGTGCCCGGCGTGTCCTGCGTGTCCCGTCGAGCCGTCCATCGCGGACGACAAACCGGCCATGTCCATCTCCGGCATCGCGGTGGACGCCGGGTCACCGTTAGCCCGGAGTGGCAGGCCGCCCATGGCCGCGTACATCCACGCCATCGCGAGCATCATCACCGCGTGGTAGACGTTGCGCACCTGATGACCATCGGCTTTGGCCGGCACCACCGCGAACCAGCCCGCAGCAAGCAGGAAGAAGAGCATCGGCCCCCGGGTGGGCAGATCGGCGCCACGGGGCCAGGCCATCACCGCCATCGCGATGGCCATGATGGCGTGCAGCGAGTTGGTGATCACCGTCGGCGTGGAATGACGATTGTTCACGATCGCGGAGATGCAGACGCCCGCGCTGAACAGGAAAAGCGCCGTCACGATCCACCTGACGACAGGTTCGTTGATCATCGACGCGCTCCAATGAATTCGGGGGTCCCGGGCATTAGTCGCGGCCGGCAGGGCGAAAGTTCCCCCAAAAAACAACGCACTGTCACCATCTACACTCACCGCCCATGACCGCCGCAGACCCCGCCATCGACCGACCGCGTCGGGTCGGATGGGCGCTGCTGAGCAGCGTAGCCCTGGCAGCGGTTGCTGTCGCGGCATATGCGGCAACGGTCCTCTCCCCCGCAACGACGACGACCATCCTGGAGGCGCTGGGCCACTTCACCGCCCTGACCGCCGGTGCGGTGTGCCTGGGTGGGCTGGTTCTGGTTCTCATCACCGCACATCCGGACGATCGTGGCGTGCTGGACCCGGCCGCCTTCCGAGCGCACCTGGCGGTGGAACGGACCGCTGTGCTGTGGTTCGCCACAGCGTCGTCGATGGTGGTGGTGCAGGCCGCGGCCGACGCTGGTGTCGCGTGGACGCGGCTGTTGGGCGGTGGCGGGCTGACCGCGGCGCTGGGCGCCTCGGAGACCGGACGGGCGTGGATCGCCGTCGCGGTGTGCGCCGCCGCGCTCGCCGTGTTGACGCGTCTGACGGTGCGGTGGGACTGGCATGTGCCGCTGCTGATTCCGGCGACCATCGGCGTTGTCGCCGTCCCGGTCACGGGCAACGCCGGCCAGGGGCCCAATCACGACTATGCGACGAGTTCGGTGATCGTCTTCGCGGTCGCCGTCTCGGTCTGGGCTGGCATGGGAATCGTCGGCACGGTGGCCGCCCCCGATCCCGCGGTTCGCCGTCGTGTCGAGATCACCGCGCTTGCCGCCGCGTCGGTGGCGGTGCTGTACGGGATCGCTCTTCTCGTACTGCGGGTGGGAGTCGGGAATCTGACGTCGGGCTTCGGCTGGCTCGCCCTGGTGGTGGCCGCGGCGTTGGTGGGTGGATTGGTGCCCCCACGACGCGGCGGCGCCGTTCTAGCAGTCGCAGCCCTGGCCGCGTTGTCGCTCATGGCCGTTCAGACCGCGCCGCTGCTGCTGTCCACCAAGCCGACGCTGTGGGACGTGCTGTTGGGCTACGAACTGCCGGGGCCGCCAACACCGTTGCGGCTGTTGACGTTCTGGCGTTTCGACACCTTCCTCGGAGTCGCCGCTTTGGTTCTCGCCGCCATCTATGTGTTCGGCGTGCTGCGGTTGCGGCGCCGCGGTGATCGCTGGCCGGCCGGGCGCACGCTCGCCTGGCTGGCCGGTTGTGCGGCCATGCTGCTCGCGACGAGTTCGGGTGTGCGGTCCTACGGGTCGGCGATGTTCAGCATGCACATGGTCGAGCACATGATGCTGAACATGTTCGTGCCGGTGCTGCTGGTGCTGGGCGCTCCGGTCACGTTGGCGCTGCGGGTGTTACCGTCCGCCGCGCAGGGCGCGCCGCCGGGGCCGCGGGAATGGATTGTCCACGTGGTGCACTCGCGTTTCACCGCGTTCCTGTCCAGTCCGATCACCGCATTCGTGTTGTTCGTCGGCTCGCTCTACGCCGTGTATTTCACCCCGCTGTTCGACACGCTGGTGCGCTACCACTGGGGCCATGAGTTGATGGCGCTGCATTTCCTGCTCACCGGGTACCTGTTCTATTGGGGCATCATCGGCGTCGACCCCGGACCGCGCCGTCTGCCCTTCCTCGGCCGGCTCGCGTTGCTGTTCGCCATCATGCCGTTTCATGCGTTCTTCGGGCTGGCGATGATGTCATCGGAGTCCCCGGTCGGTGGGAACTTCTACCGCGGACTGGCCCTGCCGTGGGTTTCCGATCTCAACGCCGACCAACACCTCGGTGGGGCGATCGCCTGGGGCGCAAGCGAAGTCCCGCTGGTGATCGTGGTGATCGCGCTGGTGACGCAGTGGGCACGCCAGGATCGCCGGGCCTCGGTGCGCTCCGACCGGCACGCCGACGCCGGTTACGACGACGACCTGGCGGCCTACAACAACATGCTGCGCGAGTTGGCGCGTCAGCGCACCAGCGAGTAGTTGCCCTCCTCGGCCAGAGCGGCCTGGACCTGGTCATCGGTGAGCGGCGCCGAAGCCTCGACGTGGACCGTCGAGGTGCCCCTGGGCTCCAGATCGACCGTCACACCCTCAACACCCGCCAGGGCGCTCAGCGCGGTGGTGACGTGGTTGACGCAACTCTGGCAGCTCAGCCCGGTGACGGAAAACGTCTGACTCATCATGCTTTTGGCCCTTTCAGTGTGGAGCTCTCGCGGCTGAAGTTCCGCAGCCGCAGGCTATTGGAGACGACGAAGAAGGACGAGAAGGCCATCGCGGCGCCGGCGATCAGCGGGTTGAGCAGGCCGGCCGCGGCGATCGGGATGGCGGCGATGTTGTAGCCGAACGCCCACACCAGGTTCATCCGGATGGTGCGCATGGTGGCCCGGGCGAGGTCGAGTGCCTGTGGGACCGAACGCAGATCGTCGCGCACCAGGATGACGTCGGCAGCGGCGATGGCGACGTCGGTGCCCCGTCCGATGGCCAGGCCGAGGTCGGCCGACACCAGGGCGGGGCCGTCGTTGATGCCGTCACCGACCATGGCCACCACCCGGCCCCGCTCCCGCAACTGCTCGATGACGTCGACCTTGCCTTCGGGCAGCACCCCGGCGATGACGTCCTCGATGCCGACCTGGGCGGCCACCTCGGCGGCCGCGGTCGGGTTGTCGCCGGTGAGCAGCACGGTTTTCCAGCCGCGCTCATGCAGCGCGGCGACGGCGTCGGCGGCACTGTCCTTAACCGCGTCGGCCACGGCGATAGCCCCGCACACCGCGCCGTCCACCGCGACGAGAACGACTGTCTGCCCGTCGGATTCGCCCTTCAGCCGGGCCGCGCCGAGCGCCTCGGGCACGGTCTTGCCCTGCGCGACCCAGGCGGGCCGGCCCACTGCGACCTGGCGCGATCCCACCGTCGCGGTGACGCCGCGGCCCGCCACGGCATGAAAGTCCCGGACCGGACTGCGCTCGTCGGTGACGGCGAGGATCGCCGTCGCGATGGCGTGTTCGGAGCCGGCTTCGACGGCGGCGGCGAGTGCGACGACGTCGTCGCGACTCCAGCCCTCGGCGGGGGTGACGGCGGTGACCGCCAGGTGGCCGGTGGTCAGGGTGCCGGTCTTGTCGAACACCACGGTGTCGACGGCGCGGATGGCTTCCAGGGCGCGGTATCCCTTGAGGAAGATGCCCAACTGGGCGCCGCGGCCGGAGGCCACCATCATGGCGGTCGGGGTCGCCAGGCCCAGCGCGCACGGGCAGGCGATGACCAGCACCGCCAGTGCCGCGGAAAACGCCTTCTCCGCCCCGGAGCCGGCCAGCAGCCAACCGCCGGCGGTCAGCGCCGCGATCACGAACACCGCCGGCACGAAGACGCCCGCGATGCGGTCCGCGAGCCGCTGAGCGTCGGCTTTCTGCACCTGGGCGTGCTCGACGAGGCGCACCATGCCGGCGAAGTGGGTGTCCGCCCCGACCGCCGCCGCCTCCACGATGAGCCGGCCGTCGAGGACGACGGTGCCGCCGATCACGCTGGCGCCGGGCTGCACCCGGACGGGGTGCGACTCGCCGGTCATCGCGCTGCAGTCCACCGCGGCGCCGCCCTCGACCACCAGGCCGTCGGCGGCGATGGTCTCCCCGGGACGGACGACGACGTGTTGCTGCTCCTTGAGTTCCGCTGCGGGAAGGACCATTTCGGTGCCGTCGGCCAGCAGCACCGTGACGTTCTTCGCGCTCAGCGCGGCCAGCGTCCGCAACGCACTGCCGGCCTTCGACTTGGCCCGCGCCTCGAAGTAGCGGCCCGCCAAGACGAACACCGTGACCCCCGCGGCCACCTCCAGGTAGATGGCGTCGCTGCTCATCAGCGCCTGCCACACGCCGTGGGTCTGCCGTCGGGGGTGTTCGACGAAGATCGTCACCAACGACCACAGCGTCGCCGCGGTGATCCCCACCGAGATCAGGGTTTCCATGGAGGCGACCCGATGGCGGGCGTTGCGCAACGCGACGCGGTGGAACGGCCAGGCGGCCCACGTGACGATCGGCAGCGCCAGCGTGGTCAGCAGCCACTGCCAGCCGGGGAAACGGGTCGAGGGCAACACCGCGAACATCACCGACAGGTGCGACAGCGGAACGAAAAGCACCGCGGCGACCGCCAGGCGGGTCAGCAGCGAGCGGGCGGTGGCATCGTCAGGGTCCGGGCGATCCTCGGCGCCCGCGGTGCGCAACTCCGCGTCGTAGCCCGCCTTCTCGACGACGTCGCACAGGTCCTCGGCAGACACGGCGTCGGGTGCGTCGACGGTGGCGACCCGGGTGGCGTAGTTGACCGACGCACGGACCCCGTCCAGCTTGTTGAGCCGGTTCTCCACTCGCGCGGCGCACGCCGCGCACGTCATCCCCGACACGTCGAGTTCGACGCGGCGGATCGTCGGCGCCTCGACTCCGCCGACCACGGTCGTGGTCATCGCCCTCCTCGCAGTACGTACTGCTGCTGTCCTGACAGTCGGCTGCGGCCGGCTGAAAGTTCCGCGGGGAACAGGCCAACGAAATTGCCGGCCCATCTCGGGGCCGGGCCGGCGCTCATCACTTAGGGTGACACACCGTGACCGACGTCGATCCGCTCACCAGGCTGGCGCTGGCCGCCGGGCGCGGTGACCGTGCGGCCCTCGACGAGTTCATCCGCGCCACCGAGCGCGACGTGTGGCGCACGGTGGCATTCCTGGCCGACCCCGGTAGCGCCGACGACCTCACCCAGGAGACCTACCTGCGGGTCATCGGAGCGCTGCCGCGTTTCGCCGGACGGTCCTCGGCCCGGACCTGGCTGCTCTCTATCGCCCGGCGCGTCGTCGTCGACCAGATCCGGCGCAACCAGGCCCGCCCGCGAACCACCTCGCAGGTCGATCTCGACGGCCTGCTCAGCCGACCGCAGCACACCGCGCGGATGGAGGACGTCGTCGAAGTCCGCCTGTTGCTTGAGGGTCTGGACCCCGACCGCCGCGACGCCCTGGTGCTGACGCAGGTGCTCGGGCTCTCCTACGAGGAGGCGGCCGACGTGTGCGGCTGCCCGGTAGGCACCATCCGCTCCCGGGTGGCCCGGGGCCGCGATGACCTGATCGCCGCCGCGCGGCGGGACGACCTCACCGGCTGATCGGTTCTCGCGGGAACCGACGGCACATCGGCTGCGACTAGTGGGAGGAAGCACTAGTCGCGGAGGGTTGCGGTGGTCACTGTTCAAGAGCCGGTCGATCGAGACGAGCGGCGCGGCCGGTCAGCCATCCTGCGTCGAATCTGGCGGCTGCACTTCTGGATCGGACTCTTCGCGGCGCCGGCGCTGATCACCCTGGCCTGCACCGGCCTGATCATCCTCTACACCCAGCCGCTGGATTTGTGGCTGCACCGGGATCTCAAGGTCGTCAGCGCTGCGCCGTCGACGGTTTCCCTCGACGCCCAGATCGCCACCGCCCGCCAACACGTGGACTCCGCGATGACGCTGGACGCGGTGACACCCCCGGAAGGCCCGGGCAGATCGACCCAGGTCGACTTCCTGCCGACCGTGGAATCCGGGGTGGGCGAACGCAACGTCACCCAGGTCTTCGTCGACCCCCACACCGGAAACTACTTGGGCCAGCGCCACGAACTCGACGGTCTGGTCGGCTGGGCCAACCAACTGCACCGGATGTTCGGCAACGACGGGCCGACACTGGCCCTGCCCGCGCTGGGCCATCTGATCGCCCCGTCGGCCCACCCCGAGGGGTCCATTCGGGTGGGCATCGGCAACCTGCTGATCGAGATGACCGCCGTCTGGGTGCTCGTACTGGCGGCCACCGGCATCTACCTGTGGTGGCCGCGGGCCATCGAGCGCGGCAAGCCGCGACTGGCCGTCCGGTGGAAGAAGGGCGGCCGCATCCGCTGGCGAGATCTGCACGCCGCCACGGGAATCCTGCTGTCGGTGGTGCTGATCTGCTACATCGTCTCCGGGCTGACCTGGTCGCGGTACTGGGGCGAGAACTGGCGTGCGGTGGCCTCCACCGTCACCCCCGCCACCGAGGTCGACGCGCCGTCCACGCCGGCCACGGTCGGCGACTTCGACCGGCTTGGCCGGCGCATCGCCTGGGCCGACAAGGCGGACCCGGTGTACGCGTCGGGCTCCCCGGCGTCAAAGCCGTTGGGCTTCAACGACATTGACCAGATCGCCAAGTCAGAGCAGATGATTCCGGGCTACTCGATCATGCCGCCGTCGGACACCACCGCTGATGGTGCGACGACCTGGGGCAGCTACACCGTGGTCAACCACTGGCCGCAGAAGCTCTCCGAACAGCGGACCCTCTACCTCGACCAGTTCACCGGGCGGACCATCACCAACGCCACCGCCGACCAGGACGGCGCGCTGTCGCGAATCACCAGTTGGGCTGTCGACATGCACATGGGCACCCAGTACGGCGTGCTCACCCGGATCCTGGCCACCGCCGCCTGCCTGGGCCTGCTCACCAGCATCGTCACCGCCGTCGCGATGTGGTGGAAGCGCCGGCCCACCGGAACCGCCGGATTGCCCGGCCGCACCAGCGATTCGGTGCGCTCCCACACCCCGCCTGGCGCCGTCGTCGCCATCGGAGTCATCGCGACCGCGCTGGCCGTGCTGTATCCGTCCTTCGGCGTAACGCTGCTGGTGGTACTGATCGCTGAGACGATCGTGGAATCCCGCCGTCGGAACCAACAACCCGCCCAGCCCGTGGAAGGACAAGAACTGTGACCACCGAGAAAACCGAGCAAGCCGGCAGCTGCAGCAACCCGAACTGCACCTGTTCGTCGTGTAGCTGTGGGCCGGACTGCAGCTGTGGTCAACCCGCTTCGGGTTGCGGCAACGCCAACTGCACCTGCTCGCCGTGCACCTGCGGACCGGATTGCTCCTGCGGCTCCTGAGCCACGTAAGCCACGGGCACATTGCGTCTCGTCACGGCCACAGCACAGGCTGACCTCAACTCGGTCACCGGCTGGCGACACGTTTCGCCGTCACCGCATGATTGTCAGTTACGCGAGTTAACTTGCGCGGGTGTCGGAGGCATGCGCGAGCGACGCGGCGCTAACCGTTCCGCTTCATCGCTCCCCGATGCGGCGCGGACAGACCGGGGCGACGGGGGTCTCGTTGGCCGACCTGATCGCCCGCGCCGCCGACGGTGACACCGTGACGGTCCCGGACGGGCTGGCCCCCGGCTCCGGTCCGGTGCGGATCCGCAGGAGCGTGCGATTGGTGTCCACCATCGGCGCGGTGGTGCCCGACGACATCGTCGTCTCCGGCCCGGCCGCCTTGGCGATGTCCGGGATCACCGGCACAGGTGTGCTCACCGCCTCGCCCGGAGCCCGCGTCATCGCCAACGACTGTCGGTTCACGTCGGCCCCGGGCCGCTCCTCGGTGATCGCCACCGGCACGGGCAGCGTCCTGGACTTCACCGAATGCCGGTTCACCGGCGGTGAGGCCGGCGCCGTCCGCCTCGGCAAGGGAGCCGCAGCGCGGTTGACGGACTGCGATTTCGCGTCCTTCCAGGCCCCGGCGGTCGCGGTGAGCGATCCCGGAACCAGCGTGGACGTCACCGACTGCCGATTCGCCGGCACAACGGGCCACGCCGTGATGGCCGAGGGCGGCGCGACGGCCCGGGTGGCCGGCTGCAGTTTCGACCATTACCTGTCTGACCGCTGGACTGCGGTGATCGCTGTCGGATCCGGCAGCGACGCCGATGTGACCGGCTGCAGGTTCGGCCCCATGACCGCGCACGGTGTGTTCGTCCGGGGCGCGGGCCGGGCAAGGGTGGACAACTGCGACTTCGTCGGGAGCGGAGAGCTGGCCGCGGTGATCGCCCTCGACGACCACAGTGACCTCGACGTGTCGAGTTGCAGGTTCGTCGGCAGCACCGGCCGTGGTGTCGAGGTGGCCGACGGCGCGGCGGCCCGGATCAGCGACTGCGATCTGCAGGCCGATGGAGAACTCGCGCCGGTTTACGCGGAGGGACCGGGCAGCACGGCGAGCCTGACCGGATGCCGCATCTCCTCGGCGAACGCGCTCGGCGCGGCCGCGGCCGGCGCCGCCGAACTCGACGTGCGCGAGTGCAGCTTCGACTGCCCCGGCGCCACCGGACTGGCCGACGGCGCCATCGGGCTGGGCCGGGATGGCAGCCGACTGCGCATCACCGGCGCATGCAGCCTGCGCGGAGCCACCGTCACCATCACCGGAACTCTGAACCACACCGAAGCCGCCGCCGGTACCGCGGTGACCCTGACAACCGACTTCGGCACGCCCTGCCGGCAGTGCAACGGCAGCGGCGGGCGCCCCGGCATCAGCCTGACTGCCTGTGCCCGCTGCGGGGGACGCGGATGCCGGGCACAGACAAGCTCCGGCAGTCCCGGCGGGTCCCCGCAGCACCTGCCGGGAAGCCACCACCGATTCGCCGCGGACTGCCCGGACTGCCGCGGCAGCGGATTGAGCAGCGATGACCCGTGCACCGAATGCGACGGCAGGGGCGGGCACTCTCTTGAGCGGACCCTGCAAGTCAACGTCCCGGCCGGAGTTCGGACCGGCCAGACCCTGATCGCGACGGGCCATGGCGGGGGCGGGCTGGGCAGCGGAGCGCCCGGTGACCTGCACATCGTGCTGTCTGTTGCGGACCCGCCGTTTCGCACGGTGGAGGAGTACTTCCAGAAAGCCCTGGGCGTACGGGTCGCCGCGCCTGCGACAGCCCCGGATGCCGCGCGCCGGGAACTCGATGAAGCGGTTCGCCGTGAGGCCATCCGGCTCGGGTACCTGCCCGCCGACGGCGGCGGCGACGGGCGCAAGCCGATCTAACGCTTCGTTGTGGTGGCCGCGGCCAGCGCCGCGTCGCTGACCGCGGTCGGGGTCAGCCCCATCACGATCTTCTGGACACGGCTCGCCGTGTCGAGCAGGTAGCGGCTCTTGGGACGGCGCGCTGTCAGCGCATGGTCGACGGCCTTGACGACCTTCTCCGGATCCGCCGCCGTCTTCTGCATGCGGGCCAACAACTTTCGGGTGCCGTTGAGGTGCGGGGCGTACAACTCGCGATGCTCGGCGGCGAGCTTGGCCACCATCCGGTCATGGTCGACGAGGATGTCACCCCAGATGTCGGTCCGGATCGGACCCGGCTCGACCAGGCTGACCGCAATCCCCCACGGCCGCAGTTCCATTCGAAGCGCATCGGCCAGCGACTCCAGGGCGTACTTCGACGCGCAGTACGCACCGGTCCCCGGCGCGGTGATCAATCCACTGACCGAGGAGATGAACACGATCCGCCCCTTGGCCGCGCGGATCTTGGGCAACACCGCCTGCGTCACCGCGATCTGAGCGACGACGTTGACCTCCAACTGCCGCGACAGGTCATCGAGGGTCAGACCTTCGACGGGGCCGTTGACGACGACGCCGGCGTTGTTGACCACGCCGTCGAGTTCAGCGGGCAGCGCATCGGCCAATGCCGCGACGCTGTCCCGGTCGGTGATCTCCAGACGCGTCGGGTGCACCCCCGGGATTCCCGCGAGTTCCCGCAGGGCGCTGTCGGACCGCGCTCCGGCATAGACCTCCCAGCCCAGCGCACTCATGTGACGGGTGATCGCCAGCCCGATCCCCCGGCTCGCACCGGTCACCAATACCGAAGGCATACGTTCTCCTGTCGTGGGATCAACACTCTCGTCAAGCGCCCGTTGGGAAAACGATACGTGTGAAGGCGTTTTCCGCGGTCTCGACGATCACCTGGCCCGAATGGCTCCGAACACCGAGTCACCCGGTGCTACACCGACGGAACGGCGTCCTGGAGCCGTCCGTCAGGGACGTATGCGTCACCGTTCTCGTCGTACAGGATCCGCTCGACGTCTTCGGGACCCAACCGGACTGCGACGACGCGGCCGGTCCCGCTCTCCACCAGTCCATAGGGACCGTATTGGGAGTAGCCCAATGCCTGGCTGTATCGGACCAGTCGAAGGCCCCGTCGCTTCGCGCGGTAGCGCCACTGCGGCTCAGAGTGCATGACATCCCCCGAGTGGACAGTTTCTGTGGTCGTCACGCCCTCATAGTTACGAGAAACGGCCGGGATCTGCCATAGGAGATCAGGGCCATATTGGAACTAGTTCCCCGCCAGATTGGAACTAGTTCTCGCCAGGGAACGGAGGGTTTGACGGGCGGACGCTCACAAAAAGGTCGGCCTTAAACGTCCGGGTTCAACTGCAGCGTCTGATCAAGCCAATCGATGACGACCGTGAGCGCGGCGACCCCGTTGCCGCAGTTCAGGTGGCCGGGCGCCGCGTTGTTTTCGTGCCTGGTGAATGTCCGCGTCGTCATCGAGCGGGCGTTGGTGAGCGTCTGGACCTGCTCGAAGAATTGTTCGTACGGCACGAGCGTGTCATCTTGGCCCGCCATGAGCAGGACGTCGGATGTCACCTGACTCGACACGTCCGCGGTCACGTACTCGCCGATTTTCTGCAAGTATTCGGCCGTTGACGTGGCGCCGGTGACTCTCCTGCCTTGCAGGATCATGAAGGCCGCGGTGGGGTTACCCTCGGCAAGAGCTTCGAAATGCTGCGCAACATCGCGGGCGCCTTGTCCCGACGGCTCGCGCACCTGGGCGGCGAGTTCCTTTGTCCTGACAGTCACAACCAGCATGTCCGTCAGGATGTCCAAGGCGATGGTCCGTTTGACGCGGGGCTCGAAAGCAGAAGCACGGATCACCAGGCAGCCGCCCATGGAAAGCCCCATCAGCGTGCATTCGGTGATCGTGAACGCGTCGAGGACCGCTGCGACCGGCTGGTGCCACTGCGTGGTCATCACCGAGCCGGCCTCGATCCCGGCGCCCTGCCCGGGTCCCTCGAAGACAATCACCTCGTAGCCGTTTTCCTGCAGGGCTACGCCGTAAGGCGTGAATTCTTCGATGTAGGAGTCGTACCCGCCGAACATGACCACGACGTCTCGGGGCTTCTCGACCGGGAAGTGATGGACGCGGAGATTGAAATCCCCGTACGGCACAGTGCTTCGCTCGACGCGATACCGCGACCAGCCGACCGCCCACGAATCGATCATCTTTTGCGTGAGTTCGGCACGCTCGTCGGCCTGCTCGGGACCCAGGTAGAACCGAGACGCTTCGTAGTAACAGAAAGCGGCGTAACCGTCTCCGGCCTTCTCAGACTTTTCCGCGAGAGCGACCATTTCGCGTTTGAAGTCATCGAAGTTATGGATCCGAGTCGCTGCGTCACGCACGTCGTCCGCGACCGAGTCCGTCGGCAGGAAGCGGTTCAGCTGAAGATTGAACTGCTGTTCCGGGTGCAGCGCGATAAGCCCCCGGCTCTTCAGACGATCAGTGATCTCGTCGGCCAATGCCCTCATGCACCCCAGCCAATCACTACGCTCACCTGCGGACTGGTAGCGGGGTGCGTGTCGAGTCCTTCTTTCATGGCCGACGGTGAGGTGATTGACGTGTGCGGGATGACCGGCTGGGTGGATTTTTCGCGCGATCTGACCCGGGAGCGGGCGGTGGTCGAGGCGATGACCGGGACCATGGCCTGCCGTGGTCCCGATGCGGCGGGAGTGTGGATACGGCGCGACGTCGCCCTCGGCCACCGTCGGCTGGCGATCATCGACCTGGTCGGCGGAGTGCAGCCGATGGTGGTTTCCACACTGTCGGGTGATGTGGCCATGGTCTACACCGGTGAGGCCTTCAACTTCACCGAGTTGCGCCGCGAATTGGTCGCCAAGGGACACAGTTTCGAGACGTCCAGCGATACCGAGGTGGTGCTGCGCGGCTACCTGGAATGGGGTGAGGCGCTGGCCGACCGGCTCAACGGGATGTATGCGTTTGCCATCTGGGATTCCCGCGAGCGCAAGCTGGTGATGATCCGAGACCGGATGGGGGTAAAGCCGTTCTACTTCTACCGGACCCCCGACGGCGTGTTGTTCGGCTCGGAGCCCAAGGCGATCTTCGCCAACCCGATGGCTGCACGGGTGGTCGACATCGAGGGGTTACGCGAGCTCATCGTGCCGGTGAAAACCCCGGGGACCGCGGTCTGGAAGGGCATGCGGGAGGTCGAGCCCGGAACGATCGTCACCGTTGACGAACACGGCATCCGGGAGCGGACCTACTGGCGGTTGGAGTCCCGACTGCACACCGACGACCTTGCCACCACAGTCGCCAATGTGCGCGGGTTGCTCGACGACATCGTGCGCCGGCAGTTGGTCGCCGACGTTCCCGAATGCGTTCTGCTTTCGGGCGGGCTGGATTCCAGCGCGATCACCGCGCTGTCGGCCCGCGAGTTGGACACACCGGTGCGGAGCTTCGCCGTCGACTTCACCGACCAGGCCGAGAACTTCACGCCCACTGACATGCACCCCACCCGCGACACCCCCTACGCGCACGAGGTCGCCGAGTACGTCGGCTCTGATCACACCGACATCGTGATCGATCACCGTCGGCTGTCCGACCCCGGCCTCCGGCGCACCGTGATCGAAGCCCTCGAACTCCCGGTGGGCGGCGTCGAGCAGGCCGGCTCGATGTATTTGCTGTTCAAGGCGATCCGGCAGCAGTCGACGGTGGCGCTGTCCGGGGAGTCCGCCGACGAGATCTTCGGCGGGTATCGGCAGTTTCACGACCCGCAGATCCAGCGGACGGACGCCTTCCCGTGGGTCGCGATCGGCGCTTCGTGGACCGACGCGAGCGGCTACATCCTCACCCCCGCCCTGCGCGAGGCCCTCGACCTGGACACCTACCTGAAGGATCGCTACGTCGACGCCGTCGCCGAGGTGGAACGGCTCGCCGCAGAAGATGACTTCACCCACCGGATGAGGGTGATGAGTTATCTGCACCTGACCCGGCATGTGGGAATCCTGCTGGACCGCAAGGACCGGCTGAGCATGGCCTCGGGCCTGGAGGTGCGGGTGCCGTTCTGCGATCACCGCCTGGTCGAGTACGTCTACAACACCCCCTGGTCGATGAAGAACTACGACGGCAGGGAAAAGAGCCTGCTCCGCGGCGCGGTAGCCGATGTCCTGCCCCAGTCGGTGGTGCAGCGGATCAAAAGCCCCTACCCCAGCACTTCAGATCCGCTCTACGGCGCAGCCATCCAGGCGCAAGCCCGCGAACTGCTGGCCACTGGCAGCGACACGTTGTTCAGCGTGGTCGACCGGAACGCACTCGAGCAACTGACCCGGCGTGATACCGAATCGCTGCCGCCGGTGGACCGGTCCCGACTGGAACGGATCCTCGCCCTGTCGGTGTGGATCGACCTCTACCAGCCGCACATCACCGCCTAAGCCGGATTCAGTTGTTGCTAACACTGACCAGGAATGGTCCGGGATTTCCCGTGCCTGGGTGCGCGGGATGCCATGATTCTGAGTTGAGCCGGGTCTCAAGGCGCCGGCGATCTTTGACGATTGGGAGATCCCATGGGCGACAACGACGTTAACTTCTCTCGCCGCTACCTCCTGGGAGCGATCCCGGTGCTTGCGCTGGCCGCAGCGGCGTGCGGGTCCAACCACACGATCGAGGACGTCAGGAAGGAAGCCGGTTCGGCGCCCAAGCCCACGACGCCCGACGATGCGATTCAGGTTCTCGCCGATGGCAACGCCCGTTTCGCCGCCCGCACCCCGAAGATCCATGACACCGCTGACATCGAGGTGATCTGGAGTGGCATCACCCAGAACCAGACCCCGTTCGCGACCATCCTCGGATGCGCCGACAGCCGACTGGCTCCCGAACTCATCTTCGATCAGTTCGTGGGCGACATCTTCGTCGTACGCGAGGCCGGCAACATCGCAGAAACGGCGACCGACCTCGGCAGCATCGAGTACGGCCAGGCGGTGCTGAAATCCAAGGCCCTGGTGGTTCTGGGCCATTCCGACTGCGGCGCAGTCAAAGCCGCATTCCAGAATGCTCAGGTCGGCGGCAATATGCAGTCGTTCATCGACTTCATCAAAGCCGGCATCGCCGGCGCGGCCAACCTCGACGACGCCATCGAGCGCAACGTGCGCACGGTGATCGACCACATTCGGAAGAACAGCCAGATAATGCGCGACGCCGAGCAGGCCGGTGCCGTCAAGATCGTCGGCGCCATCTACGACATCAAGACAGCCGCCGTCCGCTTCCTGTGATCTTCTCGCGGTTGCGAGACCCGGCCCGCGGCGTCAACCTCTACACCGACGAGGCGATTCTCGATCCGTACCCGCACTATCGGCGGCTGCGTGACACCGGGCCAGTGGTCTGGCTGCCGGCGCACAGGGTCTACGCCCTGCCGCGCTACGCCGAATGCCGGGCGGCCCTGCTCGACGACGCCACATTCCGCTCTGCATCGGCCGTGGCGCTGAACCCGATCAGCAACCGCATGTCTGGCAGAACCACCCTGGCCAGCGACGGCGCCGAGCACGACCGACGACGAAAACTTTTGGCGCACAGGATGTTGCCTCGTGCCATCGCGGCCCTCGGCGACCAGGTACAGCGCGCCGCTGACGAACTCGTCGCCGCGGCGGTCCGTCAGGGCGACGTCGACGGAGTCGACCTGGCCGCGTCCTTGCCGCTGTCGGTGGTCCCTGATCTGGTCGGCTGGCCGGCCGATCAGCGGGAACACCTGATCGACTGGGCCGGTGCGACATTCGACGTGCTGGGTCCGTTCAACCTGCGGATGGTCGGCAGCAGTCCCGGTGCGCTGCAGATGCTGCGGTTCGCCCGGCAGGTGGAGCGCCGGCGCAGCGCACTGCCCGGCAGTATGGCCGATGAACTCCTCGCTGCCGTCGACGACGGAGTCATCACGCGCCGCGACTGTCGGGCGCTGCTGGTGGATTACCTGGGTCCGACAGCGAAGTCGGCGGGACACTCGTCCCCGCCGGCTCCCGAGTGCTGGTCATGTACGCCTCGGCTAATCGTGACGAGCGCGAGTGGGAGCACCCCGACGTCTTCGACATCACCCGCGACGCGGGCCGCCATCTGGGCTTCGGTAAAGGCGCCCATGCCTGTGCCGGGCAGGCGCTCGCACGGCTGGAAATCACAGCGTTTCTGACGGCGTTGATCGAACATGCCGAGCGAGTGGAGCTGACGGGAACTCCGAAATGGGCGCTTAACAACATCATTCGTCGCTACGAGCGCCTGCCGCTGCGCCTTTACCCGGCCCCCGGCTGAGTTCAGGAATCAACCCAAGCGCTGGTCCGGGCCGGAGCCCAGGTGATCCTGGCCGTTCGCGATGCGACCCTCGGTGTGCGGCGCGCTACTGAGGTCCGATCACTCCCACGGGTCGAAGTTGTTCACGCCGTCGAGGCACCCTTGGTACATGTTGGACAGATTGTCCGGGACGATGTTGGCGAGGGTCATGCAATCGTTCACCGATCACGTGGATCCGGCACTGACGGAGGTGACTTCATCTGGACATTGATCTGCAGCGTGTCCATCATCCAAAACCGCCGCGGGTTCTTCCATGCGAGGTCCGAGCCGGTGTCTCTCGCGATCTGTGCGACATCGAGTGCGGCGAACTCAGCAGCGGGACACGGGCCGAATCCAGTCGTGTTGTACACGGCGGCATCGAGGCGATCGCCCGCTTTGTTCAATAGGAAGATCTCGCCCTGCGCGTAGGCGCGAGTACCGCTTACCCGAAGTGGCCACTCGGTCATGTTTCCCTCGTCTCTATCGTCGAATTCACCCGTCGATCATGGCAGGCCGCCCGGAATCCCGAAGCCTGCCGGCCGCCTGCGCCGGTTTCCGGAAGTGGTTGTCGCCCCGGGGATAAACCACCTGCGGCCACCAGAACCACCGGCCGAGCAAGACCGCGATCGACGGCATGAGCAGCGAGCGCACGATCAGTGTGTCGACCAGCAGGCCGATCGCGATCGTCGAACCCATCTGGGCGAGCGCGATCAGCTTGCTGCCGACCATCCCCGCCATGGTGGCGGCGAACACCAGTCCGGCCGAGGTGACGACGCCACCCGTGCCGGCCATCGAGCGGATGACGCCGGTCTTGATTCCGGCGTGGATCTCGTCCTTGAAGCGGGAGACCAGCAGCAGGTTGTAGTCCGATCCGACCGCCAACAGGATGATGACCGACATCAGCAGGACGATCCAGTGCATCGGCATGCCGATCAGGTCCTGCCAGATGAGCACCGAAATGCCGAAGGAGGCGGCGATCGAACTGGCCGCAGTGCCGACGATGACGAGTGCGGCCACCGCGCTGCGGGTCAGGATGAGCATGATCATGAAGATCAGGGTCAACGACGACACCACCGCGATCATGAGGTCATACCGGGCGCCGTCGGACATGTCCTTGAACGTTGCCGCGACGCCGCCGAGGTAGATCTTGGCGTCCGAGAGCGAGCTCATCTTCAAGGCTTCCCGCGCGGCCTTGCGTTCGGCATCGACCCGGGCGAGGCCCTCGATCGTTGCGGGGTCGCTCTGGTGGGTGATGAACATGCGGGCGGATCTGCCGTCGGGCGACAGGAACATCTGCAGGCCGCGCTGGAAGTCGGGGTTCCCGAACGCCTCCGGGGGCAGGTAGAACAGGTCGTCGTTGCGGGCCTGGTCGAAACTCTGCCCCATGGCCAGGGCCGTGTCGTTGCTGGCCTGCATCTGGTCGAGCAGCGCCTTCTGGGAGTTGTACGACGCCAAAGCGAGGTCTCTGCTGGTCTTCATCGATGCGATGGTCTGCGGAAGCAGTGCGGTCAACTGCGGGGCGAGCTTCGCGAGCTGATCGGTGTTGGCCTGCACTGCAGCGGTTTTGTCGGTCACTTCGTCGATCTCGTCAAGGGAGTCGAACACCGACCGGAGCGCGGCGCACATCGGGATGTCGAAGCAGTGCGGTTCCCAGTAGAAGTAGTTGCGCACGGGCCGGAACTGGTCGTCGAAGTCCGCGATGTTGTCGCGCAGTTCTTTGGTGGTGTCGAGCAGGGCCTGTGACTTGGCCGCCGAGTCCACCGTGAGATCGGTTTGCTCCATGGACAATTGGTATTGCTTCTCCAGGATGGCGATTGAGACGTTCATGGCATCGACCGTTTTGAGCTGATTGGCCAATTGATCACGCTGGAACGGCAGGTTCAGGTTGCTGGTCTGTCCCTGGACGCTGGTCTGGAACGGAATCGAGCTGTGCTGGATCGGGATTCCCAACGGCTTGGTGATGTTCTGCACCATCGCAATGCCTTCGGTGTGCAAGACGTTGCTGGAAACCTTGTTGAGCACCAGCATGTCGGCGGGATTGCGCATGTCGTGGTCGGCCTCGACCATCAGGATGTCGGGATTCATCCGGGCTTGGGTGAAGTGCCGGTCGGCGGCGGCGTAGCCGATGTTGGTCGGGGCGCTGGCGGGCAGATAGTAACGATCGTTATAGGCCGGCTTGTATCCCGGAATGGCGAGCAGGCCGATGAGCACCACGAACAAGCTGGCCATCAGAATCGGTGCGGGCCAACGGACCACCGCCACGCCGACCCGTCGCCAAAACCGGCTCCGGGGAGGCCTTTTGGATTCGTACAGCCCGACACGGCTGCCGAGGAACAGGATCGCCGGCCCCAGCGTGACCGCGATGGCGACGATCACGATCATGCCGATCGCGACGGGCTTGCCCATGGTGGTGAAGTAGGGAAGCCGCGCGAAGCTGAGGCAGTACGTCGCCCCGGCGATGGTCAGGCCCGATCCCACGATGACGGGGGCGACGGACCGAAAGGTGCTGTAGTACGCGGTATCACGGTCCTCCCCCATGCCGCGCGCTTCCCGATAGCGGCCGAAGATGAAGATCCCGTAGTCGGTGGCGGCCGCGATCGCCAGCATGGTCAGGATGTTCCCGGCGAACGTCGTGAGCCCGAACGCGCCGTGGCTGGCCAGCACCGCCACCACTCCGCGTGCGGTGAGCAGAGCCAGGAATGTCAGGAAGAGCTGGATCAGTGTCGTGATGATCGAGCGGTAGACGATCAGCAACATGCCGGCGATCCCGGCGAGGGTGAACAGAGTGATTTCAGTGAGGCTGGCGTTGCCGATGATGTGCAGATCGTTGGTCAGCGCAGCCGGGCCTGCGACGTACGCCTGGACACCCGGCGGAGGGTTGGCGTCCGCGATGACTTGGCGGACCGCCTGCACGCCTTCGTTGGCCAGCGTCTGGCCCTGTTCTCCGGCGAGGTTGAGCATCACGTAGGCGGCTTTGCCGTCTGCACTCTGCGCTCCGGCCGCGGTGAGCGTGTCCCCCCAGAAGTCCTGGATGTGCTGGACATGCCTGGGATCCTGGCGCAGCTTTCCGATGATCTGGTCGTAGTACTGGTGAGCGTCGGGGCCAAGGGGTTGCTGGCCCTCGAGAATGATCATCACCGTGCTGTTGGAATCGAATTCGCCGAAGTTGGCGCCCATCCGCTTCATGGCGACGAGCGACGGAGCGTCCTCGGGCGCCATCGGAGCGGCATGTTGCTCACCGACCACCTCGAGTTGCGGGGCGAGGACGTTCACCCCGACGGCGACGGCGATCCAGAACAACAGGATCGGCACGGCCAGGATGCGCAGACCGTGCGCGATCACAGGCCGCTTCTGAGGGCGGGTTGCGGTGTCGCTCATGCCGACTTCACCAGGCAATAGGTCTGGGCGTTGACGCCGGTGGCGGATTGCTCCTCACGGACGGTCCCGTTCACGGTGACCCGGCATCCGATCTGGTCTCCGTCAGTCCGCGCCATGAGACTGGCGCTGACGGTCGGCAACAACGTCGACAACGTGATCGACCACGGCAGCGGTGCTGTTTCCAGGTGCACGTTCGCGTCGGCGTCGAAGTAGCTGATCTGCGCGGTGCTGCCGGGTGAGCCGTAGACCTCGTAAACCATGATCTTGGGGTTGAACTGGACGATCTCGATACCGGCGCCGGCCCCCGCGTTGAGATCCGCTGAGGCGAACTGCTTGTGCAGACGGGACACAGCCAGACCCGACACCGCCAGCACTGCGATCAGGACCAACGGAATCCAGACCGCTTTGAGCATGCGGCCCAATGGGATTGCCTTCATTCGACCGCTGGTTCGTAACGAAGCAACGTGATCCCTTCTTCGGGGACGTCGACGAACACCGGCCGGATCCGCATGCCCACCCGCAACTCTGAGGGATCGGCGTTGACGATCTCGGTGGCGAACCGGGGTCCCTCGTCCCACTGTCCGACGGCGAGGATCTGCGGGACGTCGTTAGCGAAGTGCGGCGCGACGGGCCGATAGGCGACGGTGTAGGTGTACAGCGAGGCCGCGCCGGAGATCTCCCGCCACTGGAGATCGTCGGCGAGGGTGCCCGGCGCCAGGACGCGGGGGTAGAACACGTAGCGCTGCGCGGACGGCGAGTATTGGATGCGGATCGTGTGCTGCGCCAACGCATCCCAGAACGGTTGGGTGGTCGGCGTCGGGACCGGCATCGGCCTGCCGAACTCTCCCATCGCTAGTCGCCTTCCAGTACCAGGGTGGTCTGCTCGGCCAGAACGCCACCGTTGCCGGAGACGAACGCCCGATGACAGTCAGCGACCTGGGCCGCCCCGGCGCGGCCCATGATCTGTCGGGCGGCGTCGCACACATGGTGCATGCCGCCGGCGAAACCGGCCTGGCCGTAGCCCAGTTGGCCGCCGGCGGTGTTCATCGGAAAGTCCCCGCGAAAGGTCAGGTCATGGTCGGCGACGAATTGCAGGCCGGTGCCCTTCTGGCAGAACCCGGCGTCCTCCAGGCTCAGCAGGGCGGTGATCGTGTAGCAGTCATAGATCGACACCATGTCCATGTCGGCGGGTGCCAGGCCGGACGTCGAGAATGCCGACTGCGCCGACTTGATCATCGGGGTCTGCAGAAGGTTCTCGGCATACATGACCATCTTGCAGTTCACCCGCTCCCCGAAACCCTTCACCCATACCGGCCGGTTCCGCGATCTGCGCGCCAGCTCAGCGTTTGCCACCAGAACGCCGGCACCGCCCATCACCGGCATCACGATTTCCAGCATGTGCAGCGGGGAGGCGATGACCGGGCTGTTGATGACGTCGTCGGCGGTGACGGGGACATCGTGGAAGATCGCCCCGGGGTGGTGATTCGCGTTGACCCGCTGATCGACCACGATCTTGGCGATCGCTCGCTCGTCATAGCCGTAGGTGGCGCCGTAGAGGGTGGCGACTCGGGCGTAGGGGCCGTTCTGGCCGAGTGTGCCGTAAGGGATCTCGAACTCCGCCTGCGGTGAGCCGTACCGGTTGCTCGACCCGCCGAAATGCAGCGAGTCGCTGACCTCCGGTGGCTTCTTCTCGCTGACGGGGGTCAACGGCGTTCCCGGCAGCACACACAGCACGGCGTTGCACAGACCGAGTTCGATCGCCGCCGCCGCGCGCCAAACCATCGCCGCCGCGCTGGCCCCGCCGAGGTCGACCATCTCAGCGAAATTTGCTTTCACCCCAAGGTATTCCACGATCGTCGACGGGGCGAAGATCCGCGCCTCCTGCAGATGCCCGGTACAGATCCCGTCGACCTCCGCCGCAGGGAGGCCGGCGTCGGCCAGGGTTGCCGCGGCCAGCCGCGCCCACTGCTCCAGGGTGGACTCCAGCGGGCCCGTCGGCCGCTTGCTCGCGGGCAACTCGGTGAACCCGACGACCGCAGCCTCACCGCGAAGACCCATCACCCTCCACCTTCATTTCGCCGGGGCCGTCGGGGCTTGATCGTAGGGGGCTTGATCTTAGAGAGGTCGGGCTTCGATGACGCTGAATGCCGATGCGGTCGGGATGAGCCGGGTCATCCGCAGTCCGGCCCGGGCCAGTAGCACCCGATACTGTGCGGCGGTGCGTTCCCGGCTGCCGGTGGTCAGCAGCATCTCCAGGTCGCCCCAGTTCCCGGAGAAGTCGCGGTGGTGGTCGGGAATGACGAACTCGATCACCAGCACCGTCGCCTGCGTCCCGCCCGCCGCGGCGACGTTGGCCAGGATCTGCACCGCCTGCTCGTCGTCCCAGTCGTGCACGATGTGCTTGAGCAGGTAGACGTCGCCACCGGACGGGACGCTGTCGAAAAACGACCCCCCCACCACACGCACCCGGTCGGCCACCCCATCCTTCTGCAACTGCCGGGTGGCGCCGGCGACGACATCGGGCAGGTCGTAGAGCACACCCCGGGCGGCGGGGGTGGCCGAGAGGATCGCGGCCAGCAGCGCGCCATGTCCGCCACCGACATCGACGATCGCGCGGAAACGGCTGAAGTCGTAGCCTGCGACGACGGGAGGCACCGCCATCTGCGAACTGCTGGTCATCGCGTCGTTGACGATCTCGGCCAGCTCCGGCTCGTCACGCAGGTAGTCGAAGAACTCCTTGCCACGCAGCGCCGCGACGACCGGCCGGCCGGTCCTGATCGCCTGATCCAGATGGCTCCAATGCTCACGGTGCTGAGCAGATCCCAGGAACAACGCCGCACCGCGCATCGAGGCGGGCGCGTCCGCGCGCAGCGTGTCCCCCAGCGGCGTCAAACCGTAACGGCCGTCACGGTATTGACGGAAGACGCCGCGGCCGGTCAGCGCACGCATCAGCCGGCCCAGGGCATCGCGATCGGCTCCCACCCGATCGGCCAGCACCGCCAGCTCCAGGGGACCGTCGGCCAGGGCGTCGGCGACACCGAGTGCGGCCGCTGCCGTGACGGCTTGCGCGACCCACGCCCCGACGATCATCTCCAGCATCGCCGCCGGCGCCGGGATCAGCCGCTGATAGCCCCGCAGGAGGTGATGGCGCAGCCGGTCAGCCACCCGCGCACGTCGGGTCGAGGCAACTCTGGTCAGGCTATCTTTCACATCAGCATTCACAGTTGTCTCCCGTCGGCACGGTGCGGTGGTTGGAGTCGAATCGCTCACCACGGCCACCACAGTGCTTTCAGCCGAGGGCTTGCAGCCCGGTGGCGGCGGCGACGGCCGCGCCGGCGAAGTCGCTGTCACGGAGTCGCGGTTCGATTGTGTTGCGCCGCAGGTCATTGACGGCCTGTTCCGATCCGTTCGCGGCGGCCGGTGCGACCAGGAAGGCATACTTCCGTTGCTTGGTCGCGATGGCGAGGACGGCGTCCCGGTCCCCCATCTTGGTGAGGGAACGGGTCGTGCGGGCCCACTCCACGGGCGGGCCGTCGAAGGCGTCGACATAGACCACCCACATCCGGACATCGCGGGCCGTCTGCAGGCTCTTGACGGCGGACTTCACCTCGGCGGTCTGCTCGCTGTTCAGAGTCCCGGCGGAATCGGTGACGGCCTGGCTGAGCTTCATCGGCGCCGCCGGCGCCTGCGAGCCATCGGGCGCCGCCGGCGCCTGCGAGCCATCGGGCGCCGCCGGCGCCTGGGAGCCGCCGGGCGCCGTCGGAGCCTGCGAGGGCGCCGGAGCTGCTGACTGAACCGTCTCCTGGCTCGTGGCCGCGGTGTCGTCTTTGTGGAGAAGGGTCTTGACACCGAAGCCGATCCCCCCCACAAGTGCAAGCCCGGCGGCGACGACGGCGATCCGCTTCGGCCAGACATACTTGATCGGCGGGCGCGTCCCCATGGACTGGCCGTCAACAGTGCTGAAGGGACTGGACTCGGGTATGGACCCGGGGTACGGCGGGGTGCTCACCGTTGCGCTCCGATCACTCAGCGGAATCCGCCGAGCATATCCGACAGCCCTGGTCAGGAGGTTTCCCCAGTACACAGCCCGACGGCACTACGGTGGGAGAGGATGTCCCGGTGGCAGCAGATCCCCTTCCCGGGCCCGCGGCACCCGCGCACCGGTTGCGCCGGATGTCCGGCCGTGATCCGCATCTACATCGGGTCGGTGTTCTTGCTCTACACCCTGTTGGTGAGCGGCTGGGACGGCTTCCACATTCTGCTGATGGCGCTGACCGCCACGGTGCTGACCGGGGCCTGCGTTCTCGCCGCGAGCGGCGTGTCAATGGCGGTGTGCCTGCTGGTCATCACCGTTCCTAGACACTGAGCAGGAGTGAGTCCTGCCCGGTGGGCGGCCCCGAACGGTCGTGGGTCGCCTGAACGGCCTGCCGGGTCCGGTGAGTGCGTGCGGTCTTAGTGCCGGGTGGCTGCCGCCCGTCTCGTGGGCCGATGGGTCGTCCTAGTGGTGCGGTGTTCGTCGCCGGGATGGTCCTGTTGTCGCGGTTGTTAACCCGGGTCGCCTCCGCTGGGGCGGTCAGGTTCGTGCTCACGCGACGCCGGGCCCGGTAACCGAGTCCGCGTCTGCCGATCACCAACGCGGCTGCGTGGTGCCCGGAGGTCTGTGGGTGATGTTCCCGTAGTGGGTTGAGCCAGTGCTGCGCGGCCCATTTCGAGGTGTAGGCGGGGTCGATAACGATGATTGCCAGCCCGGCGTTGGCGGCCATTTGAGTCAGCCGGTCCCTGAAATTGCCGGTGGGGATGGCGGCGACCTGGCGGCGGAACCGGCGGCCCTTTTTCCCGCGCGAGGGCCGGTTGCCGTGTTTCTCTCGGCCCTGGGCGCGGGCGTCGGCGAAGTCGAGGTCCTCAATCACGATCGCCCGGGCGCCGATCTGCTCGGCGTGGGTGAGGATGTCGGTGACCACCGAACGCACGCGGGCATCACGGGTAGTCGTGGGTAGCCCGGCGAGATCACAGGTGAGGGTGCGGGGTTGGGCGAGGATGTTGCCGTCGGTCGAGACAGCGCTGAGGGCGAGGTGACCATCGTTGAGGTCCACCGCCACGACTGGGTGCTGGCGTAGGTGCTCGACCGTCGGTGTTATCTGCGCGGGCATGCGCCAGCTGGCGTCGAGATACCAGCGGCCGGAGGCGGCGTCGACGGAGATGTCGTAGCGCACTGCCCCGGTCTGGGCCTGACTAGCGACCTCGTCTCCTCGGTAGGTGAACGCGACCGGGCAGGCGAGTCGGTAGCGGCAGCTCGGCTGGTTCGCCAAATGCGCCAGAGCGGTAGGCAGGCGGATGTCGAGCCAGCCACGCTCGGGGTTCCAGCGGATCGTCTCGTTGCCCCAAACCTTGTCTTTTTCGGCTCTCCTGACTTATCCGTGGGTGGTTTTTCGGCCGGGTAGTGCGGGGCGGTGGCCGCCGAGGGCGAGCATGGCCAGGGCGATGAGGGCGTCTGGGGATCGGAATCCGAAGGCGATTCGGGTGAGCAGGCGGATTTTGG
>CAIRCP010000077.1 GCA_903877095.1 uncultured Actinomycetes bacterium | reverse complement strand
CGGCCCGGTTCTGGCTACTCTTCTTCATGACGGTCCCCTTCTTGAGTTGGTGTGTCTTGGCAGACGCCCGACACCTACCACACGGCAGGAATCGAGCGGGGGACCGTCACCTCAATTTCCACGAGACCCGGGACAACCTCGCCGAAACGGCGTGCTCGACCAGGGTTTCGTTACCAGCCGCCGGGCTGCGGAGGGCTGTGGCCGCGCAGCGCGCACGCCACTACCGCCCGATCGCGAACTGTCATGCTGCGCTCTACTGCTCTGTGGTGCCGACGAAGACGGCAACACCGTCAGCATCGGGGCCGAAGCCCTGGCCGCGCTCGCACTCCTGGCCCATGAGTGTCCCAAAGGACCGGTTTGGGCTAGTTGCTGGCCTCTTTGCCTGAAGCAGCATCACTCGTCGCCGCATAGCGCTGCTCGTCACCCGACGCGTCGGCCTCAGCGATCATGTCCTCCCAAGGCCAGCGCACCGTAGCGAAGCGGCGGTAGAGAAGCAGTTGGTGGTCGACAACAAAAACCCGGCCCTCGGCGTACGACAGCACCAGACCGCGACCTCCGGAATCGACCTGCAGTCGTTCAATATTCCCCAGGGCCGTGGTGAGGTTGCCCCGCTGAATCCGGTCCTCGCGAGAGTGCGCGACAGCGTAGATGTCCTGCTGAGGGATCCCGCCGATTAGTTTGTCGTCCGGCTCCTCCAGCACCGCCGCCATCGCGTGCGCATAAATGCCCGTGGCGTTGTTCCGGCGGCGAATGCCGTTGGCCACGTTCTGTGCGAACTTCTGGTAGACGGTGTTCAACTCCTCGGCGTAGAACATCGCCGCGGCATCGACGTGGGCCACGTCGGTGACCGACTGCGTCGTGAACTTGCGCTCGACGATTCCGGCGGCGTCCAGCGTGTCGATTATGAGGCGCTGCAAGATTCCGGCGTTGCCGTAGCTGATGTCGACAAGCTTCTCGCGCACTCCTGGGTACATGACCACGTTCAACGCTTCGCAGCCCCGGTCGAGGATCTTGAGCAGATCAGGGGTGGTCCAGGTGATCGACACCTCGCGCACGCGACCCGTCAGGTCGGGGTTCAAGTGGAGCAGAAGGTTGTTGTCGCTCCAGACGCCGACCACCACGATGTAGAGGCCGAGGTCCCACATCGTCTTCAGATCGAACGCGAACTTCGTACGCTCGGTCTGGTCGAGGTAGTGGAAGTCCTCGATCACCAACCTTCGGCCCGACTCCTTGATGAGTTCACAGATGAAGTCGAGGTCGTTGATGTTTTGACGGAGAGACTCCGTCGTAGCCTCGCTCGCCTTCTGGCCCTTGATCCCGAGCTTCGCCTTCACCTTGCCGATCAGGCTGACCCCGATCTCGGTCTCGGCCTCGACGGTGCCCTCCAGCGAGGTCGACTTCTTCGCGCTGGTTTCAAGCTTCACGCCGATTTGGCCGAGTGCCTCCCGGTATATGTCGGTGACAGTCTTATCGAGACGGCACTGAATCTTGATCGGGTCGTCGAGGATTCGCTGCCGTAGCCATGACTTCCCGCTCTTAGACGCGCCGCGGATCGCGATGTGGTTGTTGCGCTCTAGGTAGGAGCCAATCTTCGAGTCGAGGTCGCCTCGGTCGACGTATGAGTCCTTCAGGATCTCGGTCGACACTCCGAACACCTCGGTGGACTGCTTGGCCATGACACTGACGATAGCCAAGGCACCCGACGACACCGGCTATCGAGGCGCGTCCCGGGTCGCCGAACTGTCGCAGTGGTCGTAGACCTGCGCCAGCGTCCAGAGGTTCGTGCCCCGGCGTCCGACCCGCGCGGGAGCGGGAAATCGGGCGTCTTTGCGGCTCTCCTGACTTATCCGTGGGTGGTTTTTCGGCCGGGTAGTGCGGGGCGGTGGCCGCCGAGGGCGAGCATGGCCAGGGCGATGAGGGCGTCTGGGGATCGGAATCCGAAGGCGATTCGGGTGAGCAGGCGGATTTTGG
>CAIRCP010000076.1 GCA_903877095.1 uncultured Actinomycetes bacterium | reverse complement strand
ACGGCCCCAACATGCGCCGACACGGCCATCAGCAGGACACCACCTGACCACAGCGCAGGCGCGGGGACCGCTACCAGATCCCCGCGCCCGCGCTACCACTTCCTCACACAGCCGCTACCAACAACCCCGGCTAAACATGCAGTGGTGAAGCAGTGTTTCGACGCCGCCGCCGAGGCGCTCGCCGGCGGCGAGTCGGCCCGCACAGGGCGACATTGGCAGGTGGTCGGACATGATGCCTCGCCGGGCCCGCGGGAATTGCCATCAGTCAGCCCCGGGGTGACGGTCATCGACCGGATGACAATCACGGATGAGGACTCCGACGGCGCGGCAACGGAGGAAGTCAACCCAGACTTCAGCGTCGCATCGAGTAAGGCGCTATTCATTGCCAGGGCTGTCGGCCGTGTCACCAATTCGAGTCTGCGTGAACTCTTACCCATAACTTCAGGCGAAGCTCGCGAGGTGCTCCAAAGCCTCGTCCGCGATGGCCTGCTTGCCAGCCGGGGCGTCCGCAGAGGGACACACTACATTCTGAGCGATTCGGCACGCACTGTTGAACGCGCATGGCCGCCCGTGGTGGCTCCGTTCGACGCGCAACAGCCTGAAACGCAGCAGCACGAGGCGTTGAAGTGATTGCCGCGTCCGGGGCAAAGCGCCGAGGGCCGGCGCCGCTGAGCGAGATAGTCAGCCGCCAGATGAGCGCCATGCCCAGCAGGGATACCGGCACGGAGATGGCACTCAGGCGGGAGCTGCACAATCGCGGCCTCCGCTATCGGACCCACCTCAAGACCCTCCCCGGCAAACCGGACATCGCGTTCACCCGGGCTCGTATTGCGGTCTTCATCGATGGTTGTTTCTGGCATCGTTGCCCCGATCACGGCACCGCGCCAAAGAACAACGGGAAATGGTGGGCCGACAAACTCGACGCGAACGTCGCCCGGGATCGAAGAAGTGACGATGAGCTGCAAAGATTGGGCTGGATTACTCTTCACGTCTGGGAGCATGAGGATCCTGCGATCGCGGCCGAAACGATTAACGAACTCTGGCGAACCCGCTCGCAGGAAGTGACCCGACGGGGCCTAACCCACGATGTCGGACGTACGTGAGATCCTGGACTTGGACTAGGGAGGGGACGATGTGGCACGCATGACGGCTGTGGCGCCTTCGGCGGCTCGCCTGACCGACTCGCTGCGCGACATCGGTTATGACTTCAGCTCAGCAGTGGCCGATCTAGTCGACAACAGCATCACCGCGGGTGCGACGCAGGTCGACATCCTCATAGAGTTCGACGCCGAGCATTCGAGGGTCCTCATTGCTGACAATGGGCGCGGGATGAACGTCAACGGTCTGACAGAGGCGATGCGTTTCGGGAGTCGCCGCGCCTACGGCCGGGGTGATCTTGGGCGCTACGGATTGGGACTGAAAACAGCCTCCCTCTCACAAGGGCGATCGCTCACCGTTCTCACGCGTCGAGAGGGTGTTCCACGGCCCATCCTCACGAGGCAACTAGACCTCGACCTTGTGATCGAATTCGATGATTGGCTGATAGTCGAGCCGGAACGCACCGAGGCTATCGATAATGCCCTCAAACTCCTTGAGGACGGCTGCGGCACAGTGGTCGTCTGGGAGAAGCTCGACCGCGTCGTTCCATCACGGAATGCCGCTGGCGGCTGGGCGCGCCGGCGATTTGAGACGATCGCAGACAAAGCCGCTCAACATCTTTCGATGGTCTTTCACAGATTCCTGGCTGACGAAGCCAAGACTGGGCTGGTGGCAATCACCGTGAATGGGAAGAAGCTGCAGCCGTGGGACCCGTTCGCCCGCAGCGAGAGGCTCACGAAGGAACTCGCCGAGGAAGTCTTCGAAATTCAGCACGGTGACACAACAGGCTCCGTCACACTACGCCGGTACGTCCTGCCCGGTCGCGATCATTTCAGCAGCCATGCTGAATTCGAAAAACATTCAGGACCTTTGAAATGGAATCGCCAACAGGGTCTCTACACATACCGCGCCGACCGTCTGGTCCAATGGGGCGGCTGGTCCGGCATTCGAGCCATCGACGAACACACCAAACTCGCCCGTGCGAGTGTTGATTTCGATACCGACCTTGACTCTGCCTTCAACATTCAATGTTGCAAAAATGCGTGTCTCGATTCCGGCGCAACTCCGGCAGATGATCGAGCGGCCTATCAATGAGATGTGCTCGATCGCCGATGAGGTTTACCGGAAGGCTGCAGTCTCCAAACCTCCGGAGGAGAAGAAGAAAAACGGAAGCGACCAGCTCACTCAAGCGTCGGAAATCGGCCTTGCGTTGCAAGCCGCCGCGTTGGAAGCAGGCGAGTACAAGGCGTTCAAGAAGATCGCATCGACTCTTCGCCTTTCAGATCCCGATGTGGCCGCCGCCCTTGGCATCTGATCGACTTAGAGACGACCGAGGTGGCGTCCAGATTGCGGTGTAAATCGGCGGGCGCAGGTTCTTGCTTCGGTGGGTGATGCTACGCGGTGGCGCTGACAGTTTCGGTGCTGTGGGTGGCGGGCTCGGAGGTGTGCTGGGGTCGCAGTTGTCGGGGCGGGT
>CAIRCP010000075.1 GCA_903877095.1 uncultured Actinomycetes bacterium | reverse complement strand
GACAGCGGAACTCCCAGGTGAAGGGTTGTCTTACGAGGACACCCATCGATACCGGGAGTTCCGCTGCTCCAACTCCCCGACACGCTGCACACATCACACTTGACCCAACAGTCACACCCTTAACTGAGCGACATTGGGCCTAATCGGGTAGCAGACCTCTCCAAGTGCATCCGTAGCCCACGCTCGTGCGAGGGCGTGCTGGATGGATGTCGTGCCGGTTTTTGGTGTTCCGAGGTGCAGCAGGGCGGTTTTCGACACGAACTATCCCGTATCGCTCGCGATGGCGATCCAGGCCCGGTTGCCGATCATCACAACTCCCCGGCCTCCACCGCTTCGCGGGTGTGCTGGGCGGCGGCGATCTGCTTGGCCGAGTAGCCGATGAACAGGGCGGTGCCGCCGACCATGACGGCGACCGCGGCGATCCACAGCAGCGAATAGGTGTAGCCGGCGTCGAGTGCGTCGAGTTGGGCCGGGTTCATCTCGGCGACCGGGCCGGTCGTCCCGCCCAAATAGAGCGTCCGGGAGATCTGCACGGCCTGGATGACCACCAGCACCATGGGGCCGCCGAGATTCTGGGCCATCAGGGTGATTGCGCTGATCGGGCCGATCTCGCGGGGACCGATGTTGGCCAGGGCGCACAGCGGTAGCACCACCGAGATGAGCCCGATTCCGAAGCCGCCGACGACGATGGGCAGCAGCAGGTCGGGGAAGTACGGAATGGTGCGGTTCAGCGTCGACCCGTAAAGCATCGCGGCCAGGACGAAGATTCCGCCGCCGATGATGAGCCAGCGCGGTGCGATGTGGGCCACCAGGCGGGCGGTCAGCAGGTTGCCGAATCCCAGCGCGAGCGCGAACGGGATGAAGCCGATACCGGCGTGCAGCGCCGAGTAGCCCAGCACGTCCTGGACGTACAGGCCGATCATCACCGTCAGGGTCAACAGCACGCCGCCGGCCAGGAACAGCGAGACGAAG
This sequence comes from uncultured Actinomycetes bacterium, assembly GCA_903877095.1. Classification (GTDB taxonomy): domain Bacteria; phylum Actinomycetota; class Actinomycetes; order Mycobacteriales; family Mycobacteriaceae; genus Mycobacterium. Next base: position 50,724 of record CAIRCP010000075.1, on the reverse strand, counting down.
GTGGCCACCCGGTTGCGGTCGCGGAACAGCCACAGCGGAACCAGGGGGTGGTCCGCCCGGCGTTCGACGAAGAGGAACGCGATGCCCAGCACCACGGCGAGGATTCCGGCGCCGATCACCCATGGGTCCGCCCAGCCGCGGGCCGGGCCCTGGGTGAACACCAGGACCGCCGCGGTACAGCCGAGGGTGGCCACCAGGGCGCCGGTCACGTCGAGCTTGAGGCGCTCGTGGTGGGTTTCCTCCAGCCGGGTCAGGGCGATCCAGATGATCACCGCACCGATCGGGAAGTTGATGAGGAAGGCCAGCCGCCAGGAGATGACGGTGAGCGCACCGCCGACCACCAGGCCCAGCACCGAACCCAGGCCCTGCATCGCCGCCGAGATCGCCATGGCCTGGTTGCGTGCCTTGCCGGGGGCGTAGGTGGTCGCGATCAGCGCCAGGCCGGTGGGTGCGGCCACCGCCGCGCCCATACCCTGCACCGCACGCGCCGCGACCAACAGCGGACCGTCGGTAGCCAGGCCGCAGGCCATCGAGGCGATGGTGAAGACGCCGACGCCGGAGATGAAGGCGCGTTTGTGCCCGATGGCGTCGCCGACCCGGCCGCCGAGCAGCAGCAGGCCGCCGAAGGTCAGCACATAGGCGGTGATCACCCAGCTCTTGGCGGCGTCGGAGAGGTCCAGGTCGGCCTGCATCCGGGGCAGCGCGACGATGACGATGGTGCCGTCCAGCGTCGACATCAGCTGCATGCCGGTGATCGCGATGATCGCGATCCCCAGCACGCTGGAGGCAAGAGCCCGGGCCGGCGGTTCGGGAACGCTAGCGCCGGCCATGGGTAGCTACCCTACCCACACGCGTCGGCGATGCCGACGATGAACGAGGCTCCGTCCCGATCAGACGTCGCCGGCTTCGAAGGCCTCTTTGACTTCCTGCGCGTGGGCGACCTGCTGGGCGGTATACCCGATGAACAGGGCGACGGCGCCCACGATCACCGCTACGCCGGCGACCCACAGCAAGCCGTAGGTGTAGCCCTGGTCCAGAGCATGTAGCTGGGCGGGATCCATCTTCTTCACCGGGCCGGTAACGCCGCCGAGGTAGAGCGTGCGTGAGGTGATGACGGCCTGGATGATGGCCAGCACCACCGGGCCGCCGAGGTTCTGCAGCATCAGGGCGATCGCCGAGACCGGACCGATCTGGTCGAAGTCCACACCGGCGATGGCCGACACCGTCAGCGGCACGACGATCATGCCGATGCCGAGTCCGCCGACGGTGATCGGAATCACCAGGTTGGGGAAGTAAGGGATCCCGGCATCCAGGGTCGAGCCGTACAGCATGGCGGAGAGGACGAGCACACCACCGGCGATGACCAGGACGCGCGGCGAGAAGTAGTTCACCAGCTGCGACGACGCGGCCAGGCCGACGCCCAGGGCGATCACGAACGGGATGAAGCCGATCCCGGCGTGCAGCGCGCTGTAGCCCATGATGTCCTGCACGTACAGGCCGATCAGCACCGTCAGGGTGAACATGACGCCACCGGCCAGGAAGATCGCGCAGAAGGTGGCCACGCGGTTGCGGTCACGGAATAGCCGGAACGGAACCACCGGGTTGACGGCGGTGCGCTCGACGGCGACGAACGCGACACCCGCCAGCAGGGCGGCCAGGCCGGCGGCCAGCGTGGTCGGCGCGAGCCAGCCGCGCTCGGGGCCCTGGGTGAAACCGAACACCGCGGCGGTACAGGCGACGGTGGCCAGCAAGGCGCCGGCCGCGTCGAGCTTCATCCGCTCGCGATGGGTCTCCTGCAGGGTGGTGCGGGCGAGATAGATCATCAGCAGGCCGATCGGCACGTTCACCAGGAACGCCAACCGCCAGGACACTTCGGTCAGAGCCCCGCCGACTACCAGGCCCATCACCGAACCGATGCCGGTCATGGCGGCGAAGACCGCGGTGGCGGCGTTACGCGCCAAGCCCTTCGGGAACGTGGTGGCCACCAGTGCGAGACCCGTCGGCGACGCGATCGCCGAGCCGACACCCTGCAGCAGCCGGGCGACCACCAAGGTGGTCTGGTCCCACGCGATCCCGCACAGCACCGAGGCGATGGTGAACAGCGTGACGCCGACGATGAACGTGCGCTTGCGGCCGATGGTGTCGCCCAGCCGGCCGCCCAGCAGCATCAGGCCGCCGAAGGTCAGCACGTAGGCGGTGATCACCCAGCTGCGGCCGGCGTCGGACAGGCCGAGCTCGTCCTGAATCTTGGGCAGCGCCACGATCGCGACGGTGCTGTCCATGGTGGCCAGCAACTGCATGCCGCCGATCGCGACCACCGCGGCGATGAACCGCCAGGAAGCCAGCCAGTTGGCCGGAGCGGCGTCGGTCGTGGCTACCTCCGAGGAGGGCAGCGGCGCGGGAAGCGCCCGGGAACTGGCGCTGTGATGCACCTCGCTGCGGTCCGCCCGTTGAAATGGGCTCGTGCGCTCAGCGTCGTCGAGAGCAGTCATAGCGGCCTACCCTACCTCAAAATTAAGAAGACTTTAAAGTCTCGATAGCGTCTCGAATCCGGCCACGGGCCCGATCACGATGATCGCCGGGGGGCGGATTCCTTCCGCTCGGATGCGTTCGGGCACGTCAGCGATGGTGGCGCGGACGACGCGCTCGGCCGACGTGGTGCCGTGTTGCACCACCAGGACCGGCGTATCCGCGGGCCGACCCCCGTCCAGCAGGGCCGCTGCGAATAGTTCGATGCGCTCGACGGCCATCAACAGCACCAGCGTTCCCGATAGCTTGGCCAGGGCGTCCCAGTTCACCAGCGACTCCGGGTTGTCCGGCGCCAGATGGCCGCTGACCACGACGAATTCGTGGTTGACGGCTCGGTGGGTGACCGGCACGCCAGCCAGCGCCGGGACCGCGATGGCGCTGGTGACGCCCGGGACCACTGTGACCGGGATCCCAGCCTCGGCCAGCGCGAGGACTTCCTCATATCCCCGGGCGAAGACGAACGGATCGCCGCCCTTGAGTCGCACGACGAAGTTTCCGGCCCGCGCCTTCTCGATGAGGACGGCGTTGATCGCCTCCTGCGCCATCGCGCGGCCATACGGGATCTTGGCGGCGTCGATGACCTCCACGTGCGGGGGCAGTTCGGCGAGCAACTCGGGAGGAGCAAGGCGGTCAGCCACCACCACATCGGCATGGGCCAGCAATCGCCGGCCCCGCACGGTGATGAGTTCCGGGTCCCCCGGCCCGCCGCCGACCAGTGCGACCCCGCCGGGAACGACGTCGGATGCGGTGCTGGCGACCACGTCCGGTGCGATGCGGCCCTGCTGCAGCGCTTCGCGGATGGCCGAGCGCACCGCGGCCGAGCGCCGGTGCTCGCCACTGGCCAGCACCCCCACCAGCAGGCCTTCGAAGTCGAAGGACGCCGGCGTGACGGCCGTCCCGTCGCGGGCGGCGTCCGCGCGCACGCAGAAGATGCGGCGCCGTTCGGCTTCGGCCACGACCGCGGCGTTGACGTCAGGGGCGTCGGTGGCGGCGATGGCGTACCAGGCGTCGGTGAGATCGCCGTCGCGGTAGTCGCGCAGGGTCAGCGTGATGCCCGGCTGCTGGCTGGCCAGCGCCTCGACCGCCGGTGTCGCCGCGCGGGTGACCACATGCACGTCGGCCCCGTGGGACAGCAGAACGGGCACCCGGCGCTGGGCGACCGTGCCGCCGCCGACCACGACGACTTTCTTGCCGGCCAGTCGCAGCCCGACGAGATAGGCGTTCTCGGTCACCGGCCGAGCCTAACTACAGCGCCGCCAGTTCGACGAAGCGCCGGACCGCCGCCGGCTGCCCCGCCGGATGGGTGTGCAGGTAGGACGCATGCACATCGGCATGGACGGCCCCGTCGGTCAGCCGCTCGCCGCCGCTGCCGCGCATCAGCCAGGCGGGCTGGACGGGGTCGGCGAATTCAACTGTGGTGCGATGGAATTCGTGGCCGGTGACGCGCTCGCCGGCGCTGAACAACGCCGAGTCGGCCGGTGCCACCGCATCCCGGTAGCCCAGCGTCAGCCGCGGGGTGAAGCGGGCCGAACCGGCCAGTACCCCGCACATCCTGTGCCCGTCGAGGTCGGACATCAAGTAGGTCAGTCCGCCGCATTCGGCGTGCACGGGGGCGCGCGCCGCCAGCGCGCGGATCTGCGCGCACACCGTCTCGTTGGCACCCAGTTCCTGCGGGTACTGCTCGGGGAAGCCGCCCGGCAGCACCAGGGCCGCCGACCGCTCGGGCAGGGTGTCGCACAACGGGTCGAATTCGACCACCTGAGCTCCGGCGGCGCCCAGGAGTTCGCGGTATTCGGCGTAGGCGAAGGTGAACGCCCGCCCGGCGGCGACTGCGACCACCGGGGCGCCGGGGACCGGCTCACCGACCGCATCCCGCGGCGACCAGGCCCCGGCCGTCACCGTCGAACGGGCCAGCGCCCGCACCGCGGCGAGGTCGACGGTGCGAGCGACCAGATCGGTCATCGCGGCCACCGCCGCGTGCGCCGAGTCGCCGTGTTCGGTGGCGGTCACCAGTCCGAGATGCCGTGAGGGCACCGCGAGTTCGTCGGTCCGGGGCAGCGCGCCGAGCACCGGCACCCCGACCGACTCGCAGGCCTGGCGCAGAACCTGCTCATGACGCGGTGAGCCGACCCGGTTGAGGATCACCCCGGCCACCCGCACACTGCGCTCCAGCGTCGAAAAGCCATGCAGCACAGCGGCAATCGACTGGCTCTGGCCGCGGCCGTCGACCACCATCACCACCGGGGCGCCCAGCAGTGCGGCCACTTCGGCGGTCGATCCACTGGCCGGCAGCCGAAACGGCTCGGCGATGCGGCCGTCGAACAGGCCCATCACGCCTTCGACGACGGCGATGTCGGCACCGGTGCAGCCGTGCCGGTACAGCGGACCGATCAGATCCGCACCGACGAGGACAGGGTCCAAATTGCGTCCCGGCCGGCCGGCCGCCAGGGCGTGGTAGCCCGGGTCGATGAAGTCCGGACCGACCTTGAACGGGGCGACCCGGTCGCCGGCCTGGCGCAGCGCGCCGATGAGACCCGTTGCCACGGTTGTCTTTCCGGTGCCCGACGCAGGGGCGGCGATCACGACGGCGGGAGTGGTCACCACGCGCTTACCATTCGATCCCACGCTGGCCCTTGCGTCCGGTGTCCATCGGGTGCTTGATCTTGGTCATCTCGGTCACCAGGTCGGCGGCGTCGAGCAGACGTTGCGGGGCGTCACGGCCGGTGATCACGACGTGCTGACGCCCGGGCCGGGCAACCAGGGTGTCGACGACCTGATCGACGTCGACCCATCCCCACTTCAACGGGTAGGTGAACTCGTCGAGCACATAGAAGTCGTGGCGTTGTTCGGCAAGGCGCTGGGCGATCTCGGCCCAGCCCTCGGCGGCGACGGCGGCATGATCGTCCTCGGAGCCCGTTTTACGGCTCCAGGACCACCCCGCCCCCATCTTGTTCCACTCCACCGCCCCGCCGGCGCCTCTCTCGTCGTGCAGGCGGCCCAGTTCGGCGAACGCCGACTCCTCCCCCACCTTCCACTTGGCGCTCTTGACGAACTGGAACACCGCCACGCTCAGCCCGGCGTTCCAGGCGCGCAGGGCCATTCCGAACGCGGCGGTGGACTTCCCCTTGCCGACCCCGGTGTGCACGGCGAGCACCGGCGCGGTCCGGCGGCTTCGGGTGGTCAGTCCGTCTTCGGGGACCGCGATGGGCCGGCCCTGTGGCATCGCGACCCCTTTCAGGCCGCCCGGCGCACGGCCTGCGCCAGGGCGTCGGCACGAAGGTGTTCCAGGCGCAGCACCGGGGCGTGCAGGTGCCCGGCGAGTTCAGCGGCCAGTCCCAGCCTGACGTAGGACGTCTCGCAGTCCACCACCACCGCGGCCGCACCCTCGGCACGCAGCCGGACCGCCGCGATCTGGCTGCGCCGCAACGGATCCGGACCGGCAGTGGCGCGGCCGTCGGTGAGCACGACCACCAGCGGGCGGCGGGAGCGATCGCGGGCCCGTTCGCGGGCCACCACATCCCGGGCGGCGAGCAGTCCTTCGGCCAGCGGGGTTCTGCCGCCGGTGTCGAGCCGGGTCAGCCGGCGGGCCGCGATGTGGGCCGACGTGGTCGGTGGAAGTACCAGACGGGCGCCGTCGGCGCGGAAGGTGATGACGGCGACTTTGTCGCGGCGCTGGTAGGCGTCCAACAGCAGCGACAGCGCCGCGCCGGAGACCGCGGCCATCCGGTCCCGGGCGGCCATCGACCCGGAGGCGTCGACGACGAAGATCACCAGGTTGCCCTCCCGGCCGACCCGCACCGCCCGGCGCAGGTCGTCGGTCAGCGGACGCAACGGTCCCGGGCGGTCGTGGCGTTCGGCTGCCGCCAGCATCGTCGCGAACAGGTGCACGCCGTGTCCCTCGTCGGCGCGGTCGGCAGCCCGCACCGCTGATCCGGTGGAGGTGTAGGCCGCCGACCGGCGGCCCGACTGTCCGGTGCCGACCCCCGGCACCGTCAGGGCGCGGGTGCGGAAAGTCGCCGACGGCGCGGCAGCCGGCCGCGGCCCGGGGTCGGGTGACGACGGCGAATTCCCCGGCAGCCCTTGCCCAGGACTGTCCGTGGTTCCTCCGCCGCCGGGCGGATCGGGTTCCGGATCGCCGTCGGGGCCCGAGCCGCCGTCGGCCTCCGCTGCGGCGGCGGACAGTGCCTGGTCGAGCTGGCCGGGATCGATGCCCGGATCGTCGAACGGGTCGCGGCGGCGGCGGTGCGGCAGCGCCAGTTCCGCGGCGGCGCGGATGTCCTGCTCCGCCACCGTCATCTCGCCCCGCCACGCGGCGTGCGCGATCGCAGTCCGGGCCACCACCAGATCCGCCCGCATGCCGTCGACGTCGAACGCCGCACACAGCGCGGCGATCCGGTGCAGTTCGCGGTCCGGCAGCTCGACACCACCGACCAGGGCACGCGCCGCGGCGATCCGGGAGGCCAACTCGGCGTCCTGGGAGCGGTATTGCTCGGCGAACCCGGCCGGGTCGGCCTCATAGGCCAGTCGGGCCCGGATCACCGCGCTGCGCACCGCCACATCGCGGGAGGCGGCCACGTCGACGGCCAGACCGAACCGGTCGAGCAGCTGCGGGCGCAGTTCGCCCTCTTCGGGATTCATAGTCCCGATCAGAACGAAGCGGGCCTCGTGCGAATGCGAGATCCCGTCGCGTTCGACGTTCACCCGGCCCATGGCGGCGGCGTCGAGCAGGATGTCGACGAGGTGATCCGGCAGCAGGTTCACCTCGTCGACGTAGAGCACCCCGCCGTGCGCCCGGGCCAGCAGGCCCGGGGAGAACGCGTGCTCGCCGTCGCGCAGCACCTTCTGCAGGTCCAGCGATCCGACCACCCGGTCCTCGGTGGCGCCGATCGGCAGTTCCACCAGATGCGCGTCCGGATCGGCCTGGGCGAGAACGGACGCCAGCGCCCGCACGGCCGTCGACTTGGCCGTACCCTTCTCGCCGCGGATGACCACACCGCCGATCTCGGGGCGCACGGCGCACAGCAGCAGCGCCAGCCGAAGCCGGTCGTGGCCGACGATCGCGCTGAACGGATACGCGCCCGATGAATAGGCGGTGGTCACCGGCGGCCCGCCCGCATCATCGGCACGTGCGCGATGCCGTCCTCGTCGAATGCCGGCCCGTCCGTGACGAATCCGTGCCGGGCGTACATCTCGGCCAGGTAGGTCTGCGCGCTGATCCGGCAGGGGTGCTCGCCGATGCCGGTGAGGGCGGCGTCCATCAGCCGGTTGGTGTGTCCGCGGCCACGCTCGGAAGCCCGGGTACACACTCGCCCGATCCGGAACGTTGTCGCGCCGGCCTCCTGGTCTTCCAGAACTCGGAGAGTGGAAATGACTGCGCCGGAAGGGCTTTCCAGCCAGAAATGCCGGGTCCGCTGTTCCAGGTCACGGCCGTCGAGTTCGGGGTACGGACAGTTCTGTTCGACCACGAACACCTCGACGCGGAGTTTCAGCAGAGCGTAGAGCGTCGTCGCGTCCAGATCCCGCGCCCAGGCCCGGCGCAGTGCGACCGTCACACGACCCCGGTGGTATCGGCCCGGCTCTGCAGCCCAAGAACTTTCGTGCCGTGGTCCCAAATCTCGGCGAACAGCCGAGGCTCATCGGAGAGTTTCGACCCGAGCGAGGGCACCATCTCCTTGAGTTTGGGCTCCCAGCCCGAGTATTCGTCGGGGAAGCAGCGCTGCAACACGTCGATCATCGCGGGCACCGCGGTGGAGGCGCCCGGGGACGCGCCGAGCAATCCGGCGATCGACCCGTCTGCGGCGGCGAGAACCGTTGTGCCGAACTCCAGGATGCCCAGCTTCTTGGAGTCGCGACGGATCACCTGAACGCGCTGTCCGGCGACGTCGATCTCCCAGTCGTTGCCCTGCGCGCTCGGGGCGAACTGGCGCAGCGTGTCGACCCGGTTGCCGAAGGACTGCAGCAACTCGCCGATGAGGTACTTCAGCAGCGACAGTTCGGTCAGGCCGACGCCGACCATGGACAGCAGGTTGTCGGGCTTGACCGACAGCGGCAGGTCGGTCACCTTGCCGGTCTTGAGGAATTTCGGCGACCAGCCGGCGAACGGCCCGAACAGCAGCCAGTCCTTGCCGGTGATCACGCGTGTGTCCAAGTGCGGCACCGACATCGGCGGTGCACCGGTGGGGGCCATACCGTAGACCTTGGCGTGATGCCGGCTGGTCAGTTCGGACTTGTTGGTGCGCAGCCACATTCCGCTGACCGGGAACCCGCCGAAACCCTTGACCTCTTTGATGCCGGCCTTCTGCAGCAGCGGCAGTGCGCCGCCGCCCGCGCCGACGAAGACGAATCTGCTTCGCAGGCTGCGCTTTTCACCGGTGCGCCGGTTGAGGATCTTGATCGTCCAGGTCTTGTCGGAATTCTGGGTGAGGTCGCGCACCTCGTGCCCGAACAGGGTGTCCATCCCCTGGGAGGTGCCGAAGGCGAGCAGTTGACGCGACAGGGCGCCGAAGTCGACGTCGGTGCCGCCCTCGGTCCAGTTCAGCCCGACCGGCTTGGAGAAGTCCCGGCCCTGGGCCATCAGCGGCAGCCGGCGGGCGAACTCGTCGGCGGAGTCGATGAACTCCATCGAGGCGAACAGCGGGTTGCGGACCAGGGTCTCGCGGCGCCGCTTGAGATAGTCGACGTTCTTGCCGCCCTGCACGTAGCTGACGTGCGGCACGGGGTTGAGGAAGCTGCCGACGTCGGTGAGGATGCCGTTCTCGGCGGCGTAGGCCCAGAACTGCCGGGTCACCTGGAACTGCTCGTTGATAGTGATCGCCTTGGAGATGTCGACGGTGCCGTCGGGCTTCTCCGGCGTGTAGTTGAGCTCGCACAGCGCCGAGTGCCCGGTGCCGGCGTTGTTCCACGGGTCGCTGCTCTCGGCGGCGGCGGCGTCGAGGCGTTCGACCAGAGTGATGGACCAGGTCGGCTCGACCAGACGCAGCAATGCGCTCAGGGTGGCGCTCATGATTCCCGCACCGACCAGGACGACGTCGGTGGTGGCCTCGGAATTCGCGGTGGCAGACATGCGCCAAGGTTATCGCGGCTCCGACGATAGGGTTGCGCGGTGTCGGCTGAGCATTCCGTGTGGGTTGATGACGTTCTGCCCGGCTTCCAACAGACCACGCTGCACCTGGGTGCCGATCCGGACGGCGAGGGCGAACTAGTCGCCACCCTGGTCCGCCGCGGCGGGCAGCCTGCGGCGCCGCGGGTCGCGCTGGCGGTGCACGGCTACACCGACTATTTTTTCAACACTGAACTCGTCGACCGTTTCGCCGACCGCGGCTACCGGCTCTACGGGTTGGACCTGCACCGGTGCGGCCGGTCGTGGCGGCCGGGGCAGACCCCGCACTTCAGTAGCGACCTGTCCCGCTACGACCGCGAACTCGACCGCGCGCTGGCGATCGCCCACGCGGAGAACCCCGGCGCACGCAGCGTGATCTACGGCCACTCGACCGGCGGGCTGGTGGTGACACTGTGGCTCGACCGGCTGCACACCCGCGGCGACACCGCTGCGCTGGGCCTGGCCGGGCTGGTACTCAACAGCCCCTTCCTCGATCTCAACGGCCCCGCCGTCCTGCGCACCCGGGCGACCGCCGGGGCGCTGGGGGCCGCGTCGCGAGTGAACAAGACCCGGGTGGTCCGCGCGGCGGGCAAGGGTGGATACGGCCTGACCCTGCATCGCGACTACGACGGCGAATTCGACTACAACCTGCAGTGGAAGCCGGTCGGCGGCTTCCCGATCACGGCCGGCTGGGTCCACGCCGTCCAGCGCGCCCAGGCGCAGTTGCACCGCGGTCTGGACGTCGGGGTGCCCAACCTGATCCTGCGCTCCGATCACAGCGTCAGCGAGAAGGCCGGCATCGCGGCGATGCAGCGCGGCGACGCCGTCCTCGACGTCGCCCATATCGCCCGATGGGCCGGCTGTATCGGCAACCGCCAGACGATCGTGCCGGTGGCCGACGCCAAACATGACGTTTTCCTGTCGTTGCCGGAACCGCGGGCGACCGCCTACCGGGAGCTGGATCAGTGGCTGGCCGAACTCGATGAGGCACGGATAAACCAGTGACAGCCGACGACGGGCCACCGACCCGTCCCGCCTGGCAACGGCCGGGTGTTGCGGAGAACCGGTGGCCGGTGTTATTCGCGTTGATGGCCGCGGTATTCCTGCAGCGCGCCGTTCCACTGGAGTACGTCGTGTTTCCCCGTTGGCCGCTGCTCCTTCTCGAGTGCTCGCTCCTGGTGGTACTCGCGGTCATCAACCCGGTCCCGCTCACCAAGTCCGCCCGGGCGAGCACCACCGCGACACTGTTCGTGCTGGCCGCGATCGCCGCCGCCGCGCGCTGGCCGGCGATCACGTTGGGCACGCTGGTGCTGATCGGGGTGCTCAGCATCCGGCCACAACGGCTGACCCGCCTCAGCCGACTCGCCGCCGTGCTGACCGTGGCACTGCTGGCCGCAATCACCGTCGACAACACCGCGTCCGCCCTGGTGCTGGACTACCGCATCGTGTCCGGACAGGTGAGTAACAACCCCGCGGTGCTGCTGGGCAGCGGCGGGGCGGTGTTCATCACCAACATCATCGTGTTCGGCATCTGGTACTGGTCGATGGATCTGGGCGGTCCACAGGCGCGTGCGGGTACCGGTGCGGACGCTCCGCGCTGGCCGGACTTCCTGTTTCCCCAGACAGCGCAGCCCGATCTCGCCCCGCCGAACTGGCAGCCGCGGTTCATCGACTACCTCTACGTCAGCTTCACCAACGTCGTGGCGTTCTCACCCACCGACACCCTGCCGCTGACTCCTCGGGCCAAGGCGATGATGGCGATTCAATCCATCGTGGCGCTGTCGACCCTTGCCCTGGTGTTCGCCCGCGCCGTCAACGTGCTGGATTGAGTCAGCGCGGCACGAAGTTGCCGTGGAAGCCCTGCGGAATGTGATCGGCCAGCGCCGCGGTGGCGACCGGTCCGCGGTCGACGGCCTGCGCGTCGAGAACCACCAACCGCGAGGTGTGTGAATCGGCCAGGTACTCGACGGTGAGTAACCAGCCGTCGTCCTCGTCGACGGCACCTGGGCGCGGGGTGAAGACGGGCTCGCAGAAGCTGTTTCCGGGTGTCTGGACAGCGTGGCTTGTCTCGCTGTTGTCGGACAGGTCCAGCTTGGTGATCTCGTCGAACATCGTCCCGAGGTGGCGACGGGTGTTGAAGTAGGAGTAGCGGTGCGGCCGGCCTTCGCGGTCGGGGTGGTGCCGCGGGAACTCACAGTTCCGGTCACTGAGTTGCTCACCGATCACCCGACCCGATGCGGTGATCCGGAACCGGGTGAACTCCGAGGTCGCCTTGTTCAGTGGGCTGGTCCGGAACCGGGAAATGCATTCCAGCAGTTCGCCGCCGTGGTAGGTGATGACGTCGACGACGACGTCGCCCCGGTCGTCGAACGCGTTACTGAGGTGGAACTGCAGGATCGCGTCGTGTTCGATGCGCCGGACGTCGCCGCCGTCGCGGGGTATGAGCAGAAAGGAACTCCCGCGTTCGGGGTGGTATTTCATCCCATCGCCGAATGACTTGAGCCCCAGCGCAATCGGGATGCCATCCGGGATGATCGGCGAGACGATGAACACCAGGTAGCGCTCGGTGATCGCGAAGTCATGCACCATCGCCACATAGGGCAGCGACACCGACCGGTAATGCTTGAGCTTGCCCTTGCGATCGGTCCGGTACACCCGAAGATGCGGGGTGGGCAGGAACTCGACACCGAAGTTGAACATGTCGCCGCTGCTGGGGCACATGCAGGGATGTGCGGAATACGAACCGATCCAACGCAATTCGCCACCGAACCGGCGCACTCCCTTGGTCTCCAAGGTGAGGGGGTCCAGTTCGTAGGGCGGGCCGCCCTCCCACAGCGCGTACAGGTGACCGGCGTGCTCGATGACGTTGGTGTTGGCCAGGTTCGTCGGCAGCCGGGCAACGTTGGCCAGGAATCCGCCGGGGGCGTCGGTGCCCATGTGCCGGATGCCGGATTTGGCCTGGTAGTGCTGGGTGCGCACGTAGCGGTTGCGGTAGTGCACCTTGCCGTTGTCGATCGTGAAGGCGGAGATCATGCCGTCGCCGTCGAAAAGGTGGTGCAACGGCCGTCCGGTGTGGTCCTGCCAGCGTCCGGGGCCGTTGCGGTAGAGGGTTCCGGCGAGCCCGTCCGGCAGTTCCCCGCGCACGTCTGTCACCCGGTAGGTGTGTTCGGTGTGCTGCGGCTCGCTCACCCCGAGGCTGCGCAGGTCCGCCTCGTTCATGGTGGCCATCCGGACCAGGGCCCGGCTCCGCTCGCCCTCGTCGAGAGAATCGAGGTAGTCGTGCAGCGCCGGCAGGTCCGGAAGTTCCAGCCCAGGAGTGCTGCGCTCGAACGTCGATGACGCGGTGGAAGCCATGGACCCTCCTGGTCAATCAGACGAAATTCCAACGTAGTCTCGGTCCCGTGTGCGGGTCAACGTCAAACTGGCTGCTCAACGCGGTTCTCCGCCGTGAGGCGGGTGAGCCTCACCTCTCGCCGTGGACGGACATCCGCTCCTCGATGCGCCCGACGCGCCACACCAGCATCGCCCCCAGCCAGGCCGCCACGAACATCCCGACGATGACGAATCCGACGGCGTTGAGATCCAGGCCGGCGATCCAGTCCCAGAAGGCACCTGCGGTGCGAACAGCGCTGTGGTGCGGTCCCAGCGTCCGCGCGTCACAGTGTTTGACGCTAACAACACCGACGGCCATCGCAACCGATTTGCAGCACGCTCCTCGATCAAGTGCCCGGACCGCTAAGGTCGCTTTGTACCTCGGACGGTGCGGGAAACCGGTGTGATTCCGGTGCGGTCGCGCCACTGTGTCCGGCTGAGCGATCGGCCGGTAGCCAGACCTCCCCGTCCGACGACCCACCACAGCGGGGACGCGAATCCCCCTCGAGGAGGCTGCGCATGGCCCGTCGAACCGACGGCGCGTGGACGCGTCGGGACTGGTCTCAGGTCGCCGGATTGCTCGGCGCGGTGGCCGTCCTGCATGTCGTCGGCTTCGGCACGCTGATCGTTGCGGTGGCACCCCAGCACTATCACGTTGGCACCCAGGTGTTCTCGATCGGCCTGGGCATCACCGCCTACATCTTCGGGCTGCGGCACGCCTTCGACGCCGACCACATCGCCGCCATCGACAACGTCACCCGCAAACTCGCCGCCGGCGGCAACCGGCCCAAGTCGGTCGGATTCTGGTTCGCCCTGGGACATTCCGCCATGGTGGTGATCCTGGCCCTGCTGGTCGTCGGGGCCGCCCGAACCGCCGGGGTGCTACTGGACGACTCCTCCTCCACCCGGCATGCGCTGGGCATCGCCGGGACACTGGCTTCCGGCGGCTTTCTCTACCTGATCGCTATCGTCAATCTGATTGCGCTGCTGGGTATCTGGCGGGTCTTCACCCGGATGCGCAACGGCCGGCTCGACGAGCGGGAACTGGAGCAGCACCTCGACAACCGCGGTGTGGTGGCGCGAGCGCTTCGGCCCGTCATGCGCAGGATCAACCGTCCCGGGCAGATGTTCGCCGTCGGACTGCTGTTCGGCCTGGGCTTCGACACCGCCACCGAGGTCGCCCTGCTGGCCCTGGCGGGTAACGGCGCGGCGGCCGGGGTGCCGTGGTACGCGGTCCTGACATTGCCGGTGCTGTTCGCCGCCGGGATGAGCGTGATGGACACCGTGGACGGGCTCTTCATGTCGGCGGCCTACGACTGGGCCTTCGCCAATCCGATCCGCAAGATCGTCTACAACCTGGCAATCACCGCGCTGTCGGTGGCCGTGGCATGGGTGATCGGGACGGTCGAACTGGTGTCGGTCCTGCACGACGACCTGGGCTGGACCAACCCGGTCACCGAGTGGGTGAGCACGTTGAGTCTCAACAACGTCGGGTTTGTGATCGTGATCCTGTTCGCCCTGACCTGGGCGGCCGCGCTGGCGGCCTGGCGGCTGCGGGCCGGGCGGGTCCGCCGGCTCACAGCGAGCTCATAACCTCGGCAAAGCCCGCGCTATACGGCGCCGCCCACGATGGGTGCCATGACCGAACTAGTGGAAAACAACGACACCACAACCATTGCCGCCATCCACCGCGACGAACGGCGGCCCAGTCCGCTGTTCCGGGCGCTGGCCTGGGTCGGCATCGCCGCCGGCTCGCTGTTCATCGTCGCGTCCGTGTTCTTCAGCGGATACGTCATCGGCCATCACAGCGGTGGCGGTGGTGGGCACCACGGGCGCCACGCGATGCTCATCCCGCACCCGCCGATGGGACCCGACGGACCGATGGGCCCTGAACGGTTGACGCCGCCGTCGCAACAGCCCGCCACCCCGCCCCGCCCGTAGATCCGTACGACGACTTTCGGCGACTCAACCGAGCTATCCACACACGGCAGCCCATCCACAAAGGGGCGATCCCACCGGGAATCTCTCTTCGACCTGGTCAGGGAACCACTTATAGTCGAAATTATGTTCGAATCCCTGACTGTCGCGGGCCTCATCGACGCGATCGGCGAATCGGCACGAGCTGAGAACACAGCGTGTGCCCGCCGGCTGGCAGCGATTGCCGAGTTGCACAGCCGGCGGCAGGTTCCCGTCGAGGACGGTCAGGGGCGGGAGTTGTGGCGCATCGACCCCTGGGAGGCCGTGGCCGCCGAAGTCTCGGCGGCGCAGTGCATCACCCCCGCAGCGGCCGGGTCACTGCTGCACGATGCGATCTGCCTCCGTGAACGGCTACCCGCCGTCGCGGCGATCTTCGCGACCGGGGTCATCAACTACCGAACGGTCAGGCTGATCATCGCCCGCACCCTGCTCGCCCTCGACCCGGGCGCTCTGGCGGCGATCGATACCGATCTTGCCGATGTCATCGTCAGGTGCGGGCCGCTGTCGGTGCACAGAGTGCAGGTCACCGTCGACGAGATCGTCGATCGCCATGACCCCGAGGCGCGCCGGCACGCGGATTCCCAGGCCCGCGGACGCCACGTCGAGATCAACCATGGACGCGGTACTTCCTACCTGTCCGGTCAGCTGCACAAGACGGATGCCACCCTGCTGGACCGCCGTCTGACTGCACTTGCCCACACCGTCTGCGGCAACGACCCGCGAACCGTCGAGCAGCGCCGCGCAGATGCCCTGGGAGCGTTGGCCTCCGGCCATCAGTTGTTGTCATGCGCCTGTGTAGCGCTGGACTGCCCAGCGGCACAGACCGGTTCGGCACCGGCGGTGGTCATCCATGTCGTTGCGCAGGAATCGGTGCTGGACACCGCTGAAGCCAGCGAGTTGCACGGTGAGCGCCCCGAGGATAGCTGCGGCGAGGAAATCACCAGCCGTGAGCGACTCGTCGAAATACTCAGTGCCACGAAGACTTCAGCCAGTGCTACGAAGCTAACAGCGCCGCCCTACGGTCCGCTCGCATCGGGCAGGATCCTGGGCGGAGCCACCGTGGCCGCTGGTGTTCTCTCCGACTTGGTTCGCCGCGGTCTCGCGGAGTTGCGGCCCCTCATTCACCCGGCCGATAGTCCACCCGAACCCCGGTACCGCCCATCAGCTGCCCTGGCTGACTTCATTCGCTGCCGAGACCTGACGTGTCGGTTCCCAGGCTGTGACAAGCCGGCCGATTTCTGCGACGTCGACCACACGGTTCCCTACGATGCAGGCGGCCCGACGCACGCGTCAAACCTCAAACTGATGTGCCGAAAACATCATCTGCTCAAAACTTTTTGGTTCGGATCCACCGGTTGGAACGACGAACAACTTCCCGACGGCACCGTCGTGTGGGCTTCGCCGTCCGGCCGCACGTACCGCACCGCCCCGGGCAGCGCGCTGTTCCTTCCGACGGGCACCATCATCATCGAGCGCCGGCAGCGCAGTTCGGCCAACCGTGGCGCGATGATGCCGCAGCGGCAACGCACCCGATCCGACGACCGGCGATACCGGGTGTTGGCAGAGCGGCGTCGCAACGCCAGGACTTAGTCCAGGAAGCCGTGCAGCAGGACCGCCGAGCCGGCCAGGTGCGCCAGCATCGCTTCGGCGGCCCGCTCGGGATCGCCGGCCACGATCGCCTCGACGATCGCCTCGTGCTGCTCGTTGGAGTGAGCGATATTGCGCTGCAGCAGGGGAATTCGATCCAACAGCGCATTGATCCGCATCCGGTTGTCGGCCACCAGCGGCACCAGCGAGGGTGACCCGGCGGCTTCGGCGATCGCCAGGTGCAACCGGGAATCCAGTCGCCGGTAGTCCTCTAGGCCCGCGCCGCGGACATCGTTCACTCGGGCCCACAGATCGCGCTGTTCGCCCGCACCCAGGTGCCGGGCCGCCGCCATCCGCGCCGCCCCGATCTCCAGGATCTCGCGCAGCCGCAGCAGGTCGTCGATCTCGGCCCGGGTCGCCCCGGTCCCGCCGCTGGTCGGGGCGGGCAGCCGTTCGGCCAGAAACGTCCCGCCGTAGCGGCCGCGCCGCGCGACCAGGTAACCGGCCTCCGACAAGGACTTGATCGCGTCGCGCACGGTGTCGCGGCTGACCCCCAGCCGGATCGCGAGTTCGCGTTCCGGAAGCAACTGCTCGCCCGGCCGCAGCACGCCGAGGCGGATCGTGGACAGCAGCCGTCCCACCGTCTCCTCGAAGGCATTGCCGAGCCGGACCGGGCGCAGCAGGGCGTCGCTGGCCGGTGCGCGGTCCGGGTCGGCGACCACGGGGTTACCGGGGCGTTTCTCTACAGCGGGGTGACGTAGTGGCCGCTGATGCCGCCGTCGACCAGGAAGGTGGCGCCGGTGATGAACGACGAGTCGTCACTGGCCAGGAACGCCACCGCGGCGGCGAGTTCCTCCGGCTCGGCGAAGCGGCCCATCGGCACGTGCACCAGTCGGCGCGCGGCCCGCTCGGGGTCCTTGGCGAAAAGTTCTTGCAGCAGTGGGGTGTTCACCGGTCCGGGGCACAGCGCGTTGACCCGGATGCCCTGCCGGGCGTATTGCACACCGAGTTCGCGCGACATCGCCAGCACCCCGCCCTTGGACGCGGTGTAGGAGATCTGCGAGGTCGCCGAACCCATCACCGCGACGAACGATGCGGTGTTGATGATCGATCCCTTGCCGGCGGGCACCATATGCCGCAGTGCCGCCCGGCAGCCCAGGTAGACGCTCTTGAGGTTGACGTCCTGGACCCGCTGCCAGGCCGGCAGCTCGGTGGTCTCGATCAGGTCGTCGTCCGGCGGGGAGATCCCGGCGTTGTTGAACGCGATGTCCACCGAGCCGTAGGCGGCCGCGGCCGCGTCGAAGAGGTTGTCGACCTGCCCTTCGTCGGAAACATCCACAGCCACAAAGAGTCCGCCGAGTTCGTCGGCCACCGTCTCGCCGGCGGACGGATCGATGTCGCCGACAACGATGGTGGCGCCCTCGGCGCGCATCCGCCGGGCGGTGGCCAGGCCGATGCCACTGGCCGCGCCGGTGATCACCGCCACCCTGCCGGCCAGGCGCTGGGTTAGATCGATTCTGGAGGCTGATGTCACTTGGCTTCTCCCATCGCGAAGAACACGTTTTTGGTTTCGGTGAAATGTTCGGGGGCGTCGGGCCCCAGTTCGCGGCCGAGTCCGGAGCGCTTGAAACCGCCGAACGGCGTGCTGTAGCGCACCGACGAATGCGAGTTGACGCTGAGATTGCCGGACTCGACGGCGCGGGAGACCCGCAGCGCCCGGGACAGGTTCTCGGTCCAGATCGACCCGGACAGGCCGTAGTCGGTGTCGTTGGCCAGCGCGATGGCGTCGGCCTCGTCCTCGAACGGCAGCACCGCGACCACCGGGCCGAAGATCTCCTCGGTGACGGTGCGGTCGGTGCGCGCCGGGGTGAGAACCGTTGGGGGGAACCAATATCCGGGTCCACTCGGCGCCGAACCGCGGAAGGCGACCGGGGCGCCATGGGGCACATAGGCAGCCACCGAGTCGTAGTGCCGGCGGGACACCAGCGGCCCCATCTCGGTCTCCCGAGCGGCCGGATCACCCACCACCACCCCCTTGACGGCGGGTTCTAGGAGTTCCATGAACCTGTCGAAGACGCTGCGCTGCACCAGGATCCGGCTCCGCGCGCAGCAGTCCTGGCCGGCGTTGTCGAAAACCCCGTAGGGTGCGGTGGCGGCGGCGCGCTCCAGGTCGCAGTCGTCGAAGACGATGTTGGCGCTCTTGCCGCCCAACTCCAGCGTCACCCGCTTGACCTGCGCGGCGGCCCCGGCCATCACCCGGGTGCCGACTTCGGTGGATCCGGTGAACACCAATTTGCGTACATCGGGGTGGGTGATGAAGCGCTCCCCCACCACGCTGCCCTTGCCGGGCAGCACCTGGAACAGATCGGGCGGCAGACCCGCCTCGACGGCCAGTTCACCGAGTCGAATGCTGGTCAGCGGTGTCCATTCGGCCGGCTTGAGCACCACCGCATTGCCGGCGGCCAGTGCCGGGGCGAATCCCCACGAGGCGATCGGCATGGGGAAGTTCCACGGGGTGATCACCCCGACCACCCCGATGGGCTCGTGGAAGGTGACGTCCAGACCGCCGGCGACGGGAATCTGTTTGCCGCTCAGGCGCTCCGGGGCGGCCGAGTAGTACTGCAGGACGTCGCGCACATGCCCGGCCTCCCACTCGGCGGCCGAGACCGGGTGCCCGGCGTTGGCGACCTCCAGGGCGGCCAACTCCGCGACGTGGGCGTCGACCACGGCGGCGAACGACCGCAGCGCGGCGGCGCGGTCGGCGGGAGCCATTGCAGCCCAGGCTTTTTGGGCGACAACAGCCCGGGCGACGGCGTCGTCGACGGCGGCGGCGTCGAGCAACTCGACGGTCCGCACCGGCTGCTCGGTCGCGGGGTTGATGACGGTGGTGGTGCTCACGTGCTCACTTTCTCAAGTCGCATAGGTTCTCGCTGCCTCCACGAATGCGGTGAACAGCCGCAGATCCTCCAGTGTCTCCTCGGGGTGCCATTGCACTCCGACGACGAAATCCGCACCGGTGCTTTCGATTCCCTCGATCACCCCGTCGCTGCGGGCGCTGGCGATCAATCCCGCGCCCAGCTGATCGATCCCCTGGTGGTGATAGCAGCGGGTCGCGATGCTGTCACCGAGCAGCCGGTTCAGCCGACTGCCGGCAGCGATGTGGGCGGTGTGCGACGCGAACGTCGCGTCGGCCACCCGGTGGCCGCTGTGCCCGAGGACATCGGGCAGATGCTGGTGCAGGGTCCCGCCCAGGGCGACGTTGATCACCTGCGGGCCTCGGCAGATACCGAGCACCGGCACCCCGCGGCGCAGCGCGGCGTCGAGCAACGCGAACTCCCAGGCGTCGCGTTCGTGTGCGGGCTCCTCGGTCGCCGGGTGCGGCTGGTGACCGTAGGCCGCCGGGTTGATGTCTTTTCCGCCGGTGAGTATCAGGCCGTCGAGCCGGGAGATGACCTGTTCGGCAATCGCGCCGTCGACGGGCTGTGGCGGCAGCAGCACGGCGATTCCGCCGGCCCGGGTGACGCCCTCGACGTAGACGGCGGGCAGGAAGCTGGCCTGCACGTCCCACACTCCGCTCTTGGTCTGCTGCCGGTAGGTGGTCAGGCCGATCACCGGGTTAGAAACGCTCAAAGCCGCGCACCTTCTCCCAATCGGTGACAGCGGCGTTGAACGCCGCGACTTCGATTCGCGCGTTGTTCAGATAGTGCTCCACCACCTCGTCGCCGAACGCGGCGCGGGCCACCTCGGAGGCGCTGAACAACGCGGCCGCCTCGGCCAGCGTGGTGGGCAGCCGCTCGGCCTCGGCGGCATAGGCGTTGCCGGCCACAGGCTCGGGCAGTTCCAGGCCCTGGTCGATGCCGTGCAAGCCGCCGGCGATCAGCGCCGCGACCGCCAGGTACTGGTTGACGTCGCCGCCCGGCGCCCGGTTCTCCATCCGCATCGAATGTCCGTGGCCCACTACCCGCAACGCGCAGGTGCGGTTGTCCATCCCCCATGCCACAGCGGTCGGCGCGAAGCTGCCTTCAGCGAATCGCTTGTAGGAGTTGATGTTCGGCGCGTAGAACAGCGAAAAATCACGAAGCGTCGCCAGCTGGCCGGCCAGGAAACTCCGGAACATCGGCGACATCCCGAGCGGGTCGGCGTCGTCGGAGAACACCGGGACGCCGCCGGCGCCGCGCAGCGAGATGTGGATGTGGCAGCTGTTGCCCTCGCGCTCGTCGAACTTGGCCATGAAGGTCAGGCTCTTGCCGTGCTGATCGGCGATCTCCTTGGCGCCGTTCTTGTAGATGGTGTGGTTGTCGCAGGTCACCACGGCGTCGTCGTAGCGGAAGGCGATCTCCTGCTGGCCCAGGTTGCACTCCCCCTTGACGCCCTCGCAGTACATCCCGGCGCCGTCCATGCCCAACCGGATGTCACGCAGCAGCGGCTCGATCCGGGTGGAGGCGTGGATGGCGTAGTCGACGTTGTAGTCGGTGGACTTGCGCAGTCCGCGGTAGCCGGCCGCCCAGGCGTCGCGGTAACTGTCATCGAAGACCATGAATTCCAATTCAGTTCCGACGAAAGCCGCCAGTCCGCGCTGGGCCAGCCGTGCGGTCTGGGAACGCAGGATGCTGCGCGGGGCCGCGACCACCGGATCGCCGCTCGGCCACTGGAGATCAGCCATCACCAGTGCGGTGCCGGGCAGCCAGGGCAGCACCCGCAAGGTGCTCAGGTCCGGGCGCATCACCATGTCGCCGTAGCCGGATGCCCAGCTGGACATCGCGTAGCCGGGCACCGTGTTCATCTCGACGTCGACGGCGAGCAGGTAGTTGCAGCACTCCGCGCCGTGGGCGGCGACCTCTTCGACGAACAGCCGGGCGGACACCCGCTTGCCGGTGAGCCGTCCCTGCATGTCGGCGAACGCCACGATGACGGTGTCGATCTCGCCCGCGGCCATCAGCCGGTCGAGTTCCCCGGGGGTCAACAACCCCTTCGATGAGGCGTGACGCCGGGCGTGGCTTTCGGACATGCCCAACATTTACACGATAGACACGCGAAAGGTAGGACGACAGACCAATAAACGCCTAGTGTCCCTGCTAACGGTGACGAATGGAGACCCGCTGTGCCCGAAGGCCACGAACTGCTCGACGACGACGAACGCCACCTGGCCCAGCTTGGCTACAGCCAGGAACTGCAGCGGTCGTGGTCGGGGTTCAACAATTTCGCCATCTCGTTCTCGATCATCTCGATCCTGGCCGGCTGCTTCACCTCCTTCGGGCTGGGATGGAACAACGGCGGACCGGCCGCGATCGCCTGGGGCTGGCCGATCCTGGCGGCGTTCATCATGCTCATCGGCTTCTGCATGTCCGAGCTGGTGTCGGCGTACCCGACGTCGGGCGGAATCTATTGGTGGGCAGCCAAACTGGGCGGCCCGAAAGCCGGCTTCTACACCGGCTGGCTGAACCTGATCGGCCTGATCGCGATCCTGGCCTCGGTCGCCTACGGCAGCGCGACGTTCCTGGATCTGACCCTGGGCACGCTCAGTGAGAGCTGGCTGGCCGGCTACAGCCTCAAACGGGTCTTCGTGATGTTCCTGATCATCCTGGTCGTCGTCGCCGTCATCAACATCTTCTCCAGCCACCTGCTCGCCGTCATCAACAACATCTCAGTGTGGTGGCACGTCGCCGGCGCGGCGGCGGTGATCGCCATCCTGTTCCTGGTTCCCGAGCACCACGCCAGTGTCAGCGACGTCTTCGCCAAGACCATCAACAACAGCGGGATGTTCGGCGGCGCCACCTCCGGCATCGGCTGGCTGCTGCTGGTGCTGCCGATCTCAGCGATCCTGACCCAATACACGATCACCGGATACGACGCCTCCGCCCACCTTTCCGAGGAAACGAAGAGCGCGGCCAACGCCGCCGCCAAAGGCATCTGGCGATCGATCTTCTACTCGGCCATCGGCGGCTGGATTCTCCTGCTGGCCTTCCTGTTCGCCGTCCAGGACTCCGACGGGGTATCCGCGGCCGGCGGCGCGGTGGCGTCGATCTTCAACCAGGCGCTGAGCTCCAAGTGGGCGGCGGCGGTGTTGTTCATCTCCACAGCCGGACAGCTGTTCTGCACCACCGCCTGCCAGACCAGCGCTTCGCGGATGCTGTTCGCGTTCAGCCGCGACCGCGCCGTCCCGGGACACCAGCTGTGGTCGGCGGTGAACTCCCGGCGGGTCCCCGCCAACGCCGTCATCGTGACGGCGGTGATCGCGGCGATCATCACCCTGCCCGCACTGGTGCCGGTCGACATCAACGGCGCGCCGGTGCCGATCGCCTTCTTCGCCGTCGTCTCGATCGGGGTGGTCGGGCTGTATCTGGCCTTCGCGGTGCCGATCTACTACCGCTGGAAGGCCGGCGATTCGTTCGCGGCGGGCAGCTGGAATCTGGGCAGCCGGTACAAGTGGATGGCCCCGCTGGCACTGGCCGAGATCATCGTCACCTCGATCGTGGCGATGTTCCCGACCGCGCTCGGCGGGGTTCCGTGGGATCCCAGCTTCGAGTGGAAGTTCGTCAACTACACCCCGATCGTCGTGTTCGGCGTGCTGTTCCTGCTCTGGCTGTACTGGCACCTGTCGGTGAAGAAGTGGTTCACCGGACCGGTGCGGCAGATCGACGTCAGCGGAAGGGAACTCGGGGTCTCCTGACTGGCTCCGCCGGCGGGTCTGGTCTGCCGGCTCCGCCGGCGGGCGCCGTTACCAGGTGCTGGTGCGCAGGACGATCTCGGCGGCCAGTTGCGCGGTGGCGATCGCGGCGTTGCGTCGCCCGGAATACTCGACGAGACGGAAATCGCTGAAGACGAAACGCTGACTGGCCTTCGCCATCGACCGTGCGACCGGAGTGGTGAACAGCGCCGTGGTGTTGACCTCCACCGGCGGGCAGTCCGGATCCCGGATCACCCCGTGCGGGTCGGCCACCCGGGGATGCGCCCGGTCGATGACGACCAGGCCGGTGAACCGGTCGGGCCGGGTGGCGGCCACCTCCCAGGCCAGTTCGGCGCCGAAACGATCGCCGACGATGACGCCGGACGGCATCGCCAGGGTGTCGAGAATCGCGATGACCGACTTGGGGTTCATCCGCGGGTCGGCGGCGATCACGATGGTGCGCACCGCGGCGATGTGCAAGCGCTGACAGAGTGCGTCGTAGGACGCCGGGGGCTGCTGTGTCGCGCACAGCAGCACGACGTAGCAACCGCGATCCGGCCCCGACACATCGACCTGCACGCCGAAACCATCGACGGTCATCATCGACGGAGGCATCGGCACACGCTATGCGTTTTCCCGCGTCACCGGCCCGGTTTCCGAGGCCTCTTATCGACTACTCAGGAAGCTCGTAGCTTGCCCGCTTGTTTGGTGGAAATCTCTAAGAAGGTTTGCGGCAGTGACGCTTTCGCCGAAATCGCCGGGTTGGCCGCCGGGAAGGCCAGCCCGAACAATGCCCGGCGGCCGACGTTCTGGAACACCATGTAGCCGGCACTCTCGGCGCCGTTGAGATTCATCGTCTGCTGATAGCCGAGCGCCCCGTCGTCCACTCCGCCCAGGGGGGCGGTCGCCATCGGGATGCCGTCGGAGTTCGGGTCGAAGAACACCTCGAACCTCGCGCAGCGGTCCGCCTCGGCTCTGATCGCGTCGAGGTCCAGATTCCAGGACAGCACCGTCATCACGATGCGGGCGCCGTCGTAGTTGACCGCGTACTTGGCCGCACTGCCCGGGCCCCGCTCGGCGGTCTGTCGGATCACAGTCGTCAGGGCATTGGCGCAGCCTTGCGGGCGCGACAGCATCGAGGGGGGGCCGTCGGCGCCGTCGGGCTTGCCGGGCTGATCGTCGATGCGGTTGTACTGCACACCGGCCGGGAAGTCGCCGCTTTGCAACACCGCCCGTTGCAGGGTCGCTCCCGGCCACGTCGCGGTGCCGTCCACTGTGGCACCGCACCCGGACATCATGAGCCCCGAGGACGCCAGCGTCCCTGCTACTAGCGCTAACTGTCCGACTCCTCCTCGTCGCTGCGCTCCGCATCGGTCGTCGGACGGCGCTAACTGTCCGACTCCTCCTCGTCGCTGCGCTCCGCATCGGTCGTCGGACGGCCCTAACTGTCCGACTCCTCCTCGTCGCTGCGCTCCGCATCGGTCGTCGGACACCCTGTGACCACCCATGCCGATCAGGGTAGGCGAACGAGACTGGTGGTGATGACGGGCGACGCGGACGTCGGCCCGTCCAGCAGGTCCAGCACGGCGTCCACATCCAGGTGAGCCGACAGCAGATCGGCCATCAGGTCGAGTTGGGCGTCACGGCGGGCCGGCACGCTGACGTCGGTCGCCACGACGAATCCGGACCGGCCGGCAGCCTGGGCGGCCTGTTCCAGCCAGCGCCGCCGGAAGCCGTCGTTGTCCAGCAGGCCGTGCCAGTGGGTGCCGAACACGTAGCCGCGGACGTAGCCTTGGGCGGCACCACCGGCTTCGAACCACTGCTCCTCGGCGCAC
The DNA here is from genome assembly GCA_903877095.1 of uncultured Actinomycetes bacterium. Taxonomy (GTDB): domain Bacteria; phylum Actinomycetota; class Actinomycetes; order Mycobacteriales; family Mycobacteriaceae; genus Mycobacterium. Next base: position 25,658 of record CAIRCP010000075.1, on the reverse strand, counting down.
CGGACCACCCGCCCGTGGTGAATCTCGTAGCCGTCCAGCCCGTCTGACGACGCCTCCCACCGGCAGAGCACCTTCTCGGGCTCGAAGACGATGTCGGCGTCCAACAGCCCCAGGCCCTCAACACTCCCCCGCGCGCTCTCCACGCGGTCCTCGATCCGGCCGCACAGCATCTGCATGCCGCCACACACACCGAGCACCACCCCGCCCCGCCGGGCGTGCGCCAGGACGGCGTCGGCCAGCCCGGTATCCCGAAGCCATTGCAGATCGCTGACCGTGGCCTTGCTGCCGGGAAGCACCACGATGTCGGCGTCCGCGAGCTCCGCGGGTTCACCCGCCCACCGCACGGAAACACCGGGCTCGCAGGCCAACGCCTCGACGTCGGTGGAGTTGGAGATCCGGGGCAGCCGCACCGCGGCCACCCGCAACCACTGGCTGCCGCGCGGCGGTGCGGGCACGCCGACGATCTCCCGCGCCACCACCGACACCGAATCCTCGGCGTCCAGCCATAATCCGTCGCTGTAGGGCAGCACCCCGTAGGTCGGTCGGCCGGTGAGCGCCGCCAGTTGATCCAGGCCAGGAGCCAGCAGGGCCGGATCGCCGCGGAACTTGTTGACGATGAAGCCCGCGACGAGGGCCTGATCCTGCGGTGAGAGCATTGCGACGGTGCCGAAGAAGTGCGCGAGCACACCGCCGCGGTCGATGTCCCCCACCACGACGACGGGCAGGTTCGCCGCCCGGGCCAGCCCCATGTTCGCCAAATCCGTTGCGCGAAGATTGATCTCGGCCGGCGATCCGGCTCCTTCACACAGCACGACGTCGAATTCGGCTCGCAGACCGGCGAGTTCGTCGGCGACCACCCCGGCCAGCCGGTCCCGGTGCCGGACGTAGTCGCGCGCCCCGACGGTGCCGACCGGCCGCCCACGCACCAGCAGTTGCGAGGTGCGGTCACTGCCGGGCTTGAGCAGAATCGGGTTGAAACGCACGCTGGGGGCCAGGCCGGCGGCGCGGGCCTGCATCGCTTGGGCGCGGCCGATTTCACCGCCGCCCCCTTCTCCGTCCAGGGCGACCACCGAGTTGTTGCTCATGTTCTGCGCCTTGAACGGCGCGACCCGGATTCCCTTGCGCGCCAACAACCGGCACAGTCCGGCAACCACCATCGACTTTCCGGCGTCAGACGTGGTTCCGGCGACGAGCAGCGCGCCGCCGGTGCGTGACGTCATGGCAGCGTGAGGATTTCGGCGCCGTCCCCGGTCACCACGATGGTGTGCTCGAACTGCGCCGTCCATTTGCGGTCGGTGGTGGCCACCGTCCAGCCGTCGTCCCAGATTGCGTAGTCCAGCGAGCCGAGGTTGATCATCGGCTCGATGGTGAACGTCATTCCGGGCTCGATCACCGTCTCGACGTCGGGCTGGTCGTAGTGCAGCACGACCAGGCCGTTGTGGAAGGTGGTGCCGATGCCGTGGCCGGTGAAGTCGCGAACCACGTTGTAGCCGAAGCGATTCGCGTACGACTCGATGACCCGGCCCACCACCGACAGCGCCCGTCCCGGTTTGACGGCCTTGATGGCGCGCATGGTGGCTTCCCGGGTCCGCTCGACAAGCAGCCGGTGCTCCTCGCTGACGTCACCGGCGAGGAAGGTGGCGTTCGTGTCGCCGTGGACGCCGTGGATGTAGGCGGTGACGTCGATGTTGACGATGTCGCCGTCGGCGATCACCGTCGAGTCCGGGATGCCGTGGCAGATGATCTCGTTGAGCGAGGTACAGCACGACTTGGGGAATCCCTTGTAGCCCAGCGTCGACGGGTAGGCGCCGTGGTCGACCATGTAGTCGTGGGCGATGCGGTCCAGTTCGTCGGTGCTCACCCCGGGTGCGACGGCGTTGCCCGCCTCGGCGAGCGCGCCGGCCGCGATGCGTCCGGCGATCCGCATCTGCTCGATGACCTCGGGGGTCTGCACCCACGGCTCGCCGCCCTCGGCGGCGGTGGACCGGCCGACGTATTCGGGCCGTTCAATGGATTTGGGCACCGGGCGAATCGGTGAGACCACCCCGGCGCTCAGAGCGCTGCGCACTGACATGTTGGTCGACTTTAGCGGCGGCGGAGCACCGGAGGCACCGGCATTTTCGACTTCCGCGGTCCGCGGATGTTCACCGAGCCCATCACGACCCGGCCGGTGAGGATCACGTTCGGTGTGCCTTCGGCCGGCGGGTTCTTCCGGCGGTCGCGGGCGGTGCCGCCGTAGACGGTGACGTCGTCGAGCGATGCGCTGGCACCGTCGGGCAGACTCAGGTCGAGCGATCCGCGGATCAGGTCGAGTTCGATCACGACCACCGGACCGGCGAACCGGGCGGTGGTGAGGTCCAATTCCACCGAGCCCACCCGGCGCACCAGCGACAGCCGGGTCGGGACGGTCCACTCCCCGTGCCGGCGCAGCGAACCCATCCAGCCGCGCAACTCCAGCCGGTCGGCCGACGACGACGCGACCCCGCCCGCCCTGGGCAGATCCTCGACCAGCGCTTCCAGGTCGGCGGGCTGACGTGCCAGCGAAACTTGAACCGAGCGCTCCTCGAACTCGCCGATGTCGATCAACCCGAGGGCGACGGCGTTGTGCAGCCGCCGCAGCGTTCCGTTGCGGTCGGCGTCGGACACCCGAACGGTGGGAGCGGCGTCGTACTTGACGACGGCGGTGGTGTCGATCCGGTTCTGGATTTCAGTCATGACCACTCCAATTTACCGCCGCCAAGGCAGTGCGCCCGGCCACGGCGTAGTGCCGCCCTCGATTACGCTCAATTTCCATGGCTGAGTTACCGAGGCGGACAGTCCTGATCGGGGCGGCGGTCGCTCCCCTGGCTGGCTGCGGCAAGCAGGGCGCCGCGCCCGTCGCCCCCCCTTCGGCAGCCGGCCGGACGCTGACCGCCACCGCCGACGTCGGGCAGGCCGTGATCGTCGACGGCATCCTCATCACCCAGCCCAGCCCAGGGGTCTTCAAGGGGTTCCTCGCCCGCTGCACCCACGCCGGATGCAAAGTCGCCGTGAAGAACGATGGCATCGAATGCCCCTGCCACGGAAGCAGATTCACCCTCGACGGCGCTGTGGAGCGCGGCCCGGCGATGGAGCCACTGGTGGCCCGTCCGGTGACGGTCCGCGACGGTCAGATCGTTACCGGATAGCTCTTTCAGGCCAGGAAGTCCGGCGGGAGCGCCTCGAGCATGTGGCGCACCATCCGCACGGCGTAGGTCGAACTGCCACCGCCGACGATCAGTCCCGCGAAGGCGAGGTCGCCCCGGTAACCGGTGAACCAGGCGTGCGAACCGCCCTGAAATTCCGCTTCCCCGGTCTTGCCGTACACCTGCCCGAGGCCGTCGATGTCCTTGGCTGTGCCGTTGGTCACTACCTCCCGCATCATGGTGCGCAGTCCGGCGAGCGTGACCGGGTCGACTGGGGGGTGCTCGCCGGTCTCGGTGGTTTCGCTGCCGGCGATGAGCCGCGGGGTCGCGGTCTTGCCGGCCGCCACCGTCGCCGCCGCCAACGCCATCCCGAACGGGGTGACCAGAACCTTTCCCTGCCCGAACCCGTCTTCGGTGCGTTCGGCCAGATCCACCGTGGGGGGCACCATCCCGGTGACCGTGGTGAGGCCTTCGACGCTGTAGTCCGGCCCGATCCCGAACTGCGATGCCGCGACGGTCAGCGCGGTCGGCGGCATCCGGCTGGCCAGTTCGGCGAAGGTGGTGTTGCACGAGTTGGCGAAGGCCTTGGCCATCGGAACCAGGCCCAGATCGAACTTGTCGTAGTTGGGGATGGTCCGGTCGCCGATGTCGATCTGCCCGGGGCAGCCGAGCATGGTGTCGGGGTCAGCCATCTTGTTCTGGATCGCCGCGCCGGCGGTGACGATCTTGAACGTCGAACCGGGCGGGTACAGCCCAGTGGTCGCCGCCGGGCCGTCGGCGTCGGCAGCGGCGTTCTGCGCCAACGCCAGGATGTCCCCGGTCGACGGTTTGATCACCACCAGCATCGCCTTGCGCCACTGGTCGTCCACCGCGCGCTGGGCGGCGTCCTGAACCAGCCGGTCCAGCGTCACGGTGATCGACGGCGCCGGCTTAGGTGCGACTTCGTTGAGCACGTCGACGTCGGCGCTGTTCTGGTTGACGCTGACGATTCGCCAGCCGGCTTCGCCGTCCAGGTCGTCCTGGACGGCCTTCTTGACCTCGCTGATCACCGCGGGTGCGAAACGGTCGTCGGTGGGCAGCATTTCAGCCTGTTCGGTGACGATGACACCGGGCAGCGGATCGAGAACCCCGGCCACCTTGTCGTGGTCGGATTGACGCAGCGTGATGAGATCCAGTGGCTTGCTGGCCGAACTGGCCTGCTCGGCCAGGCGCTGCGGGTTGAGGGTGTCGTCGAACTGCCGCAGCACGTCGGCGACCACCTTCGCGCTGGCCATCAGGCTGCCGCCGGCGCGGGCGGCGTCGAGCTGATAGCGGTAGAGACGGCCGGGGGCCAGCACCTCGGTGCCGGCGGCCTCGTTGACCGACGCCCGCCGCGGCGGATCGGCCCGAAGCTCCAGAGTCTGGTGCTCACCGAGCTTGGGATGCAGGGCGCTGGGCGACCACCGCACCCGCCAGGTGCCTTCGTCGCGGACCAGGTTGAGCACGCCGTCGTAGGTCCAGGTGCGCTTCTTGGGCAGCTGCCAGGTGAAGCGGTAGTTCACACTGCCGGTGTCCTCGGTGTAGCGCGAACCCAAGATGGTGGCGTCGAGTTGAGTGGCCTGCAGTCCCGACCACGCCTCGTTGAGGTCGGACTGCGCCTCGGTCGGATGGTCGGCCAGTGCCGCAGCCGCGCCGGTGTCGCCGCGGCCCAGGTCGGCGAGGAAGATCGCGGCCGCCTGGGCGGGGCCGTCCTGACGAGGGGTGCAGGCCGACACCGCACCGGCGGCTGTCACCGCGGCCAGCGCCAGGCCTGTGACGCGTGTTGCCATTGAGCTCAAAGTTGCCATTGAGGCAGATGTTATGAGTCCGTGACCGCAAAGGAGCGAAGGCGCACCGCGCACTGCTCCACGAGCGGGAGGGATTAGTCCAGCAGGACGGTGGCGAAGGTGCCGACCTCACGGAACCCGACGCTGGCGTAGGCCGCCCGCGCGACGGTGTTGTAGCTGTTGACGTAGAGGCTCGCGATACGGCCGGTGCCGAGCACGGCCGAAGCGACCGACGCCGTGCCCGCCGTCCCGATGCCGTGGCCGCGCCATTCCGGGTGCACCCAGACACCCTGGATCTGGCCGACCGCGGGAGACTGCGAGCCGATCTCGGCTTTGAACACCACCCGCCCGTGCTCGAACCGCGCGAAGGCCCGGCCGGCTGCGATCAGGTTGGCCACCCGGCGGCGATACCCGCGACCGCCGTCGCCGACCCGCGGGTCGATGCCCACCTCACCGATGAACATGTCCACCGCGGCCACGAGGTAGGCGTCCAGCTCATCGACCCGCACCCGCCGCACGGCCCGGTCGGTCACGCAGCGCGGCGCCGTGCGCAACGCCATCAGCGGTTGCCGCGCCCGGACATCGCGGGCCGGTCCCCAGCCGCGTTCGAGCCGCTCCCACATCGGCAGCACCAACTCGGCCGGTCCGACCAGCGACGAGCACCGCCGTGGCCCGCTGAGTGCCTGATCGGCGAAGGCCCGCAAATCGGCCGGTGCGCCCCGCAGCGGAATGAGATTGGCACCGGCGTAGCACAGCGACTCCTCGGCGCGGCGGCGTGTCCAGACCTCGCCACCGATGCTGGCCGGGTCGAGTCCGTGGTCGGCGACTCTGGCGGCCACCATGCAGGCCGCGACCGGATCGTCGGCCAGAACCCGTTCGACCGCCGCGGCGTCCCGCACCACCGCCACCCGCCGTCCCTCGACGGAGCGGAACAGGGAGGGAGCCGACATGAGTGTCTTTCTGCAGGAGTCACCCGCGGGAGGATTGCCCCGTCAGCTTACGGTGACCACCGGCGATCCGCCGGTAGCCGCGGCCGAACCGTCAGCGCCGCGCATTTCTTCCGCGAGGCGCATGGCCTCCTCGATGAGCGTCTCGACGATCTGCGACTCCGACACGGTTTTGATCACCTCGCCCTTGACGAAGATCTGACCCTTGCCGTTGCCGGACGCCACCCCGAGATCGGCTTCGCGGGCCTCCCCCGGTCCGTTGACGACACAGCCCATCACCGCCACCCGCAGCGGGACGTCGAGGCCTTCCAGCCCGGCGGTGACCTCGTTCGCCAGCTTGTAGACGTCGACCTGGGCGCGCCCACAGGATGGGCAGGAGACGATCTCGAGTCCGCGGGGCCGCAGGTTCAGCGACTCCAGGATCTGGTTGCCGACCTTGACCTCTTCGACCGGTGGCGCCGACAGCGACACCCGGATGGTGTCGCCGATGCCCTCGGCCAGCAGCGCGCCGAACGCGACGGCGGACTTGATGGTGCCCTGGAACGCCGGGCCGGCCTCGGTGACGCCGAGATGCAAGGGGTAGTCGCATTTCTCGGCCAGTAGTCGGTAGGCGGCCACCATGACCACCGGGTCGTTGTGCTTCACGCTGATCTTGATGTCGCCGAAGCCGTGCTCCTCGAACAGCGACGCTTCCCACAGCGCGGATTCCACGAGCGCCTCAGGGGTGGCCTTGCCGTATTTCTCCAGGAATCGCTTGTCCAGCGAGCCGGCGTTCACCCCGATGCGAATCGGGATCCCGGCCGCACCTGCGGCTTTCGCGACCTCAGCGACGCGTCCGTCGAACTCCTTGATGTTGCCCGGGTTGACCCGGACCGCGGCGCAGCCGGCGTCGATGGCAGCGAAGATGTACTTGGGCTGAAAGTGGATGTCGGCGATCACCGGAAGGTTGCTGTGGCGAGCGATCTCGGCGAGCGCATCGGCGTCCTCCTGCCGGGGGCACGCCACCCGGACGATGTTGCAGCCGGCGGCGGTCAGTTCGGCGATCTGCTGCAGCGTCGCATTGACGTCGTGAGTCTTGGTGGTGCACATCGACTGCACCGATATGGGGTAGTCGCTGCCGACCCCGACGTCGCGCACCATGAGTTGGCGGGTCTTGCGTCGCGGCGCGAGGACCGGCGGCGGAGCGGCCGGCATCCCCAGACCGATTGACGGACCGTTCGAGGGCGTCATACGAATCTCCTACTGGAACAGGCGGATTGGATTCACCAGGTCGGCGGTGACGGTCAAGGCCATGTAACCGACGACAATCACGAGGATCACGTACGTGGCCGGCATCAGCTTGCCGTAGTCCACCGGCCCGGCCGGTACCAGGCCGCGCGCCGCGCGAAACACGTTGCGCAACTTCTCGTAGAGCGCGACCGCGATGTGCCCGCCGTCGAACGGCAACAGCGGCACCAGGTTGATGGCGCCCAGCACCAGGTTGAGCTGAGCGAGGAAGAACCAGAACGCAACCCACATCCCGTGGTCGACGGTGTCGCCGCCGATGATGCTGGCTCCGACGACGCTGATCGGCGTCTCGGGGTCGCGTTCGCCACCGCCGATGGAGTGGACCAGCGCGCCGACCTTGGTCGGGATCTTGGCCAGCGACTTGCCGATCTCGACGCCCAGGTCGCCGGTGAAGGCGAAGGTGGCCGGCACGGCGCTGAGCATGTTGTAGCGGGCCGGCGGGAACATCGCCGCACTCACTCCAACGGCTCCGACGCTGGTCGGGACGGACTCGGTCGCGGAGTCCCCGGACTTGGCGACGTAGCGTTGCGTGGCCGTGACGTCGACGGTGGTGGTGAAATCTCGGGTGGCGCCGTTCTCGGTGCGCTGCACGACGAACGGCGTGGGCCCGGACGCCTTGCGCACGGCCGTGACCATCTCGTCGAAGTTCTTCACATCGGTGCCGCCGACCTTGACGACGACGTCGCCGGACTTGATGCCGGCCAGTGCCGCCGGACCCGGGCCGGTGCAGTCGCCGAGCTTGCCCTTGGTGACTTCCGCTGACACGCATTGCGTCTCGCCCACCACCGCGGTGGTGGGCGCATGCAGGTTGGGCAGACCCCAGATAACGGCGATCCCGTAGATCAGCACCAGCCCGATCAGGAAGTTCATCGCCGGCCCGGCGAACAGGACGGCGACCCGCTTCCAGGTCTTCTGCTTGTACATCGCGTACGGCTCGTCCTCGGGGCGCAGATCCTCCGCGGCTGTCATGCCGGCGATATCGCAGAACCCGCCGAGCGGGATCGCTTTGAGGCCGTACTCGGTGGAGCCCAGTCTGTTGGGCCGGTTGGTCGACCACAGCGTCGGTCCGAAGCCGACGAAGTAGCGCCGCACCTTCATCCCGGTGGCCCGGGCCACCCACATGTGGCCGCATTCGTGCAGCGCCACCGACACCAGAATGGCGAGCGCAAAGAGTGCGATGCCGATACCGAACATCATCGGGACGGGGAAACCTCCTGTGCAGCGACGTCGAGGGCTTCGCGGGCGCGTCGCCGGGCCCATCGCTGGGCGTCGAGAACTTCTTCTACGGTAGCGGGTTCGGCGGCCCACTGGTCTGCGCCGTCGAGGACGTCAGCGATTGTTCTTACGATCGCGGGGAAACGGATGCGTCCGGCGAGGAACGCCTCGGCCGCCTCTTCGTTGGCCGCGTTGTAGACCGCGGTCAGGCATCCGCCCGTCTCACCGGCCCGCCGGGCCAGGTCGACCGCAGGGAACACAGCAGCGTCCAGCGGTTCGAACTCCCAGGTCGACGCGGTGCTGAAGTCGCAGGCCGCCGCCGCGCCGGCAACCCGCGACGGCCAGCCCAGGGCGAGGGAGATCGGCAGTTTCATATCCGGCGGGCTGGCCTGGGCGATGGTGGAGCCGTCGGTGAAAGTGACCATCGAGTGCACGATCGACTGCGGGTGCACGACGACACCGATGCGCTCGTAGGGAACGCCGAACAACAGGTGCGTCTCGATCAGTTCCAGTCCCTTGTTCACCAGCGACGCCGAGTTCAGGGTGTTCATCGGCCCCATGTTCCAGGTGGGATGGGCGCCGGCCTGTTCGGGCGTCACCGCCTCCAGATCCTGCGCCGTCCAGCCACGGAACGGTCCCCCGGAGGCAGTGAGCACCAGGCGGGCCACCTCGTCGGCGCTGCCGGAGCGTAGGCATTGGGCCAGCGCCGAATGCTCGGAGTCCACCGGCACGATCTGGCCGGGCCGGGCCGCTTTGAGCACCAGCGGACCGCCGGCGACCAACGACTCCTTGTTCGCCAGCGCCAGCCGCGCCCCGGTCTCCAGCGCGGCCAGCGTGGGTTCCAGGCCCAGAGCCCCGACCAGCGCGTTGAGCACGACGTCGACGCCGACGGTCGCAGCGGTGTCGCGCACCAGGCTGGTGGCGGCGTCAGGTCCGCTGAAGGTGACGTCGCCGACGCGATCGGCGGCGGCGGGATCGGCCACCGCGACTGCCCGGACGCCGGTCTCGGCGCGCTGACGGGCCAGCAGGTCGGGGTTCCCACCCCCTGCCGCCAGGCCGACCACCTCGAAACGGTCCGGGTTGGCGGCGATGACCTCCAGCGCCTGCGTTCCGATCGAACCCGTGCTGCCGAGGATCAGTACACGCACGCGGTCGCCTCGGGTCACCCGTCTATTGTGCAGCGACGGACCCCGGACCGGAGAAACAAGGAGAACCTGCCCATGACCGTCCACCGCACCGCGCTCGGCGTCGTCAGCCTCGCCGCCGTCTCGGTGCTGGCGTTCTCGGCGTGCTCGTCGAATGTCAGCGAATCGGACACCGCCTCCGAATCCACCCTGGTGGGCCCGCCGGCGAAGACCTCCGCGGCGAAGCCGACGTCCAAGCAGAAGCCCACGCCGGCCTCGACGGAGGTCGACGTGCCGCCCGGCGTGGTGGGCGCCGGCTGCGCGGGCTACGTCCAGCGAGTGCCCAGCGGCCCCGGTTCGGTGCTGGGCATGGGCCGCGACCCGGTGGTGGTCGCACTTTCCAACAGCGCCGAACTGACCACCCTGGCCGGCGCGCTCACGGGCAGGCTCAACACCGAGGTCGACCTGAGTGAGACGTTGAACAAGGGCCAGTACACCGTGTTCGCGCCTACCGACGACGCCTTCGGCAAACTCGCCCCGGAAATGCTGGACAAACTCCGCAACGATGCGGGCCTGCTCACGGCGATTCTGAAGTACCACGTGGTCACCGGTGAACTCGACCCGCAGGCCGTCGTCGGCGAGCAGAAGACCCTGCAGGGCCAGACCGTCAAGGTGACCAGTGCCGGCGATGAACTGCGGGTCAACGACGCCGGCGTGGTCTGCGGCGCGATCAAGACCGCCAACGCCATCGTCTTTCTCGTCGATACGGTCCTGATGCCGCCGCCTCCTCCCGCGCCGGCCACGCCGACCACCAGTACCTCAGGCGAGACGCCGACCGACGAGACCAGCACCACTCCGACGTCGTAACGCTCACCCACATCGCACCGCCGCGAGCGCGGCAATGTGTGACGGTTGTCACATCATCCCATCCGTCGGTGCCACGGGCACCGAACTACTTTCGTGGCCGCCGACTCAGCGCGGCCGCTTACCGGAGGGAATTCAAAGAAACATGACCATCCATCGCTCAGCTCTTGTCGCCGTGACTTTGGCGGCAGCTACCGCCCTGACACTGTCGTCCTGCTCGACGGAGACGAAAGAAAAGGCCGAGTCATCTGCCTCGTCGACCATGAGCTCGGCCTCGTCGGTGATGTCGTCAGCCACGTCGACGTCCGCGAGCGCTGCACCGGCGGCCCTGGTCGGCGCGGGTTGCGCGAGCTACGCGGAGAAGGTTCCCACCGGACCCGGCTCGGTGGAGGGTCTTGCCAAAGACCCGGTCGCCACTGCCGCGGGAAACAGCCCGGTGCTGACCACGCTGGCCAGCGCCCTGTCGGGCAAGTTGAATCCGGACGTCAACCTGGTGGAGACGCTTAACAACGGCGAGTTCACCGTCTTCGCCCCGACCGACGAGGCGTTCGCCAAGCTGGAACCGGCCACCATCGACAAGCTCAAGACCGACTCCAAGCTACTGACGTCGATCTTGACCTACCACGTGGTCTCCGGTCAGGCCGGCCCCTCGGCCGTCGTCGGCGACCACAAGACGGTCCAGGGTGAGTCCGTGAAGGTCACCGGCTCCGGCGACTCGCTGAAGGTCAACGATGCGGGCGTCGTCTGCGGCGGCATCAAGACCGCCAACGCCACCCTGTACCTCATCGACACCGTGCTGATGCCGCCCGCGGCACCGGCCACCACCCCCACGCCATAGCGGCGGGCGGGGGACGCGGACCAAAGCTCCGCGTCCCCTGCCGCCGAGTGTCGCACTTCACTCAATCCGACTCCCCGTCGGCAACGAATCGCACTCAAATTCACCTTTGAAAGGATCCACAATGAGGAACATCACCAAGGCCGCGCCTGCCGCCGGCCTGGCAGCCGCCGCGTTGGGCTTCGGGCTCATCATGTCTCCGACTGCCGCTGCCGACACCCATCTGGTCGGCCCCGGCTGCGCCGCGTACGCCCAGCAAGTTCCCACCGGTCCCGGCTCGGTCGGCGAACTCGCCAAGGTCCCGGTCGCGACGGCCACGGCCAACAGCCCGGTGCTGTCGACGCTGGCAGCGGCTCTGTCCGGGGGCCTCAACCCGCAGGTCAACCTGGTAAGCACCCTCAACGGCGGTCAGTTCACCGTGTTCGCGCCGACCAATGACGCGTTCGCCAAGCTCGACGCGGCCACGATCGACAAGCTCAAGACCGACTCCACCCTGCTGTCGTCGATTCTGACCTACCACGTCGTCTCGGGCCAGGCCGGACCGGATCAGGTCGTCGGCACACACAAGACTGTCAACGGCGCCGACGTCACCGTGAGCGGCATGGGCGACCACCTGATGGTCAACAACGCCAACGTCGTCTGCGGCGGCATCCCGACCGCCAACGCAACGGTGTACCTGATCGACACGGTGCTGCTGCCTCCCGCCAGCTAGGCGAGAAACCCCCACCTCGCCGGGTGGGGCGCAGCACCTCATCAAGCCGGCCAGGGCGGCGCGCCACTCCTTCGCGCCCCCTGGCCGGCTCCTTTTTCGCCCCCACGCACTCCCGTCCGGGATCTGAGGGCACGATGGCGCTATGCCTGCCACGGTTTTGTGGTTCCGCCGCGACCTTCGCCTGCGGGATCTGCCCGCCCTGCTGGACGCCGCCGCCGACTCGGCGGACGTGCTTGCCTGCTTCGTACTGGACCCACGGCTGGAAGCCACCAGCGGCCCGCGCCGGCTGCAGTTCCTCGGCGATTCCCTGCGGGAGATCCAGGCCGGCCTCGACGGCCGACTGCTGGTGACCCGCGGACTACCCGAGGACGTCGTTCCGGCCATCTGCTCGGCAGTGGACGCGGCGGCGGTGCACATCTCGGCCGATTTCAGCCCGTTCGGCGTGCGCCGAGATGCCGTAGTAGCCGAACTCCTTGGCACACAACGCATTTCGCTGCAGGCCTCCGGCTCGCCCTATCTCGTGTCACCCGGGCGGGTGACCAAGGACGACGGGACTCCCTACAAGGTGTTCACCCCGTTCTTCAAACGCTGGCGCGATATCGGCTGGCGTGCGCCGGCGCAGTCCGGGGCGGCAGGGGTCTCCTGGATCGACCCGGCCGGGGTGAGCGGCCTTCCCGCCGTCGTGGACTGCCCGAATCCGGGCGTCCCCCTTGATATTCCGGCTGGAGAAGTGGCGGCCCGCCAGCGCTGGAAGGAATTCCTCGCCGACGGTCTGCAGTCCTACGCCGACGACCGCGACCGGCCGGACAGGCCCGGCACCAGCCGGATGTCGGCGCACCTGAAGTTCGGCACGATCCACCCGCGCACCCTCGCGGCGGACCTGGACACCCGCGATCCGGGTGCCGCGTCTTACCTGCGGGAGTTGGCGTTTCGCGATTTCTACGCAGCCGTCCTGCAGCAGTGGCCGGCCAGCGCGTGGCGGAACTGGAACGCCGCCTTCGACGCCATCGACGTCGACACCGGACCGGACGGAGACGCGGCGTTCGACGCGTGGAAACAGGGCCGAACCGGCTACCCGATCGTCGACGCCGGGATGCGCCAGTTGCTAGCAACGGGTTTCATGCACAACCGGGTCCGGATGATCGTGGCATCGTTCCTGGTCAAGGATCTGCACCTGCCGTGGCAGTGGGGGGCGCGTTGGTTCATGGAGCAACTCGTCGACGCCGACGTCGCCAGCAACCAGCACGGCTGGCAGTGGTGCGCGGGCAGCGGCACGGATGCGGCGCCGTACTTCCGGGTCTTCAACCCCACCGCGCAAGGCGAGAAGTTCGACCCGGACGGCGACTACGTACGACGGTGGGTGCCCGAACTCGCCGACCCGGAGATCAAAGGGGCCGACGTCCACCGGCTCAAGGCCGGCCGGCCCCCCGGCTATCCCGAGCCGATCGTCGACCACGCGGCCGAACGCAACGAGGCGTTGCGGCGCTACGGGCTGCTCGGCCGAGCCTGACTCCCACGACGACCAGGCGCGGGCCGGGATCGCACGATCCGATTACGGCGGATATGCCAGAATGACGGCAGTCACGACTGGACAGGAGCCGACATGGTCAACACCGAGGTGGAGCGCTATTCGGAGGTCGATCCCGCCGAGATTCCGTCCGCGGCGTGGGGTTGGAGCAAGATCACCCCCCGCACCTGGTACGGAGCGGGCATCTTCATCATCGTTTTCCTGTTGGGCATGCTGCGCGGCAACCACATCGGCCGTGTCGAGAACCTGTGGCTGATCGGCATGGCCGCGTTCGTCGCTTTCTGGATCATCCGGGACATCGTTCTGCGCCGCCGCGGCATCCTGCGCTAGCGGCTCGCGCTCTATCCCTCGGCGGCCAGCTGGCCGCACGCGGCCGCAATCTCACGTCCGCGGGTGTCGCGCACCGTGCACGACACGCCCTTGGCGCGCACCCGCCGCACGAACTCCCGCTCCACCGGCTTGGGACTGGCGTCCCACTTACTGCCCGGTGTCGGATTCAACGGGATGAGGTTGACGTGGGCTAACGGCCCCAGCGCCCGGTGCAGCAGGCTGCCCAGCAGGTCGGCCCGCCAGGGCTGATCGTTGATGTCGCGGATCAGCGCGTATTCGATGGACACGCGCCGTCCGGTCGCCTCGCCGTAGTAGCGGGCGGCATCAAGGACTTCGCTGACCTTCCACCGGTTGTTGACCGGCACCAGGGTGTCACGCAGTTCGTCGTCGGGAGTGTGCAGCGACAGCGCGAGCGTCACCCCGAGGTGTTCGTCGGCCAGCTTTCGGATGGCCGGGGCCAGTCCCACCGTCGACACCGTCACCGAGCGCGCGGAGATGCCGAACCCGTCCGGCGGCGCCGAGATGATGCGCCGAACGGCCGCGATCACCCGGGCGTAATTGGCCAGTGGCTCGCCCATCCCCATGAATACGACGTTCGACAGCCGGCCACCACCCCGTCCGTCATCTGGGCGTTCGCGCACCGCCACCGCGGCGGCCCGGACCTGCTCGACGATCTCGGCCGTACTGAGGTTGCGGGTCAGACCGCCCTGGCCGGTCGCGCAGAACGGGCAGGCCATCCCACAGCCGGCCTGCGACGAGATGCAGACGGTGTTGCGATCCGGGTAGCGCATCAGCACCGACTCGAACGTCGCGCCACCATGACCGCGCCACAACGTCTTTCGGGTGTCTCCGGCGTCGCACTGGACCTCCCGGACGACCGCCAGCAGCGGCGGGAAGAGCGCCTCGGACATGGCGTCGCGGACGGCTGCGGGTAGATCGGTCATCTGCTGGGGATCGGCCTGCAGGCGGCCGTAGTACTGGTGCGCGATCTGTTTGGCCCGGAAACCGGGCAGCCCCAGAGCGGTGACGGCTGCGGTGCGTTCGGCGGGGTCGAGGTCGGCGAAGTGCTGCGGCGGCAGGCCACGACGGGGCGCTTCGAAGACCAGATCCTGCTTCACTGCTCCAGTATCGACGATCAGTGGGCCAACAGGCTGAGCACGATCCACGTGGCGACCGCCGATGGCAGTGCGCCGTCGATCCGGTCCATCAGCCCGCCGTGACCGGGAAGCAGAGTGCCCATGTCCTTGATGCCGAGGTCGCGTTTGAACTGCGATTCGACCAGATCGCCCAGCGTCGCGGTGATGACCAGCATGAGTCCCATCGGCACGCCCACCCACCACGGCTTATGCATGATGAAGGTCACGGCGAGGACCGCGGCGGTGGTTCCGCACACCACCGAACCGGCGAAGCCCTCCCAGGACTTCTTCGGGCTGATCGCCGGGACCATCCGGTGCTTGCCGAACAGCACACCGGCCGCGTAGCCCCCGACGTCCGAGAACACCACGGCGAGCATGAATGCGAAAACCCGCGATGCGCCCTCACGAGGATCGGGATAGACCAGCAGCGCCCCGAAAGCGCCGAAGAGCGGGATCCAGGTGGCAAGAAAAATCGTGACCGCGACGTCGCGGACGTAGTTGACCGGCTGGCTCTGCAGCCCTTGGCTCAGCAGGCGCCAGATCAGGCAGACCAGCACGGTTCCGCCGTAGGCCCCCAGCGCGCCGGCGGGACCGAACGGCCACGTCAGCCAGATCATCGCCTGACCACCGATCAGAAGCGGGACGAGCGGGATCGAGTAGTCCGCCTCGCGTAGCCGCGCCACCACCTCGTGGGTCGCGACCGCCATCGCGACAGACAGGATGACCAGCCACCCGCGCGGGGCGAAGATCAGGGTGGCGATGACGATGCCGCCCAGCAGGAGGCTGACGCCGATTGCTGCGGGGAGATTGCGACCGGCCTTCGACGTATTAGCCGGTGGGGATGCGGTGTCTGCCACGATCGTTATTCTGCGAAGGCCCTAGACCTCCAGCAGTTCGCCTTCCTTGTGCTTGACGATCTCGTCGATCTGCGCGACGTACTGGGCGGTCGACTTGTCGAGTTCCTTCTCCGCCCGGCCCACCTCGTCCTCGCCGGCCTCGCCGTCCTTCTTGATGCGATGCAGTTCCTCCATGGCGCGCCGGCGGATGTTGCGTACCGACACCTTGGCGTCCTCACCCTTGGACTTGGCTTGTTTGACCAGGTCGCGACGACGTTCCTCGGTCAGCTGCGGGATCGAGACACGGATGATGTTGCCGTCATTGGTGGGATTGACGCCCAGGTCGGAGTTGCGGATGGCGTCCTCGATAGCGCGCAACTGGCCGGCCTCGTAGGGCTTGATCACCACCATCCGGGCCTCCGGCACGTTGATGCTCGTCATCTGCGTGATCGGTGTGGGCGCGCCGTAGTAGTCGATGACGATCCGCGAGAACATGCCGGGGTTGGCGCGGCCCGTCCGGATGGACGCCAGGTCGTCGCGCGCGACCGCCACGGCTTTCTCCATCTTCTCTTCGGCGTCGAAGAGGGCTTCGTCGATCATGGATCTCCTGAAATCAGTGCGGCCGTCAGGTGGTGACCAGGGTCCCGATCTTCTCACCAGCGACCGCCCGGGCAATATTGCCACTTGTCAGCAGGTTGAAGACCAGGATCGGCATTCCGTTGTCCATGCACAGGCTGAAAGCGGTGGCGTCGGCGACCCGAAGTTCCCGCTCCAGCACCTCGCGGTGGGTGATCTCGGCGAACAGCTCGGCGTCCGGATTGTCCCGCGGGTCGTCGGTGAACACGCCGTCGACGGCCTTGGCCATCAGGACCACCTCCGCTCCGATTTCCAGCGCACGCTGGGCGGCCGTGGTGTCGGTGGAGAAGTAGGGCAGCCCCATGCCGGCACCGAAGATCACCACCCGGCCTTTCTCCAGGTGCCGGCGCGCCCGCAGCGGGAGGTAGGGCTCGGCGACCTGCCCCATGGTGATGGCCGTCTGGACCCGGGTGACGATGCCTTCCTTTTCCAGGAAGTCCTGCAGCGCAAGGCTGTTCATGACCGTGCCGAGCATGCCCATGTAGTCCGAGCGGGTGCGTTCCATCCCGCGTTGCTGCAGTTGCGCGCCGCGGAAGAAGTTGCCGCCTCCGATCACCACCGCGACCTGGACGCCGCCGCGGACCACTTCGGCGATCTCCCCGGCGACCTGCGCGACAACGTCGGGGTCCAGGCCCACCGAACCGCCGCCGAACATCTCCCCACCGAGCTTGAGCAGCACCCGCGCGTACTTCGGGCGCGGCCCATCACCGTTTGCGCTCGTCGGCTCGACCATCGGACTCCTCACCGTTCTGCGCTGCCGCCACCGCGAAACGCCGCTGCGGCGGCGCTGTCCACAACGGCACCATCATCCTGCCTCATGCTTCCGCCACGTCGACACGGACCCGAACTCCCTGCCCACTTATCAACAATTATCAATCGGACTACCCTGCCCTCTTAATTGATCCGACTACACTCACATTTCACGGGGTTAGCCGCAATTAGCCGACGATGAGAGGGCGTGCAGATCGTGGCGTTGCAAGCGAGAGCAGAGACAACCCGACGCCGGATCATTGATTCCGCCGTCGAGCTGTTCGCCGAAATGGGTTATGGCGAAACCGGATTGGCCGATGTGCTGCAACGCGCCGGCGTCAGCAAAGGCGCGTTCTATTACCACTTCGACTCCAAGGAAGCGGTCGCGACCGCGATCATCGAAGAGTTCGGCAGTGCCGCCGGCAGGGCAGCAGATGCCGAATTCGACGCCAACTCCCCCACTCTCGAGGGGCTCATCGCGGTGACCTACGCGGTGCAGGCACTGATGCACAACGACAAACTCACCCAGGTCGGCCACCGGCTCTGCCAGGCGCTTGACCAGGTGAGCAGAGCCGGAGCGCAGGTCTACCTGGGCTGGACGGACCGCTTCCCTGACATGGTGAAGAAAGTGATCGAAGGCGGCGAGATGCTCGACGGCGTCGATCCCAACGATGTCGCGGAGTCCGTCTGGATGGGAATCCTGGGCTGCAACCTGGCGTCGGCGGCGATCGGCGACGACCCCTACGCCCGACTCGGGCGCTGCTGGCGGGTCATGGTGCGGTCGATCGTTCCAGAGAGTTCGCTTACCGCCGCGCACGGTGCGGTGGACCGCGTCGCCGAGCGCTACGAGCGGATTCCGGTCTAAACCGGTCTAACCCCGCGCGGTCAACCGGTCCTGGATCTGCGGCCAGGGCCGCGCGGCCTCAAGTTCGTAGGCCAGTTCCAGCAGTCTTTTCTCCTGACCGATCGGCGCACTGAACATCATCCCGACGGGCATCCCGTGGGCGGACTGCGCCAGCGGAAGCGACAGCGACGGCTCACCGGTCGCATTCTGCAGTGGCGTGAAGGCCCCCGCCCAGTCGATGAGCCGATCGATGATCTGCTCGTAGCTCGCACTGGGGTCCAGATGCCCGATCAACGGGGTGTCCTCGGCGACGGTCGGTGTCAGCAGGATGTCGTGGTGCTCGTAAAACCGAGCAGTCACTTTCCCCAGTCGGCTCAATCTCGCGATCGCCGACGGCAGCCGGTGCAGGTTCCGCCGCGCGTGCCGGTCCAAGCCAAGGGTGAGATTGTCCAGCCGACCGCGGTCGAAGGTGTTTCCGTACAGCACCCGCCCGCCGCGGACGGTGCCCATCGCCAACGACGACCAGTACACCAGAAAGTCATCGGCGAAACGCTCGGGAATCGGATGCCTATCGAGATAGTCGACCCGGTGCCCGAGTTCCTCCAGCAGCGCTGCCGTCTTCAGCGTGTGATCCCGCATCGACGGACTGCTGTCGCGGCGCAGCGAGCGGGTCACGACGGCGATGCGGAGCCGGTTGTCGTTGGGGCCGGCGACAGCACCGACCTGCGGCAATCCGCGGTTACGCCAAATCCGTTCGCCCTCACGATAGAAGGCGGCGGTGTCGCGCACCGAGCGGGTCAGCACCCCGTTATGGACGATGCGCACCGGAAGCTGACGGGCGGTGGGTCCCAGCGGAAGCCGGCCGCGGGACGGCTTGAGACCGACCAGGCCGTTGCAGGCCGCGGGGATCCTGATCGATCCGCCGCCGTCACTTCCAGAAGCCATCGGGACCACGCCCGCCGCGACGAAGGCACCGGCTCCCGACGACGATGCGCCGGCGGTGAAGTCGGTGTCCCAGGGGTTGCGCACCGCCCCGATTCGCGGGTGTTCGGCCGAGGCACTGAAGCCGAACTCCGACAACTGGGTCTTCCCGAGCGGGATCAGCCCAGTGGCCAGAAAGAACCGCGCAAAGTCGTCGTGCCGTTCGCGGATGCTTGGCTCCCAAGCGTCCGTGCCGCTCATCGTCGGCATGCCCTCGACGTCGGTGTCGTCCTTGATGAACGTCGGTACGCCGTCGAAGTAGCCGCCCTGCTTCCGCGCTGCCCGCGTCCGGGCCTGGTCGAAAGCGTCGTGAGCCAGCCCGTTGAGGGCCGGGTTCACTGCTCTCACCCGGGCGATGGCGGCGTCGACCAGTTCGGTGGCCGAGACCGTGCCCCTGCGGAGCGCATGGACCATCCCGACGGAGTCGAGATCGCCGAGCGCGTCGTCACCGAAGGCGTGGACGTGACGCATGTCGCGGGACGCTGACGGCGGGCCGTCAGGCCTGGCCGACCTCGAAGCGAACGAACCGGGTCACGGTGACACCGGCCTCGTCGAGCAGCGCCTTCACGCTCTTCTTGTTGTCGGCCACCGACGGCTGGTCAAGTAGCACGACATCCTTGAAGAATCCGGTCAGCCGGCCCTCGACGATCTTTGGCAGCGCCGCCTCGGGCTTGCCCTCGTTCTTTGCCGTCTCCTCGGCGATATGCCGCTCGTTGGCGATCACGTCCTCGGGCACCTCGTCGCGGGTGAGGTACCTGGCCTTCAGAGCGGCGATCTGCAGCGCCACCGAGTGCGCGGCATCTTTGTCGTCGCCGGTGAATTCGACCAGCACACCCACGGCGGGCGGCAGATCGGCGGCACGCTTGTGCAGGTAGGTCTCGACGTTGCCGTCGAAATACTGCACCCGGCGCAGTTCCAGCTTCTCGCCGATCTTGGCCGAGAGCGCCGCGATGGCCTCCTCGACGTTAGTGGCAGCCGAGCCCCCGGGAATGGGAGCGGCCTTGAGCGCGTCGACGTCGGCGGCCTTGGCGGCCAGCGCCGCCTCGAGGATCTGATCGGCCAGTTCCTGGAACTCGGCGTTCTTCGCGACGAAGTCGGTCTCGGAGTTCAGTTCGATGAGCGCGCCGTTCTTGGCGGCCACCAGGCCCTCGGCGGTGGCACGCTCGGCACGTTTGCCGACGTCCTTGGCGCCCTTGATGCGCAGCGCCTCGACAGCCTTGTCGAAGTCACCGTCGTTGTCGGCCAGCGCGTTCTTGCAGTCCAGCATGCCGGCGCCGGTGAGTTCCCGCAGACGCTTGACGTCTGCGGCGGTGTAGTTAGCCATGTCAGCCTTCCGTGATGATGACGGCGGTGGTGACGGATTCGTCGGAGACCGGTCCGGCCTCGGTCGGCGCGGACTCGATGGCCGCGCTGGCAAGCAATTCCTGCTCCCACTCGGCGAGCGGCTCGACAGCACCGGCTTCAGCACCGGATTTGCCGCCGGCCAGGCCGGAACGTGCCTGCAGGCCCTCGGCCACCGCGGAGGCGATGACCTTGGTCAGCAGCGCGGCCGAGCGGATGGCGTCGTCGTTACCCGGGATCGGGTAGTCGACGACGTCGGGGTCGCAGTTGGTGTCGAGAATGGCGATGATCGGGATGTTGAGCTTGCGGGCCTCCGCGACGGCCAAGTGCTCCTTGTTGGTGTCGATGACCCAGATCGCCGAGGGCACCTTGACCATGTCCCGGATACCACCCAGGGACCGCTCCAACTTGTTCTTCTCGCGGGTCAGCATCAAGATCTCTTTCTTGGTGCGACCCTCGAATCCGCCGGTCTGCTCCATGGACTCGAGTTCCTTCATCCGCTGAAGGCGCTTGTGCACGGTGGAGAAGTTGGTGAGCATGCCGCCCAGCCAGCGCTGGTTCACATAGGGCATGCCAACGCGGGTGGCTTCCTCGGCGATGGATTCCTGAGCTTGCTTCTTGGTGCCGACGAACATGACGGTGCCGCCGTGCGCGACGGTTTCCTTGACGAACTCGTAGGCCTTGTCGATGAAGGTCAGCGTCTGCCGCAGATCGATGATGTAGATGCCATTGCGGTCGGTGAAGATGAACCGCTTCATCTTGGGATTCCAGCGCCGGGTCTGATGCCCGAAGTGCGTGCCGCTATCCAGCAGCTGCTTCATGGTCACAACAGCCATGTCAGCCATTCCTTTGTGTTAGTTGCCTGCCCGGCTTCGGGTGAAGTCGGACCCTGGCATCTGCGCGCACACCAACCCGTCAGGGCGACGGGACCAACAGTGTGCGCGGCAACCGCCGACGTGGCGACGGTGCGTACAGACGCGCGAAGTCAGTCCGCTTGCGCAGACTGCGGTTCGGAGTTTACACCGCCAGGACTGCGGCTTTGAACCACGCGGATGTCTCCCCAGTCGGGCGGATCTGCACAGCGTCCGCTGCTGCGCGAACGATCGCAGATTCGCGGGCGGTGAACTCATCGCATGCGGCTGCTGCTGGGATTGCTCGCCGCTTTCGTTGTGGCAACACCCGCCCACGCCGACGACGTCCGCCTGCAGTGGCCGCTGCGACCGGCAACACCGGTGGTGACGCGCACCTTCGACGCACCGAAGCCGGACTGGCGGCGCGGCCACCGCGGGGTTGATCTGGCCGGGGTCCCAGGTCAGCCGGTGTACGCCGCCGGGCCCGGGACGGTGGTGTTCGCGGGGCTGCTGGCCGGGCGGGCCGTGGTGTCGGTGCAGCACCCGGGCGGGTTGCGCACCACCTATGAGCCCGTCGGGGCCTCGGTGCGCCCCGGGCAGTCGGTCGCCGCCGGCAGCGCGTTGGGGCGCCTCATGCCAGGCCATCCGGGTTGTCCTGCCGCGGCGTGCCTGCACTGGGGTGCCATGTGGGGTCCGGCCCAGCGGGCCGATTACGTCGACCCGCTGGGGTTGTTGGCGGTCACCCCGATCCGGCTCAAGCCGCTGGGATAGCTGTCCTCAGGCACGCGGGTGGGCCTGATCGTGCACCGCGCGCAGTCGCGCCACGGTGACGTGCGTGTAGAGCTGCGTCGTGGCCAGGGTCGAGTGGCCGAGGAGTTCTTGGACCACGCGCAGATCCGCACCGCCCTCAAGCAGATGGGTGGCCGCGCTGTGCCGCAGGCCGTGCGGCCCGATGTCGGGGGCGCCGTCGACGGCGCCGACTGTCTGGTGGACCACGGTGCGGGCCTGTCGCGGGTCTAGCCGACCGCCGCGGGGACCCAGCAGAAGCGCCGGGCCGGAATCGGTTACGGCCAGGTGCGGACGGCCGTCAGCAAGCCAATCCTTGAGTGCGGCCAGCGCCGGGCGCCCGAACGGAACGGTGCGTTGCTTGTTGCCCTTGCCCAGCACCCGAAGGAGCCGGTGGCTGCTGTCAACGTCGTCAACGTCGAGGCCGCACAGCTCGCTGACGCGAATCCCGGTGGCGTACAACAGTTCCACAATGAGCCGGTCACGCAGGGCGAGCGGGTCGCGCTGCTGGGCGCCGAGGTCGGCAGCCGCCATCGCGGCCAGCGCCTGGTCCTGGCGCAGCACCGAGGGGAGGGTGCGGCGCGCCTTGGGGACCTGGAGTCGGGTCGCCGGGTCGGCGGAGAGCACTGCGCGCCGGGTCGCCCAGGCCGTGAAGGTCTTTACCGCCGATGTGCGCCGGGCCAGCGTGGTTCGAGCCGCGCCGGCCGCGGCCTGAGCGGCCAGCCACGACCGCAACAGCGGCAGGTTCAGCCCGTCGAGTCCGGCCCCCGGCGCGCGTTCCTCAAGGAATACGAACAATGAACGCAGATCGGTCAGGTAAGCCCGACGGGTGTGTTCGGACCGGCCGCGTTCCAGGACGAGGTGCTCGGCGTAATCCTCCAGGATCGCCGCATACCGGTCCGGAACGTCCACTCCCCTACGGTGGCAGACCGCGGCGACGCCGTGACCTATCCGGTGTGGGCGTGTCGGACGGCATGGCCAACCCTGAGGGGGCGGCGTCCTCAGGCCGACTTACGCGTGATTCGCCATTTGCCCTCCTGGTGCTGAATCAGTCCGGCGATCTCCAGGACGGCCAGCGGACCGAGCACGCCGGCCGCGGGCAAGCCCGACGCAACGGCGATTTCATCGACAGTTCGCGCCCCGCGTCCCGGCAACGCCTCGTAGACGAGGCGTTCGCTGCCGGTGAGGCCGTCCAGCGGATCGGTGGGCCGGGGCAGATCGTCAGCGAATTCACCTGCGCGGCCGATGATCTCGCTCAGATCCTCGGCGCGGGTAACCAGTTCCGCGCCGGCTTGCAGCAACGCGTGACAGCCGATCGAGGCCGACGACGTCACCGGGCCCGGGACAGCGCACACCACGCGTCCGAGCGCCCGCGCCCAGGCGGCGGTACTGGCCGCACCACTGCGGATGCCCGCCTCCACCACGACGGTGGCGCCCGACATCGCCGCCACGAGCCGGTTGCGGGTCAGGAACCGGTGCCGCGCGGGACGGACGCCGGGCGGGTATTCGCTCACCAGGAGGCCGTTGGCGGAGATGCGATGCAGAAGCGCTGAATGCCCAGCCGGATAGAGGATGTCCACTCCCCCGGCGAGCACCGCGACGGTGACGCCCTCGGCGGCCAGTGCAGCGCGGTGCGCCGCCCCGTCGATCCCGTACGCTCCGCCCGACACCACGACCACGTCCTGTTCGCAGAGGCCGGCGGACAATTCGGCGGCGACGTGCTCACCGTAGGCGGTCGCGGCCCGGGTGCCGACGATGGCCACCGCCCGATCGGTGACCTCGTCGAGCCGCAGCGGTCCGATCGCCCACAGCGCCAGCGGCGCGCGGCCCTCGGGTTTGTCGCGCACCGGCGCACCGGCGAACGACATGAACGACAAGACCGGCCACTCGTCGTCGTCCGGAGTGACGAGTCGCCCGCCGCGCCGTTGAAGAAGATCAAGATCGGCTGCAGCGAGGTCGATCTCGCGACGCGCCTCGGTGCGCCGGCTCACTGCCGCACTGACCTCGCCACGACGGACGCGGTCGGCGGCGGCAATCGGGCCGACCTGCCCGACCAGGTCGGCCAACTCGGCGCACGGAGCCTCGGTGACCCGGGACAGGTAAGCCCACGCCCGCAAACGCTGCTCGTCACTCATGGTCGCACCTCGGTCTGCCGGAAGCTCAGTGCAGTGGTCACGTCGTCCCGATCGGGTGCTGTCCTGCCGGCCAGATCAGACAGTGTCCAGGCCACCCGCAGTGACCTGTCCACTCCCCGAATACTCAGCAGACCGCGCTCCAGCGCGGTCTTGAGCGGAGCCATCACCGCCGCATCGAGCCGGAACCTCCGGCGCAGCACCACCCCGGTGACTTCGGCGTTGGTGCTGAAACCGTATGGGCACCAACGCTCGGCGGCGGCCGCACGGGCTTGCGCCACCCGGGCACGGACGACGGCACTGCTCTCGGCCGCCTCCGCGGCGAACGCGCCGGCGCGAACGGTGTGCAGGCGTACCCGCAGGTCCACTCGGTCCAGTAGCGGTCCGGAGAGCTTGCCCAGGTAGCGGCGCCGGTCCAGCGACGAGCAGATGCATTCCCGCGGATCGGTTCTCGCACACGGGCACAGATTGGCCGCCATCACCAGCTGGAACCGGGCCGGATAACGCACCACACCGTCGCGCCGGGCCAGCCGAACCTCACCGTCCTCCAAGGGAGTGCGCAGCGCTTCCAGTGCGCTGGGCCGGATTTCGGCGCACTCGTCGAGAAACAGCACGCCGCGGTGGGCTCGGCTGATCGCACCGGGACGCGCCAGACCCGAGCCACCACCGACGAGTGCCGCGACGCTCGACGAGTGGTGCGGGGCGATGAACGGTGGCCGGGTGACCAGCGGCGTGCGGTTGGAGAGCAGGCCCACCACGGAGTGAACGGCCGTCACCTCCAGAGCCTCGGCGTCGGTGAGATCGGGCATCAGGCCTGGAAGTCGCTGTGCCAGCATGGTTTTCCCGACTCCGGGCGGGCCGGTGAGCAAGAGATGGTGGGCGCCGGCCGCGGCGACTTCGACGGCAAAGCGGGCCTGCGCCTGTCCCACGATGTCCGCCAGATCGGCTACCGGAGCGGGATCGGGCGTGGGATTGTCGATCCGCGCCTCGGCGCCGGTTCCGCTGTCGAGCCACTGCTGCAACTGCTGCAAGGTGCCGACACCGTGAACCTCGATCCCGTCGACCAGGCTGGCCTCGGCGAGATTGCCGGTCGGCACGACGACGGCGGGCCATCCCTGCTGTTTGGCGGCGAGCACCGCGGGCAGCACTCCGTGCACCGGCCGCACCCTGCCGTCGAGCGCCAATTCACCGAGCAGCACGGTCTTTTCGAGGCGATGCCAGGGCTTCTTTCGACCGGCCGACATCACCGCGCAGGCCAGTGCGATGTCATACAGCGATCCGGTCTTGGGCAGTGTCGCCGGGGACAGCGCGAGTGTCAGCCGCGACATCGGCCAACTGTTGCCGCAGTTGACGACAGCCGCGCGGACCCGGTCTCGCGACTCCTGGAGAGCGGCGTCGGGCAATCCCACCAGATGCATGTTTAGCCGGGGTTGTTGGTAGCGGCTGTGTGAGGAAGTGGTAGCGCGGGCGCGGGGATCTGGTAGCGGTCCCCGCGCCTGCGCTGTGGTCAGGTGGTGTCCTGCTGATGGCCGTGTCGGCGCATGTTGGGGCCGT
>CAIRCP010000074.1 GCA_903877095.1 uncultured Actinomycetes bacterium | reverse complement strand
TCAGAACAAGCCTGACCAAGCACCAGTATCAAAACTGGCAAAAAAAGTCACACCCCAACACGGGGGCGCCAAAGTGCGACAAAAAAACAAACAACAAACAAAAACCACCAAACACACTATTGAGTTCTCAAACAACACACCCGACATCCCAATGCCGGCCGCGCGAATCACCCGCGGCGTAAAGCCGCGTGCTCTTCCTGCGGACAGTAAGAACGCTCCGAAACCCGGAGACATTCCCTGGGATGCCGCCGCGCTCTGCGGCCGAACCGCGTCGCAACGACTTCCATAAGCTACGTCAGCGGGTTCGGTGGAGTCAAATCGACTGCGCACCAAACACGTTTGACCTTCGTCACACTGGCCGAACGCCGAGCCGGATGGCCCAGCGAGTCAGTAAACGCGCTGCACGCCCGCGATATTCCGCTTCCCCCGCCGCACCACCAGCCACCTGCCGTGCAGGAAGTCGGCAGGCTTGGCCACCCACTCCTCACTGTCGACACGAACGTTGTTCACCGACACTCCTCCTTCGGCGACGGTCCGGCGAGCGGCGCCTTTGCTTGCCGACAGCCCGGTGGCGACCAGGAGATCGACGATGCCGTCCGGACCGCCCGGCTTCAGCTCGGCGACCGACGCCTCACAAAGCGCCGCGGCAAGCGTCGCCTCGTCGAGTTGATCCAGCTCACCCCGCCCGAACAGCGCTGCCGATGCGCACTCCACGGCTTCGGTGGCGGCCTCCCCGTGCACCAGGGTGGTCAACTCCCGGGCCAACCGTCGCTGTGCCGCCCGCTCGTGCGGCCGGTTCGCCGTGGCCTCGTCCAGGTCGGCGAGTTCGTCGGCCGACAGGAAGGTGAACCACCGCAGATACCGGATGACATCGGCGTCTGCGGTGTTGACGAAGTACTGGTACCAGGCATACGGACTGGTCATCTCCGGATCGAGCCACAGGCTCCCGCCGCCGGTCGACTTGCCGAACTTGGTGCCGTCCGCGGCAGTCACCAAAGGCACGGTGAGAGCGTGCACGCTCGCACTTTCTTTCTGACGGACCAGCCGCACCCCGGCGATGATGTTGCCCCACTGGTCGGAGCCGCCGATCTGCAGCGCGCACCCGTACCGTCGGTGCAACTCCACGTAGTCGTTGGCCTGCAGCAGCATGTAACTGAACTCGGTGTAGGAGATGCCCTCTCCATCCAGCCGGCGGCGGATGGTGTCGCGGTCGAGCATCACGTTGACGGAGAAGTGCTTTCCGACATCCCGAAGGAATTCGATGGCGCTGAGTGGCTGTGTCCAGCTCAGGTTGTTCTCCACCACGGCCCCGGTTGGTGAGGAGTCGAAGTCGACGAACCGCTCCAGTTGACCGCGAATCCGCTCGGCCCACTGGGCGACGGTGTCGGCGGCGTTCATCGTCCGCTCGCCGGACTCACGAGGGTCGCCGATCAGCCCGGTCGCGCCGCCGGCGAGCACGATCGGCCGATGCCCGGCGCGCTGGAAGCGCTGTAATGTCAAGAGCGGCACCAGGTTTCCGGCGTGCAGGCTGGGCGCTGTCGGATCGAAGCCGCAGTAGACCGTCATCGGAGGCAGTGCCGCGGCAGCGGTGAGCGCGTCGATATCGGTCGACTGTGCAATCAGTTGACGCCAGCTCAACTCGTCGAGAATCGTCGTGCCCATGCGTTGATCTTCCCGCATCGCCCAGGCTCAGTTGCCCCGGCCCGGCAGGCCGAGGTCGGTGGTCATACAGTCGGCGGCCGCCATGCCCGAGAGGGCGACCATCGGCAATCCCCCGCCCGGGTGGGCACTTCCGGCGGCGAGATAGACGCCGGGCACGCTGCGGATG
Source organism: uncultured Actinomycetes bacterium (assembly GCA_903877095.1). GTDB lineage: Bacteria > Actinomycetota > Actinomycetes > Mycobacteriales > Mycobacteriaceae > Mycobacterium. The sequence continues at coordinate 43,872 of CAIRCP010000074.1, read as the reverse complement.
CGGTTCGGCGGGCGCTGGAACGCCGCGAAACGGTCGTTGCTGGCGGCGCCGTAGATCGCCCCGCGACTGCCTGGGAAGGCCGCGGCCAGTTCGGTCGGCGTACGTCGCCACACCATCTCGTCGCCGCCGCCCCACAGTCCCGCCGACCGTATCCGCTGCTCGACGGCGGCCTCCAGAGCCGCCCAGACCTGCGGCGAACGGGACCCGGCAGCCGGCTCGGCCGGCGCGTTGGCCATCACGAAGACCGGTTCGGCGTCGGGCCAGCCGGCGATGCCGTGGCAGCGTTCCTGCGCGCACAGGTACACCGTCGGCGCGGCCGGCGGCCGATCCCGGTCGAAGATGTCGGCGAACTCCGCGTCGTAGTCGGCAGGAAACAGCACCTCGTGCGGTAGCCGGTCGGGCCGGCGCGCGGCGCGCATCGCCCCGTTCCAGCCGGACATCGACGGAGCGGCCGGCCGCGGGAGGTGCCGCGCCGGGTTGGGCAGGGCCTGCTCGCGTAGCCAGCCCACGTCGGCGTTGACCACGACGGCCGGTCCGCGGCGGTGCTCACCGCCGGCCATGACGACGCCGGTGACGGCACCGTTGTCCAGCAGCAGGCGCTCGACGCCGACACCGCATTCGATGACCCCGCCACGGGCTTCGATGGCGGCCACCAGCGCGTCGACGAGGGCGTGGACGCCACCCTGGATTCCGTATCCGCCGAGCGAAAGCTCAACGTGGGCAATGCAATTGAGCGTGGCGGGAGCGCGCCGGGGATCGCTGCCGTTGTAGGTGGCGTAGCGTCGCAGCAGCATGCGCAGATGCGGCTCGCGGACGTGCCGGTCGATCCCCGCGGCCATGCTGCGCATCGGGTCGACAGCCGTCAGCGCGCGAGGGTGGCGTACCGCCAGCCCGGCCATGGCCGCCCACGTCGGAGCCGGACCGAGCACGAAATGCGGGGCCGCCGCCTCCCATATCCGGCGGCTGTAACGCAGGAACGACGCCAGTTCCGCCTCAGCAGGCGGCCCCAGAGCCGACCGGACCCGAGCCAGGGTGTCGTCGGGGTCGTGGGCCACCTCGACGACCGCTCCGTCGGCGTAGCGGTACCGGAATCCCGGATCCAGGCGACGCAAGCCGACCATGTCGTCCAGCTGGAACCCGGCGCGCTCGAACAGCCCGGCGAAGACTTCGGGCAGCGTCAGAACGCTGGGACCGGTGTCGATGACTACTCCGTCGACCTCGACGGTGCCGGCTTTGCCGCCCGGCCTCGGCGCACCCTCGAGCACCCGCACCGCAAGCCCCCGCGCCGCCAGGGCGAGCGCGGCGGACAGTCCGCCAACGCCGGCGCCGACGACAAGGATCTCGCGGTCAGCCGGCACCGAATCTCCTGTGTTGCAGGGCGGCGAGCATCCGCTCGCCGAGCTTGTACTGAGCCACCGAATGCGCCGGCCGGACCAGGGGGTGGAAGCCCGCAAGCGGGTCGTCGGGATGGGTGCGGGCCCGGCGCCCGTCGGTGGCGGCGATCGTGGCCACGTCGATGGCAGCCAATCCGTCGAGCAGGGAATCCTCCACCGTCGTCATAACGGAGGGCCCCCCGACGGCGCCGACCGTCATCGGGGTGGAGAACTGCACGACCGCCGCCGGGCGATCGCGCTCCAGGAACACGTAGTTGAGGCTGACGGTGACGACGTCGACCGGGTTGCGGTCGTGCAGGATCCCGATCCCCGGCTTGAGGTCCAGCGGCCGCAGGTGCGCGGGGCGCTGGCGGCCCTGCGGGAAGATCCACAGCGCCCGGCCGGGACGGTCGAGCAGATCAGCTGAGGCATCCAGGCATTGCCGGCTGCGCTCGTGACTTGTGCGGTCCAGTGGGAGTGCGCCCACCCAACCCATGAACGGCAAGCGGCGAAGATTCGTGGCGTCCATCATGGCCCAGCCGGTGCCGCCCAGGGCTTCGTCGAGGACCAGCAGCAGCAGGGTGTCCCACCAGGCGACGTGATTGGCCGCGAAGATCATCGGCCGGGTTGCCAGCGCCGCCCGGGCGTTCTCCAGTCCCGCAACCCAAACGCCGTCGAGTCCGTGGGCGACCCGCCGGCGGGAGTAGACGCGGGCGTACGACAGGAAGGCCGGGCGACGGGTGTCCCCCGCCCGGTCCAGGGCGCGACGATCGTCGTCGGAGGCGTCGAGCGTGCTCACATCGCCTCCCGGGTGGCTCTGGCCCCGTAGGAGCGCCCGCGCCAGCGGATGTCACCGCGCCGGCTCCACCGAAAGCTCTCGAACAGAATTCCCATCATGAACAGCACCGCGACCGGATGCAGCAGCACACTGACCGGGCTGTGGTGGTAGCGCACCGCCATGATCAGCCGCAGCAGCAGGTTGGCCGCCACGCCGACAGCCGCCGCCGCGGCCAGTCCCCAGGCTCCGAGCGCGGCGGCGATCGGGAGCGCGACGAAAGGCGCCACGAAAAGGAGCATGTGCAGCGCCATGACCGCCACCATCCCCAGCGGTCGACCACCGATCCCTTCGTAGAAGTTCTTGGCGAACCCGCGCCGCACAGCGGCGGCGTCGGGATACATCCGGCAGTCCGCCATCTCGTGGCCGTCAGCGAAGACGACCCGGCCGCCGCTTCGCTTGATGGCCCGGCACACCGCCATGTCGTCCACCAGTTCCGTGCGGACTCGCCGCCAGCCGCCGATCGCCTCGAGCGCCGCCCGGCGAACCAGCAGCAGTTGGCCGTTGGCGGCCAGCACCCGCGGGTCTCGGGTGCGGTGGACCAGCGGCATCGGAAGCCAGGCGACGTAGGACAGATGCAGCAGCGGGAGCATCACCCGTTCGGCGAAACTCCCGGTGTGCTGGCGGGGCACCGCGGTGACCACCGCGGCATCCAATCCGCCGGGAACCTGATCGGGCGAGCCGAGCAGGGACAACATCCGCAGCACACCGTCGGGGCGCAGCGACACGTCGGCGTCGACGTGCAGCAGTAACTCGGCGGTGGCCGCTTGGCCGAGTCGGTGCAGTGCGTGCGGCTTGCCGACCCAGCCGGGAGGAAGACCGTCGCCGCGGATCACCTGCAGTTGCGGCAGATCGGAGCACAGCCGCGACAGCACGTCGCTGGTCCCGTCGGTGGAGCCGTCGTCATAGACGATGATCTCGGCGACCGGACCCCGGGCGGCGGCGGCCGCACGCACGCACCGCTCGATGTTGTCCACCTCGTCGCGGGCTGGAATCAGCACGCTGACACCCCCGAGCGCGGCGCGCTCGGCGGCCGGCAGGGGCCGGCCACGCGTCCACACCAGCGCGTTGACGATCACCAGGCACAGCGGCAGCAACGGCGGCAGGGCAAGCAACGCCGCCAGCACCTGCACCCATCCCGGCGCCGTGCCGTTGAACAGGGCCGCCGGCGACAGGTCAGGGCACCCCTGGATCACGCCCGCACTTTACCGGCCTGCCCGAGCAGCCTGCCCCACCTGCCCACGCTGTCACCGGAAAACAACGGCAGCCACATGGAATTCGGGCCGGCAGCCCGATGGACCCGCATCCGGACCAGCGGGCGCAGCAGGTCGGAGTCGATCCGATCGGGTACCACGTTCTCCCCGACGCCGTAACCCTCGTCGGCGCCACACCGGCCTCGCAGCAGGTAGCGCTGGTAGAACGGCCCGTTGTCCAGGACCGACGTGACCTCGACCTGGACCGGACGTCCATCCGGGTCCGGGAAGGTCACGGTCGCCGGCCAGCGCAGGCCCCAGGTACTGCGACGGATCCGGCCCGGCTCGAGCTGGGTCTCCAGCATGCGGCTGGAACCGTCAGCGGCAAGTTCGATGACGAGATCACGCGGTGCGGCGGCCGGCTCACTCGGCGTCAGGCGGTAAAAGACCAGGTCGCGACCCGGCAGGGCAAGACGTCCCCACCACCAACTGTGGATTCCGAGATCGTGCAACGGTTGCGCGGCACTGTTGCGGTCGTGGTAGGCCCGGCCCTCGATGCGCAGATCACCGCCGGGGGTGTGCAGGTCGAGGCTGCCCCGGCTGGCCGCGAGCATCGGCGTCCAGGTGTGGGTGCAGTCAGGATCGGCGAGCGCCGGCGGCCCGTCGGAGCAGTCCCGGCGCAATGAGCCCGACAGCCGCAGCTCCCCGGTGACCCGACCGCCGGTCGGCAAGGCGAGGTCGATGGCGGCTTCCAGCGTGCGCGTCGGCGCGGCGCCTCCGACACCCAGGCTGTCGGTCCAGGTGAAGATGCTGTCACCCAGGCGCCAGGACCGGCCGTCGGCACTCCACTCGCACTCCGCGCGCGGGAGCTCGGAGAGCAGATAGAACAGCTCCCGGCCGTCGCCGTAGACGACGATGTTCACACTGGGACGGTCGACCGGGAGCTCAGGACGACCCACCCGGGCCGCGCGGGCGTAGCCGGGCAGGAAGGGCAGACCCCACGACCAGATGACCGTCGCTCCCCGGCCCTGCTCGTCGATCAGGTCGACGTAGAACCAGGTGAAGCCGCCCGGACGATGGAGCACGGCCGGGTCTGGCTCCAGGTCGGCGGAGCAAAGGGTGATCAACGGTCCTCCGGTCTACGGTTCGGGTCGATCTTACGAGGCCGGTCCTTACTCCCCGGCCCGCTCGGCCGCTGGTCCGGAGCTTGCGGGTGCCCGCGGGCTGCGACGGTACGCCGAGACCTCGGGACGGCCGGGCAACCAGAAGCGCCAGGGGCGGTCGGCTGCCACGCTCACCCCCACCCGGGGGCCGCTGAATTCCCCGGTAACCGGGCCACCAAACCGGAGGCGAATCGGCGAATCATCGACCAGAAGGTCGATCCCGTTGTGCTCCATGGTGATTCCGAGTGCCGAGCAGAGGTTCCCGGGGCCGCGTGCCAAACCGGCAGGCCCGACGGCGGCACCGCGTCGGCGACTGGCGGCCATCGCACCGGACTCGACGACGGCGGCGCGCAGCAGCACTGCCGCCGCCATCCCGTTCGGACCGCAGGACACGTTGGCGCACAAATGGATTCCGTGGCTGCGGTAGGTGTACAGCCGTCCGGGCGGCCCGAACATGACCGCGTTGCGCGGCGTCGGCCCGCGGTAGGAGTGCGAGGCGGCGTCCGGCCAAGGGCCGTCGGCCGGGCCGCCGTAGGCCTCCACTTCGACGATCCGCGCGCTCACTGAACGGCTCATGATGACCGAGCCCAGCAGTCGGCGCGCCGCCGCGACCGGGTCCCCGCCGAGCAGCTCGGCGTCCGACGCCGTTGACGTCAGGCTTGCCCCGCCATCAGCCGCTGATGCTCGTCGGGACCGACGTCTACGGCCTCGTCGGCCAGCAGCACCGGTATGCCGTCCTCGATGCGGTAGGCCTTATGCAGCCGGGGGTTGTAGAGGATGTCGTCGATCAGTAGCAGCGGCCCGCGGTCCACGGGGCACACCAGGATGTCGAGAAGCTTGTGATCCAGCACGGGTTACGGCGTGGTCGGCAGGATGACCGGCGGCGCCGGAGCCGCCGCCTGCCCCGGCCCAGTGGCCTGGGGCGCGACGTTGGCGGGATTGGCAGCGCCCGGCGCGGCCCCGGCCCCCATGACAGCGCCGTTGGCGTTCTTGGCCTGGGCGTTCTGCAGGATCTGCATCTGCGCCTGGATCTTCTGCTGATAGGCGATCGTGTCCTTGAGAGCGCCGATCAGTGGCAGTTGGTTGGGCCGGTGCGCCATGGCATCTTTGATCTCGTCCAGGTACGGCTTGGACGGCCGGAAGCCCATCGAGCGCAGCTTGAGCGCGGTCTTGAGCAGGTTCGACAGCTGACCGCCGCCGGAGCCGACCGCGTACTCCTCGGCGAGTTGGTCGAGGACGTCGCCCGGCTGCGCCGACGCGGCAGCCGCCGACGCCGCGGTGGCCGCGGTTCCCGCGGCGGCCCCGCCCGCCACTGCAACCGTGGGTGCAGGAACTGCCGCCGTCTGCGCCGGCAGCGCCTTCGGGCCGACGGGTTCGGCGTACGGCGCCGGGGCCGGTGCGGCTTCAGCGGCGGGCACCGGAACTGGCGTAGTGGGAGCCGGCGCCGGTTCAGGATCGGCATTCGCCCCCCCGGCGCCGAGAATCAATCCCGCGGCCATTGCCGCGCCGACGATCGCGCTGAACGCCCCTCGCCAACCGGCGTTGTTCCTCGTCATCGCTCTCCTCCACCCAAACTGGACGACTCTGCCAGCCTAACAGCGCCGGTCAGATGCCCTCGCCGACGAACGTCGCGCGGACCGCGGACGTCAGTGTCTTGTACCTGCCCGTATCGCGATCCAGATACCAGGCGTTACGGCCCGCCTCGGGCATCCCGGCCGCCTTCAGCGGTGACACGGTCGGCCGATAGGACGCGCTCAACGGCAACTCGGGCACCACGTGGACCACATCCGGGGGCAGGCCCGCGGGCATGGCCCGCACCGCCTCGGAGACGTCCGCCGCCGTCACCGTCATCCCGGGCCGAAGCGTGAAGGCGGTCACCGCCAGCGTCGCCCCGTTGACCTCCAGCGGGTAGGTGACCGCCAGGTCCACCGCGCGGACCGCGCCGACGGCGTCGGTGATGGGCGACGGGAACACCACGCCGCGGGCGGTGCGGATCAGGCTCGAACGGTTCCCCAGCAGCCAGAAGTCGCCGTCGTTGTCGCGCCGGAACACGTACTCGGTGGAGATCCAGATGTCTCCCGCGGCGAACACGCCGCGCTTGATGGACGCCGTCGGGTCGATCGGGCCCCACGGTTTGGCGAGCAGAATGCCGATCTCGTCGCGGCCGGCGACCTTCACGAAGCCGCGGTCGTCTTCGAGGATCAGATCCTCGTCGGCGTCGTAGGCGCACAGTTCGACATCGCCACCGCCCGGCAGGGGCCGGCCCTCGCTGCCGACCTTGACGCCGGCGACGTTGGCCAGCACGGCCTGACCGTCGGAGGTCGCGAAGAACTCGACGATCTTGGCCGGGGCGAAAATCTCCAGAATCCGGTCCCACAGTCCGGTGGGCATACCGGACCCCATGAAGAGCCGGATCGGATTGTTGCCCGACAGCGAGAAGTCCGGGTCGTCGATGACCTCGCCCAACATCGCCCAGGTGTAGGTGACCACCGACACGCCGTACTGCCGCACCTCTTCGAGGAAACGCTTGGGATTCAGCCCGCGCGACAGCGCGATCCGGGAGCCGGCCACCACGGCGCCGCCCAGGCTCACCAGCAGGCCCGAAGGGTGATGCAGCGGGGTCAGGCAGTACACGGTGTCGTTGCGGCTGAGCGCGGCGGCCGACGCGGTGCCGAAGGCCGAGAGCGCCCACCTGTAGTTGGTGATCTGCTTGGGCTCCAGCGCCCCGCCGCCGATCGCGCTGAACACGACGAACGCGACATCGCGGGCGTAGCTCGGGTTCGGCCGATACCACCCGGGCAGTTCCACCGCGTCGGGGTCGATCTGCTCCATGTCGATGACGGTGGCACCCGGCGGGATGTCCAGGGCGCGGCTTTCGCCACCGCCGAGGACCAGGATCTGCAGCGGCTGCGTGGCGGCCCTGGCGAGGTTCGCCGGGTCGGTGATGATGTCGGTGATCCCGCCGAGCCGGATCGCCTGCGCGAGTTCGGCATCCGGTGGCAGCAGAACCGCGACCGCGCCCAGCCGCGACAAGGCGGCGATCGCGACCATGGCACTCGGGCGGGTGTCCATGAGCACCCCAACCCGGATTCCCTGGCGGACTCCCACCTCGATCAGGCCGCGCACCACGTTGTCGATGCGGCGGTTCACCGCCTCGTAGGTGTGCACACGTCCGTCGAAGAGCAGGAACTCGCCGTCGGGGTTGGCGCTGGCCTGCTCATCGATGATGCGGCCCAACGAGATTCGGGTGTGGTCGTTGATCTGGCCAAGACGCACCAGCCGGGGCAGTGTGCGGACCGTCTCCACGGCCAGTGTGCGCACCGAATTGTTGGCTGCGACAACGGCATCCGCGGCGCCCTTGGCGACCGTCAGGGCCAGCTCGGAGGCCTCGGCCATGCCGAGCATGAGGCGCGACGTCAACGGCACCCCGGAGGAATCCGCGGCTTGCGCTTCCAACTCCTTCATCAGCGAGATGTTGGCCGGACGCGGCTCCCGGCCGGCTACCCACAGCACCCAGTCGGCCACGGTCGGCCAGGTGTTGAGCGCCGCCTTCGACCCGACGACCAGACCGAAGTGCCCCGCCCGGATCATCACCTCATAGACGTCGGCGTTGGGCGCTGCCCGCTTGATGCCGCGCACCGCGGGCGGCTGTCCGATGTCGTCGACCTCACCGACGAACGCCAGGATCGGGCAGGTGATGTCGGACAGCGTCACCAGTTGGCCCTGGACGGCGAAACCGCCGGTCATCATCCGGTTGTGCGTGACGAACTGTTTGAGCAGTTCGGCCACCGCGGGGCCCGACCAGGCGATCCAGCCTTCGCGGTCGAGGAACCGGCGTTGCTGCTCGCGGGGCAGCAGCGATTCGCGGTCGTGCAGTTGCAGCAGGAACTCAACCCGCGACTTGGCGGTCTTGATCGGATCGAGCATCTGGAACCCGGTGCGGGCCAGCCAGCCCGGGATGTCGATGTGGTTGAACACGTGGTCGGCGAGGAAATCGGCCACCCCGACGGCCAGGTCGTTGGGCAGCCCGCCGGGCAGGCCGGCCAGGGTGTCCACCGGTGAACCGAAGGTCACGATGCTGGCGAGGTTCTTGGAGCGCCGGAAGGCGGCGGTCTGGTAGCAGAACATGCCGCCCTGCGAATAGCCGGCGAGGTGGACGTTCTGGCCGGTCTCTTCGAAGACCGTGTCGATGGCCTGGCTCAGCGCGACGATGTGGTCGGTGAGCGTGCGCTCCATGCCGCCCTCGACCTTGTCCGGCGAGCCGTAATCGATCACCCAGGTGTCCAGTCCGGCCGCATGCAGGATGCCGACGGCGCCGTCGTCTCTGGTGACGTCCCACATGTTGGCCGACATCATCATGGGATGCACCATGAGCACGGGCGGGCCGGCCTTGGGCCGGCCCGGGCGGTTGTCCGGCGGGAAGTACCGCCGCAGTTTGTACATGGGTGTGCTTTCGGCGATCTGGAACGTCGACGGCACCGTTCCGGTCTCCAGTCCGCCGAAGCGGGCGACCTCGTACCCGTTCTGCGCCGTTGCCACCAACCGCTCAAGGGGTTTGGCAAGTGCTGACAAACTCAGATCCACGTGTGCTCCCTGACCGCCATGATTTCGCTGCGTGACTCCCCTAATCAGCAGCGTCAATCATGGCACACCGGCACCGGCGTCCCGAATCCACGAACGCGCCAGCCTGCGGATTTAGCCGTGGCTGTGACGACATCACCGTGACATTAGGCTCGTGTCGTGGCACACCTGCTGGGCGCCGAAGCGCTCCGACTCCAGTTCCCGACGCAGGTGGTTTTCGACGGCCTGACGGTCGGCGTCAACGACGGAGACCGGATCGGCGTCGTGGGCCGCAACGGCGAGGGGAAATCCAGCCTGCTGGGCCTGCTGACCGGCCGTATCGAGCCCGACTCGGGGCGGGTGACCCGCCGGGGCGGCGTGCGGGTGGCGGCGCTCGACCAGGCCGACACGCTCGACCCCGCCGCCACCGTGGGTTCGGTCTTGGTCGGAGAGCGCCCCGAGCACGAATGGGCCGGTGATCCGCGGGTGCGCGACGTGGTGGCGGGCCTGGTGTCCGACATCGACTGGTCGACGACGGTCGGGACGCTGTCCGGCGGCCAGCGCCGGCGAGTCCAGTTGGCGCAACTGCTGATCGGCGACTGGGACGTCATCGTCCTCGACGAGCCGACCAACCACCTCGACGTCGAGGGCATCACCTGGCTGGCCGCCCATCTTCAGCAGCGCTGGTCCAAGAACAGCGGCGGACTGCTGGTGGTGACCCACGACCGATGGTTCCTCGACGAGGTCGCCACCACCACCTGGGAGGTGCACAGCGGCCCCAGTGGCAGCGTCGTGGAACCCTTCGACGGCGGCTACGCGGCGTACGTGCTGCAGCGGGTCGAGCGCGACCGCGTCGCCGCCGCGACCGAGGCCAAGCGGCAGAACCTGATGCGCAAGGAACTGGCCTGGCTGCGCCGCGGCGCCCCGGCCCGCACCTCCAAGCCGAGATTCCGGATCGACGCCGCCAACCAACTGATCGCCGATGTCCCCCCCATCCGCAACACCGTCGAACTGGCCAAGCTGGCCACGGCGCGGCTGGGCAAGGACGTCATCGACCTGCTCGGCGTATCGGTGTCGTTCGATTCCAAACCCGTTCTGCGCGGCGTGGAATGGCGGATCGCCCCCGGTGAACGGACCGGGATCGTCGGGGCCAACGGCGCCGGCAAGTCCACCTTGCTGGGCGTCATCGCCGGCAGGATCATCCCGGACAGCGGTCAGGTCAAACGCGGCAAGACGGTGCGACTGGCCATGCTGGACCAGCAGAGCAGCCAACTCGCGGAGTTCGAGGACGACCTTGTGCGCGATGTGCTAGGCCGGCTCAAAGCCGGGTATGTGGTTGACGGGAAGGAACTCACCCCGGCACAGTTGTTGGAGCGCTTGGGTTTTCGCCGCGACCAGTTGTCCTCCCGGGTGCGGGAGCTCTCCGGTGGACAGCGCCGTCGGCTGCAGCTGATGCTGATCCTGCTCGCCGAGCCCAACGTCCTGGTGCTCGACGAGCCGACCAATGACGTCGACATCGACATGCTCTCGGCGACCGAGGATCTGCTGGACTCGTGGCCGGGCACGCTGATCGTCGTCTCGCACGACCGCTATCTTCTGGAGCGGGTCACCGACCAGCAGTACGCGGTGATCGACGGCCACCTGCGGCATCTGCCCGGCGGTGTCGACGAGTATCTGCGCATTGCCGCTGACCGGCAGTCCCAGGGCCAGTCCCCATCCCAGGGCCGGCCCCGGGTTGCCGCCGCCGCGCTCTCGGGCGCTGAACTCCGCAACGCGCAGAAGGAGATCGCCGCGCTGGACCGGGCGCTGGGCAAGCTGACCGACCGGATCAACGCCAAGCATGTCGAACTGGCCGAACACGACCAGTCCGACCATGTCGGCATCGGCCGGCTGACCGGGCAGCTGCGGGAGCTGGAGACCGATCTGGCCGACACGGAAGGCCGCTGGCTGGAACTGTCCGAAACAGTCGAATCAGGCGGCTGAGCGCTCCGGCTGAGGTATCGGGAAGCGCCGCACCAGCAGCAGACCGGCCGATGCCAGCAGCCCGGCCAACAGAATGCTCCGGCTGACCCCGACATAGCGGGTCAGCACACCGAATACGAAGCTGCCCAACGCGATAGAGCCCTGGAGCGTCATCGCGTAGAACGACGTCGTCAACCCACGGACGCCGGCCGGTGCGGCGGTCTGCACCGCGAACTGGTGACTGGTGCCGAGCATGCTCCAGGCCAGTCCGAGCACCACCAGGAATGCGGAGTCGAGCAGCATGCTGTCCCACTGGCTGATCCCGATCACCGCCAGGGCGAAGACGCCGATGCAGACCGTCGACAACCGGTTGAGCCGGACGTGTCGCTGCAGCACCGGCAGGACCGACACCCCCAGGGTGGTCCCCAACCCCAATGCGGCCAGCAGCCCGCCGTACCCGATGGCGCCGGTCTGGATGTTCTCCTTGGCTTCCAGCGGCAGCAGCGCCAGCACGGCACCACAGGGAACCATCAGCATCGCGCATCGGATCATCGGGCCGTACAGGTCAGCCGAGCCGGTGACGGCGCGCCAGCCGCTGCCGATCCTGTCCCGAATCCCCAACCCCGGCTCTGCGCCGGTCCGTTTGGCACCCTTGGGAATCCGCAGCAAAGCCACGATCATCACGGCATGCGAGACGACGCGGGCGCACAACAGCGCCGCGATGCCGGCCAGTCCCATCAGGTAGCCGCCCAGCACCGGGCCGAGCAACTGGGCGATCCGGTTGCTCAGCGAGTTCAACGAGATCGCGGCCACCAGATCGTCTTCCCCCACCAGGTCGCCGAGGAACGGCTTCCAGGCGGCTTGGGCGACGACGACCCCGATACCGATGAGGAACAGGACCACCAGCAGCGGGACGGGCCGAAGCTCCCACCAGCCGGGCAGCGCGATCACCGCCAGCACGGCCGTCATCGCCAGCATCCACAGCTGGGCGCCCAGCAGAACCCTGCGGTATCCCAGGGCGTCGGCGGCCACCCCAGCCGGGATGCTGAAGAGCAGAAACGGCAGGCTCGACATGGTCTGCACCATGCTCACCAGGACCGGGTTGTCGGTCAGCGAGGTCATCACCCAGGAGACACCGAGCAGCAGGATCACCAGGCCGAGCGCATGGATCAGATTGGCGGCCCACAGGTTACGGAACAGGCCCTGCCGAAAGAGGGCATAACCCGAGGGCCGGTCCGGCACGGCGCTCAGAACGTCAGGCGGGTGCGGGCGCGGGCGGCGGTCTCCCGGACCACATCGAGCTGGCGCGCGACCTGTTCGGGCGCGGTACCGCCGCGGGCATTGCGCGACGCCACCGACCCGGCCACGGTGAGGACCTCGCGCACCGCGGGCGTCAGATCCGCACTGATCCCGGCGAACTCGGCATCGGTGAGTTCCGCCAGGCCCACGCCGCGCTTCTCGGCCGTACGGACCGCGGCGCCGGCCGCCTCGTGGGCCACCCGGAACGGCACACCGCGCCGCACCAGCCACTCGGCGACGTCGGTGGCCAGCGTGTAGCCGGCCGGGGCCAGCGCCGCCATTCGGGCGGTGTCGAAGCGCAGCGTCGCCACCATTCCGGCCATCGCCGGCAGCACCATCTCCAACTGCGCCACCGAGTCGAACACCGGCTCCTTGTCCTCCTGCAGATCCCGGTTATAGGCCAGCGGCTGGGCTTTCAGCGTCGCCAGCAGACCGGCCAGGTTGCCGATCAGCCGGCCCGCCTTACCTCGTGCCAACTCGGCGATGTCGGGGTTCTTCTTCTGCGGCATGATCGAACTGCCGGTCGACCAGGCGTCGTCGAGAGTGACATAGCCGAATTCCGTTGTGCTCCACAGGATCAGATCCTCCGACAACCGGGACAGGTCGACGCCGATCATGGCCAGAACGAACGCCGCCTCGGCGGCGAAGTCCCGCGCCGAGGTGGCATCGATCGAATTGTCGGCCGCCGCAGCGAATCCCAGATCCGCCGCGATGGCGTCGGGATCGAGACCGAGCGACGAACCGGCCAGCGCGCCGGACCCGTACGGCGATACCGCGGTGCGGGCGTCGAAGTCGGCGATGCGGTCGATGTCGCGCAGCAGCGGGTGGGCGTGCGCCAGCAGGTGGTGGGCGAGCAGAATCGGCTGGGCGGCCTGCAGGTGGGTCTTGCCCGGCATGATCGCTTCCGGGTGGGCGGCCGCCTGGCCGGCCAGCGCGGACACCACATCGAGCACACCGAGGGCCACCCGGCGCATGGCGTCGCGCAGCCACATCCGGAACAGGGTGGCCACCTGGTCGTTGCGCGAGCGGCCGGCCCGCAGCCTGCCGCCGAGGTCGGCGCCGACCCGGTCGATCAGGCCTCGCTCCAGGGCGCCGTGCACGTCCTCGTCGAGCACGCCAGGGGTGAAACTGCCGTCGGCGACGTCGGCCCCGAGGCTGTCCAGGCCGGCCAGCAGACCGTCGCGCTGGTCGTCCGTCAGCAGCCCGGCCCGGTGCAGCACCCGCGCGTGCGCCTTGGAGGCGGCCACGTCATAGGGCGCCAGCACCCAGTCGAAGTGGGTGGACTTGCTCAGTGCGGCAAGGGCTTCGGCCGGCCCCCCTTCGAACCGACCGCCCCAGAGCGACCCTTCGTTGGTGCTCACTGCTGGGGTTGATCGGCCCGCAGATCCCGGCGCGCGGCGATCTTGGAGGACAGGCCGTGGACGTGGACGAAGCCCTTGGAGGCGGACTGGTCGAAGGTGTCGCCCTCGTCGTAGGTGGCGAGGTTGAAGTCGTAGAGCGATTCGGGGCTGCGTCGTCCGTTCACCGCGATATGGCCGCCGTGCAGCAACATCCGGATCTCACCGGTGACGTGCTCCTGGGTGTTGGCGACGAACGATTCCAGGGCGCGCTTGAGCGGGGAGAACCATAGCCCGTCGTAGACCAATTCGCCCCACTTCCGGTCGGTGCCGCGCTTGTACCGGCCGAGTTCGCGTTCCAGCGTGACGTGTTCCAGTTCGGTGTGCGCGGTCACCAGCACCATGGCGCCGGGGGCCTCGTAGATCTCACGGCTCTTGATGCCCACCAGACGGTCCTCGACGACGTCGAGCCGGCCGACGCCCTGCGCACCACCGCGCCGGTTGAGTTCCTCGATGGCCTCCAGCACGGTCACCGGGTTACCGTCGATGGACACCGGGACCCCGCGTTCAAAGCCGACGATGACCTCGTCGGGGGTGTTCCAGTTCAGCGTCGGGTCTTCGGTGTAGTCGTAGACATCCTTGGTGGGGGCATTCCACAGGTGCTCGAGGAACCCGGTTTCCACCGCGCGGCCCCACACGTTCTGGTCGATGGAGAACGGGGAACGCTTGGTGACGTTGATCGGAATGTCGTTCTCCTCGGCGAAGGCGATCGCCTTCTCCCGGGTCCAGGCGTAGTCCCGGACCGGTGCCAGCACTTCCAGATGCGGCGCCAGCGAGGCGAATCCGACCTCGAACCGCACCTGGTCGTTGCCCTTGCCGGTGCAGCCGTGCGCGACGATCCCGCCGCCGTGCGTGCGGGCCGCATCCACCAGGTGCTTGACGATCAACGGCCGGCTCAGCGCCGAGACCAGCGGATAGCGGTCCATGTAGAGCGCGTTGGACTGGATGGCCGGCAGGCAGTACTGCTCGGCGAACTCGTCGCGGGCGTCGATCACCACGGCTTCCACCGCACCGCAGTCCAGCGCGCGCTGACGCACCAACTCCATATCCTCACCGCCCTGACCGAGGTCGATGGCGACCGCCACCACCTCGCGGCCGGTCTCCTTTCCGATCCAGCTGATGGCCACTGAGGTGTCCAGTCCGCCGGAATAGGCGAGGATCACGCGCTCAGACATCGGATGCTCCTTGGTCGTTGTTCTCTAGGTTTGCTTTTCGGTGGCGCAGCGTCTCGAAGGTGGCGGCCAATTGTGCACCGGTCACCGGTTCGCGGGCGACCATGAAGATCGTGTCGTCCCCGGCGATGGTGCCGACCACGTCGGGCAGCGCGGCCCGGTCGATGGCGCTGGCCAGGTAGTGCGCGGCGCCGGGCGGGGTCCGCAGCACCGCGAGGTTGGCGCTGGCGTCGGTGGAGACCAGCAGCTCGCCGAGAAGCCGGGTGAGCCGTTCGGTGCCGCCGGCCACCCCGCGGACCGGGCTGCCGTCCTCGGGCACCACGTAGTGCCCGACGCCGCCGTCTGCGCCGCGCAGTTTGACCGCGCCGAGTTCCTCCAGATCCCGCGACAGGGTGGCCTGGGTGACGTCGATGCCGTCGTCGGCCAGCAGTGCCGCCAACTCGCCCTGGCTGTGCACCGAATGCGACGACAGGAGCGCGATGATCCGCGCCTGCCGGCCGGCCCGGGTGATCTCCGAGGTGCGAGTCATGCTGCCTCGCTTGCCAGGTCGAGGATTGTCGGCAGCGCTGCCACGAAGCTGCGCAGCTGCTCCTCGGTCACGATGAGCGGCGGGGCCAGTCGGACGACGTCCGGGGCTGCGGCGTTGACCAGGAAACCCGCCTCCCGCGCCGCGATTTCGACGGCCTTGCCGTGCGGCGCGGTCAGCACGATCCCGCGCAGCAGGCCGCGTCCCCGGACATAGTCGACCAGCGGGTGGCCGAGGTCCTCGATACCGGCGGCCAGCGCCTTGCCGTGCCGGGCGGCGTGGCCCATCAGGTCCTCGTCGTCCAGCACCCGCAGCACGGCGTTCGCGGCGGCCGCGCATACCGGGTTGCCGCCGAACGTGCTGCCGTGCATGCCCGGGGTCATCAGGTCGGCGGCCGGCCCGACGGCCAGGCAGGCGCCGATCGGCAGCCCGGCGCCCAGGCCCTTGGCCAGGGTGACGATGTCGGGGCTGATGCCCTCGTACTGGTGGGCGAAGAATTGCCCGGTGCGACCGACGCCGGTCTGCACCTCGTCGACGGCCAGCAGTGCGCCGTGCCGGCGGGTGATCTCGCGGGCGGCCGCGAGGTAGCCGTCGGGCGGCACCACCACGCCGCCCTCCCCCATGATCGGTTCCAGGAACACCGCGGCGGTGTCGTCGGCGACGGCGTCGGCCAGCGCGTGGATGTCGCCGTAGGGCACGTGGGTGACGAAGCCGGGCAACGGCTCGAACGGCTTCTGCTTCGCGGGCTGCCCGGTGAGCGCGAGTGCGCCCATCGTCCGGCCGTGGAAAGAATTCTGTGCGGCAACGATTTTGGTCCGACCGGTCAGCCGGGTGATCTTGAACGCGACCTCGTTGGCTTCGGCGCCGGAGTTGCAGAAGAACGCCCGGGCCGGGTGCCCGAGGTGGCCGACGAGCGACTCGGCCAGCGCGACACCGGGTTCGGTGGCGTAGAGGTTGGAGACGTGCCCGAGGGTGTTCAACTGGGCGGTGACGGCCTCGATGACGGCCGGATGGCGGTGGCCCAGGATGTTGACGGCGATGCCGCCCAGCAGATCCAGATAGGTCTTGCCGTCGACGTCGGTCACCACCGCGCCCTGCCCGCTGGCCAGCGCCAGCGGCGGGGTGCCGTAGTTGTCCATCATGACCGTCTGCCAGCGATCCAGGAGGCTGCGTCGACTCCCCGAGTCGCTGGGCTCCAGCCCGCCCGTCACGAGCGCACCACCTTGGTGCCGGTGCCCTCGTCGGTGAAAAGCTCCACCAGCACGCAGTGTTCGACGCGGCCGTCGATCACGTGGGCGCTGGGCACGCCGGCCGTCACCGCCCGCAGGCACGCCTCGATCTTGGGCACCATGCCCTCCTCCAGGGTGGGCAGCACCTCCGCCAGCTCGGTGGTGCCGATCTCGCTGACCAGGGAGTCGCGATCCGGCCAGCGGGTATAGAGGCCTTCGACATCGGTCAGCATCAGCAGCTTCTCGGCGCCCAGCGCCTCGGCCAGGGCCGCGGCCGCGGTGTCGGCGTTAATGTTGTGAACGACCCCCTCGACGTCCGGGGCGATCGTCGAGACCACCGGAATACGTCCTGCCGCAATGAGATCCCGCACGGCGTCGGTGTTGACCTTCTCGACGTCGCCGACCAGGCCGATGTCGGTTTCGACGCCGTCGACGCTGACGCTGCGCCGGACCGCGGTGAACAGCTGGGCGTCCTCGCCGGTGATCCCGACGGCGTAGGGGCCGTGTGCGTTGATCAGGTTCACCAGTTCCCGGCCGACCTGACCGAACAGCACCATCCTGGCGACGTCGAGAACTTCCGGGGTGGTGACCCGGAAGCCGCCCTTGAATTCACCGGGGATGCCGAGCTTTTTCAGCATGGCGCTGATCTGCGGGCCGCCGCCGTGGACCACGACCGGATGCACGCCGCAGTTGCGCAGGAACACCATGTCGGCGGCGAAGGCGGCCTTGAGCACGTCGTCGGTCATGGCGTTGCCGCCGTACTTGACCACGACGATCTTGTCGTGCAGCGCCTTGAGCCAGGGCAGCGCCTCGGCGAGTACCGCCGCCTTGGTGTGGGTGGATACGCCGGTGGACACCGTCATGAGCTGTAGGCCGAGTTCTCTTCGACGTAGGCATGCGACAGATCCGTCGTCCGGATAGTGGCCTCGCCAGCACCGATGTTGAGGTCGATGACGACGTGGATATCCGGACCGGACAGATCGACGTCGCGCGCCCCGGGCGCGCCGGCCCCGTCAATACACACCGGAGAACCGTTGAAGGACACCGAGATACGGTTCGGATCCAGGGTGAACGGCACCATTCCGACGGCCGCCAGCACCCGACCCCAGTTGGGATCGGACCCGAACAACGCGGTCTTGACCAGGCTGTCGCGGGCCACCAGACGGGCGGCGACGACGGCATCGTGCTCGCTGGGCGCGCCGGTCACCGTGACCAGCACCCGCTTGGTCACGCCTTCGGCGTCGGCCTGCATCTGCGCGCACAGATCCGCACAGACACCGAACACCGCGTCGTCAAGATCGTCTTGGCTGGGCCGGATTTCACTGGCGCCCGAGGACAGCAGCAGCACCGTGTCGTTGGTGGAGGAACTGCCGTCGACGTCGAGGCGGTCGAAGGTGCGGGCGGCGGCCTTGCGCAGCGCGGCGTCCAGCGCGGCGGAGTCGGCCACCGCGTCGGTGGTGAGCACGACGAGCATGGTGGCCAGCGATGGTGCGAGCATGCCCGCACCCTTGGCCATGCCGCCGACCGTCCAGTTCTCCTCCGAGCCCGGGGAATGATGCAGTGCAACCTGTTTGGGCACGGTGTCGGTGGTCATGATGGCGCGGGCCGCGTCGTCGCCGCCCAGCAGGCCGGCGGCCAGTTCGTGCACGATCTCGGTGACACCGGCGAGCACCTTGGCAAGAGGCAGCCGGTCGCCGATCAAGCCGGTGGAGCAGACAGCCACCTCGATCGACCCGGTCTCGGTGCCCCAGTTGGACAGTGTCGCGGCCACCGCTTCGGCGGTGTGGTGGGTGTCCTGGAAACCGAGTGGCCCGGTGCACGCGTTGGCGCCGCCGGAGTTGAGGATGACCGCGCGCAGCCGGCCGGTGGTGAGTGCCTGGCTGGTCCACAGCACCGGGGCGGCTTTCACCTGGTTGCGGGTGAACACCCCGGCGGCGGTGTAGTCGGGACCCTCGTTGAACACCAGGGCGAGGTCCGGGGCGCCGGATTTCTTGATGCCCGCAGCGATTCCGGCGGCCCGGAAGCCCGCCGGGGCGGTGACGCCCTGACTGCGCAGCAACTTTGTGGAGCTGTTACTCATGGAGCGATCCCCACCGTGGAGAGTCCCTGCGTTTCCGGCCGACCCAGAGCAAGGTTCATCGATTGCACCGCGGCACCGGCCGTTCCCTTCACCAGATTGTCGATCGCGCAGAGAGATACCAGGACGCCGGCGTCGGCGTCGACCGCGACGGCGACCTGCGCGGCGTTGCTGCCGACCACCGAACCGGTCCGCGGCAGTTGTCCGTCGGGCAGCAGGTACACGAAAGGCTCATCGCCGTAGGCCTTCTCGTAGGCGGCCCGGATCTCGGAGTTGCTCGCCGAGGTACGGGCGGTGCAGGTGGCCAGGATTCCGCGGGCGGTGGGGATCAAGACCGGGGTGAACGAGACCGTCACCGGGCGGTCGGTCACCGTACGCAGGCCCTGCGCGATCTCGGGGGTGTGCCGGTGCGCTCCGGCGATGCTGTAGGCCCGCGCCGAGCCGATCACCTCCGAGGCGAGCAGATCGACCTTGGCGGCCCGGCCCGCTCCCGATGTTCCGCTGACGGCGACCACCGTGACGTGGGGTTCGACGAGCCCGGCGGCAACGGCAGGCAGCAGCGCCAGCAGGGCTGCGGTCGGATAGCAGCCGGGCACCGCTACGCGGGTGGCCCCACGCAACACATCCCTGCCCCCGGGGAGTTCGGGCAGCCCGTAGGGCCAATGCCCGGCGTGCTCGGAGCCGTAGAAGCGGCGCCAGTCGGCGGCGTCGGTCAGCCGGAAGTCGGCGCCGCAGTCGATGACCACCGTGCCGGCGCCCAGTTCCTCGGCCAGCGCGGCCGAATGGCCATGCGGCAGCGCCAGAAACACCACATCGTGGCCGGCGAGCAGCGCGGGATCGGTGGGATCGAGCAACCGCTGCGCCAGCGGCAGCAGATGCGGGTGATGCTCGGCCAGGGTGCTGCCCGCGTTGCCCGCGGCGGTCAGAGCCCCGATGGTCAGGCTGCCGTCGGCGTAGCCGGGATGGCCGAGCAGCAATCGCAGGATCTCGCCGCCGGCGTATCCGCTGGCACCCGCGATGGTCACCGAAGTCATGCGGCCAGGATGCATGGTTATGCAGTTAAATGCAAATTGATTCCGGTTTCGCTTCGGTTCACATTTAACGCGCAGCAACGCCGCGCCGAAGCGTTATAGACCGCTGCTCGAGAAAGTGCTCGACCTCTGTACGGACGTCCGGCGCGGCATCAAGGAGGTTAGCGGCACCTGGCCACTCGGTGAGAGCCTTCGACACCGTGTCCTCGGCGATATCAGCCAAGTCCACATCGGCGTTGAGGCGTTGGGCAAGCTTGCGGAACGTGTTGAGTCGCATATCCTCGAACCGCCGTGAGCCGCCGAAAGTCAGGCCCAGATCATGCTTATCGCCGCGCGGCACGTACAAACCCGTCGACACGATGTCGTAAGCCGGCGAAATAGTGGGCTTGCGGCGATCTCGGTAAATCAGAGACCAATTTTTCAAGTGCGCATCCCCATTACCGATGAGTATATTGAGCGTCAGCCGCTTCGTGAACTCGATGAGTGCGCGGGTGTCGAACCCTCGAAAACAGAGGTTGGCGACCGTTTCGAGGTTTCCTCGATACTTATCTTCGGGATAGAATCCCCGAACTTGCGCTAGATCCTCGATATGGATTTTTTCGCGCGATTCCTTCCGGTCGAATCGGCGAACCGCGAAGGCAAATTCTTCCGACTCCGGCCAAACACTGTTGGGAAGGCCGGTGACGTCGTCCCTGTGGACCAGCTTGATTTCAGGAACATCAATACCTATGCGACTAGCCAAGTGCATCATCGCATACTCATTCAATGGCACGCCACGATAAATCCTGTCCGGAAGCTTTATGATCCAGTCACCGCCGGCGCCGCTTGCGGGACAGGTAAAGCGATCCGTTTCCTTGAGCATGGAAAACTTCAATCCCACTCCGGCTAACGAAAATTTCCAGCCAATTTGATCTCTTTCCGTCGGAGAGGCCGCGTGCACGGATCGAGTTAGCGGGATATCGGCTTGAGGGTAGGACGGCCGAACCTCGACGGCCCCTGGGAGATCACCGCCGACCTGAGCGAGAAGTTCTGGCTCTCGCGTTCGGGACACTCCGCGCTCTTCGGCGACCCAGTCTCTCAGCACTCCTTCGGGCAGCAAATTCGAAAACCAAACGGGCAAGCGCACATTGGATGTGAAACGAGCCCCGAGGTCTTGTTCGAATCCGAGACCGAGAACGTCCCGACTCTCATCCTCCAAATACTCGGCGTCAAATAGGAACGAACTCGTGTTGTCATGGCAGTACAGCGAACCAATTCGCTTACCGTACAGCTGTACGCCATACGTGACAGGGTCATTCATCGCTGTCCGAGTCCACCTCAAGATCGTCGACGACCAACCAATCAAGCGGCGGGGTGTCCTCGTATTCGAACTCCCATCGCTGCTGGAGAAAACGCTTTACCGTCGCATTCAGGTCGATCTCGCGCTGCTGCGCGAAGGCGAGCCTGTCGCCCGCCGCGAGCGCCTGCAACGAGCTTGGAGTTAGTGCATGGGAACGCAGGGTGGCAGCCCAATTCTCGTCACCGGTACCAATCGGTTGAGAGAGAACTGCCGATGAAATCTCAGACGGCGCCATCTCCACACCTGGTAGCAGCAACCACCGGCCGGCCGTGTCGGACTTCCCTCCCATTCCCACCAAACCCGCTCTACTGACGACGGGACTGAGTGCAGGTCTCGGCGTCTGGGCATCTCCGAGCGAGTCCAGCAAGTCCGCGGCGGTCAATTGCTCGGTGGTCCGGATTGAACGAGGATGCATGGACCACATGGCACAAGCAACGATCTTACCGGCCGCTGTGTTGGTCCGGAAGTTACCGGCGTCCGGTAACGCGACTTTAGAACGCGGCACGGCCGCGAGGAGCCGCTCGAGAGTGCCGTCCAGATCAGACGGCACGATCAGTTGGTTCAACGCCCGCGTTGTGCCGGTGGTGGACCCGGCGAAGAGATTGGCGCCAGCAGCAGCCGCTCGCCAAAGCCATCTCCGGAGAAGCTGTAATTCCCGGGGTGTGTCAAGCTCGTAATGGGCGAAGAAACGCGACAACACCACTAGCAAGTGGCGATACGGCAGAAAAGCGAAGTGCGGGATATGACACTCGGATTTCAAGAATTCAACCGCGCGCTCCAAGCACAGAGCCGCTTCTCGATACGCGGTCTCGACATCCTCACCGGCGAAATCCCCGGGATTCCTGCGGTCTGAATCAAACTCGACTCGAATCTCGCGGCTGATATCAGGACCACGGCGAGCTAAGACAGCCTTTAATATAGTGTCGTCATCGACCGAACCGAATTGATGATCGACGGCTAGCGCGCGACTAATGTCTTCAATTGCTGCGGCTGAGTGAATTCCCTTACTCGACGGCTGCGCGGGATGCAGCGCGGAGAACACCTCCGTCCGAGTCAGTCTTTTGCCGTAGCTGTTAAGTCTGTCAAAAATGTCGCGGAGGATCTGTTCGTCCTCGGTCTCCACCACCGACGCAGGTATCTTGAAGAGCCTAATCTTGGTCGCCGCCGCGGTAGCGGCCCCAAAGTAATCCTGATCGTCAGGATGATCGCGGAACCACTCAATTAGTTTTTGCAGATCGAAAAGTATGTAGAGAGGGATGGTGGCTCGGCGACGCTCGTTGGTCTTCGTGGAGACAATGCTGTTGTCACGGAGGTCGAGGCTAAGTGCAAACCGGTCGTCCCTCGCGGATCCCTGAGTGAGCGCATTGGCGAGGGTCGTCAGCCGCTGCTGGCCATCCACGACCCAGAGCGCCTTATCCGTGGCTGGGGCGTCAACGGTCAGGGCGCCTACCGTGATTCGGGCGCTCTCCGCCCGCTTGTTCCACAGCAGAAGGCTGCCAACGGGGTAACCGTTCAAAATGCTGTCAAAAAGCCGTCGGGCGTCCTCGATTCCCCAACGGAACGGCCGCTGAAATTCGGGAATCCGAATCTCGCCATCGCGAACCATCCGAACAAGTTCCTCGACTTCGTAAACGATTGCCGTAGGGGTGCGACCCAGGCTCACTGACACGCCGCCTCCTTGCAGACAGATCCCAGTCATCCTGTCACGCGGATCCGACAACGGGCGGTAACCGCCGTTCGCACTACGGGCGTCTGCGGCACGAAAAAGATAGGCAGTCTTGCTGCTTAGGTTCTAATAGCCGCGCCCACAGCGGCATGTGCGTTAGTCAGGGCGGCGTCGCGCGCCGCGCTGGCCTCGTCCTCGGTCAGCGTCCGGTCGGCGGCACGGAACCGCAGCGCAAGCGTCAGCGACTTGCGGCCCTCCCCGATCTGCGGCCCGGTGTAGACGTCGAACAGCACGACGTCTTCGAGCAGAACACCGGCGCCGTCGCGAACGGCGTCGACCACGTCCTGGGCCGGCACCTCGGCGGCGACCACCACACTGAGGTCCTGGAATACCGCCGGGAACGGCGAGACCCGCGGCGCGGGAAGGACGGTGACGATCGGAACCGCGTCGAGGTCGAGTTCCACAGCACAGGTGCCGGCCGGCAGTCCGGAGCGTTCCACCACCGCCGGGTGCAGTTGACCGGCGTGGCCGATCACCCGGCCGTCGACGACCACCTCGGCACAGCGGCCGGGATGCCAGGGCAGATGCTGAGCCGGCCGCAGCGTGGCGTGCACGCCGGCGGCCCGGGCAATCACCCGCACGGCTTCGAAGGCGTCGGCGGCCTCCACCGGCCGGCCCGGCCCCCACGGTCCGCGCGGCTCGCGCAGCCCGGCCAGCACCGCCCCGACATGCACCGGCTGATGCGGCAGTGACGCATTCAGCGCGGCGATCTCGTCGTCGGTCGGACGGCGGTCGGTCGGGATCAGGCCAACGGCGCGGGTCTGCGGCGTCGGCTGCACTACCTGGGCGATCCCGAACAGCGCGACGTCACCGAAGCCGCGGGACACGTTGCGCGACAACGCTTCGAGCAATCCGGGCAGCAGGGTGGTGGCCAACTCGGGCCGGTCGGCCTCCAGTGGATTGAGCACGGAAACGACGGATCGCCTCGAGTCTTCGGGGGCCAGCCCCCACTGGTCGAAGGCACCGGCCGGCAGGAACGGTGTGGGCAGCACTTCGACGTACCCGGACAGCGCCAGCGCTTTGCCGATCGCCCGACGGCGTTTCTGCGCCGCGGTCAGGCCGCGTCCGGCCGGGGCCGGCGGCAGCACCGACGGGATGACGTCGAGGCTCTCCAGTCGCAGCACCTCTTCGACCAGGTCGGCGGGCTGGACCAGGTCCGGACGCCAACTCGGCGGCGTGACCAGCAGGTAGCCCGGATCGGCGTCCGCCGCGACGCGGGCACCGATCTGGGTCAGCCGGGCGACGGTCGCGCCGTCGGGATACACCACACCGGCCGTCCGGTCGGGCAGGTCGACGGCCATCCGCACCGGCGGCGGCGAGAAGTCATCCCTCCGCGGGTCGCCGCGCCAGTCGGTCAGCACGGGTTGGACTGTGCCGCCGGCAATCCCGGCCAGCAGCGTGGCACAGCGGTCGATGGCTGCCACCGACACCGCCGGATCCACCGAACGCTCGTAGCGCCGGCCCGCCTCGCTGACCAGATGCAGTCGGCGGATGGTCCGCGACACCGCGGCCGGATCCCACACCGCGGCCTCCAGCAGCACATCGGTGGTGTCCGCGTCGATCTCGGTGGTGCCCGCACCCATCACACCGCCGATCGCGGCGACAGCCACATCGTCGACGATCAGCACGTCACCGGGATCCAGGGTGCGTTCGACGTCGTCGAGGGTGACGACGCGCTCCCCCGGATGGGCGAACCGCACCGCGAAATCTCCGTGAATCCGACTGCGGTCGTGGGCGTGCATCGGATGGCCCAGTTCCAGCATCACGTAGTTGGTGACATCAACCGCCGGGGAGATCGGCCGGATCCCCGACAGCAGCAACCGGCGGCGTAACCACCACGGCGACTGGGCTTTCGGGTCGATGCCGGTGACCGGCCGCAGCGCGAAACGCTGGACACCTGTTCCCGGCGCGATGGTGACCGGCAGGGCCGGGCCGTCGGCCGGCAGGGCCGGCACGAGTTCTGGATCGTGGGCGGGGTCGACGAAGTCGAGGTCGTAGGCGCAGGCGATCTCACGGGCGATGCCGCGCACCGACATCCCGTAGCCGCGGTCGGGGGTCACTGCGAGGTCGAAGACGACGTCGTCGAGACCGAGGACCTCGTGGCCGGAGTCACCAGGTTTGGCGGTCCCTGCCGGCAGGACCAGGATCCCGGAAGATCCCAGACCCAGTGCCGGACTGATCTCCGAGGCCGAACAGATCATCCCGTCGGAGGTCCGGCCGTAGGTCTTGCGGGTCGCGATGCGGAAATCACCGGGCAGCACCGCGCCCGGGAGTGCCACCACCACCAGGTCGCCGATCGCGAAATTGGTTGCCCCGCAGACGATGTCGCGGTCCTTTCCTTCGCCGACGTCGACGGTGCAGGCCCGGATCGGCTTCTTGAATTCGGCGAGCTCCTCGATGCCGGTCACCCGGCCGACCGTCAACGGGCCGGTGACCGGCCCGAGGGTGACGACGTCCTCGACCTCATGGCCGACCCGGATCAGCGCCTGCTCCAGATCATCCGGTGCGACGTCCCACCCCGGTGCGCCCCGCTGGACCACCTCGCGCAGCCAGCTGTACGGAAGCCGCATTACAGCCCCACCCCGAACGGCAGCGAGAACCGGACGTCACCCTCGACCATGTCGCGCATATCGGGAATACCGTTGCGGAACTGCAGGGTTCGCTCCAAGCCGCACCCGAAGGCGAAGCCGGAGTACGCCTGCGGATCGATGCCGGCGGCCCGAAGCACGTTCGGATTGACCATGCCGCAACCGCCCCACTCGACCCAGCCCGGGCCGCCCTTCTTGTTCTCGAACCAGATATCGACCTCGGCCGACGGCTCGGTGAACGGAAAGAAGTGCGGCCGCATCCGGGTACGTGCGGTGGGGCCGAACTCCGAGCGCGCGAAGGCATCCAGGGTGCCGCGCAGATGCGCCATCGTCAGCCCGCGGTCCACGGCCAGGCCTTCGACCTGATGGAACACCGGTGTGTGGGTGGAGTCCAGTTCGTCGGTGCGGAACGTCCGGCCGATCGAGACGATGTACACCGGCAGTTCGCGCTCCAGCAGGGTGCGCACCTGCACCGGAGAGGTGTGCGTGCGCAACAGTTGGCGGGATCCTTCCGGGACGATGTGAAAGGTGTCGGACTCGCTGCGGGCCGGGTGGTCGGGCGGAAAGTTCAAGGCGTCGAAGTTGAACTGCTCGCTTTCCACCTCGGGTCCTTCGGCCAATTCCCAGCCCATCGCGACGAAGGTATCGGCGATGTGCTCGGCCAGGATGGTGATCGGGTGCCGCGCCCCGATCGGCTGGCGGGTCGACGGCAGGGTGACGTCGATGGTCTCCGCCATCAGCACCGCGGCGTCGCGTTCGGCGCGTAGCGCCGCGATCCGCTCGTCATAGGCCGCCTGCGCCTCGGTGCGCGCGGCGTTGACCTGCTTACCGGCATCGGCACGCTGATCCTTGGGCAGCGTCGCCAGGGCCTGGCGGGCCAGCGCCAGAGGCGAACGATCGCCGAGATGCTCGGTTTTGGCGAGGGCGAGCGCGTCGAGGTTGCCCGCATCGGCGAAGGCGCTTCGAGCCGCCGCCAGTGCTGATGGCAGGCCTTCTCCGGCGGCCTGCGCGGCTGCATTCACATTCACTTCGGCGGCCGGCGCGTCCTGCGACAGCGGTTGCTCACCCACGCGCCGAGACTTCCCTTCGCTGGCCTGGTGTTTTCTATCGGCGTGCATGTGACGCAAGTGCCGACCGGAAGATCATAGGTGATGCCAGAATGGCGCCTCGCGGGCCAATTCGCCCGCGGGTCGAGAGGACGGCAGATGATCAGAGGGCTCGTTGTGACCGGGGTGTGGCTGGCCGCGGCCGTCGTTGCAGGGCTGGCGGTCAAACTCAGCAGCGGGTGGTGGATCGTCTCCGCCGTCCTCGCCGGCCTGGCCGGCCTGGGAACCTGGGATCTCCTGCAGAAGGGCCACTCGATCCTGCGAGCCTTCCCGATCCTCGGCCACGCCCGGTGGATCGCCGAGAGAATCCGCCCGGAGATCTACCAGTACTTCGTCGAGTCGAACACCGACGGCGCACCCTTCGACCGCGAGACCCGCGACGCGATCTACCGCCGCGCCAAAGGCACCAAGGGCGACGAACCGTTCGGCACCGAACGCGACGTCAATGCCGTCGGTTACGAATTCTTGCGGCACTCCCTGCGGGCCAAGATCGCCACCGATCTCAATCCCCGGATTCGACTCGGCGGCCCGGACTGCACCCGGCCCTACGACATCGCGCTGTTCAACATCTCGGCGATGAGCTTCGGGGCGCTGTCCGGCAACGCCATCGAGGCGCTCAACGGCGGTGCCGCCAAGGGCGGGTTCGCCCACGACAGCGGCGAGGGCGCCATCAGCCCCTATCACCTCAAGCACGGCGGCGACCTGATCTGGGAGATCGGTTCGGGATACTTCGGGTGCCGCACCCCCGACGGCCACTTCGATGCCGACAAGTTCCGCGAGAAAGCGGCGCTGCCGTCGGTGAAGGCCATCTCGATCAAACTGTCCCAGGGCGCCAAGCCCGGCCTGGGCGGCGTGCTGCCCGGCGCCAAGGTCACCCCGGAAATCGCCGAAACCCGCGGCGTCCCGGTGGGCCAGACGGTCGTCTCACCCCCGGCGCACACCGCCTTCCACACCCCGGCGGAGATGATGCATTTCATCGCCACCTTGCGCAGTCTGTCCGGCGGCAAGCCGGTCGGGTTCAAGCTGTGCATCGGCGCCCGGACCGAGTTCCTGTCGATCTGCAAGGCCATGATTGCGACCGGCATCACGCCGGACTTCATCATCGTCGACGGCGCCGAGGGCGGAACCGGCGCCGCCCCCCAGGAATTCGTCGACCACGTCGGCATGCCGCTGACCGAGGGCTTGATGCTGGTGCAGAACTGCCTCGTCGGAACCGGGTTGCGCGAGCACATCCGGATCGGCGCATCAGGCAAGGTCACCAACGGCTTCGACATGGTCAAGCGCATCATTCAGGGCGCCGACTTCACCCTGTCGGCGCGCGGGATGATGTTCGCTGTGGGCTGCATCCAGGCGATGAAGTGCCACACCAACCGGTGCCCCACCGGGGTGGCCACCCAGGATCCCGGCCTGGCCAGGGCCCTGGACGTGCCGGACAAGATCGACCGGGTGGCCAACTTCCAGAAAGCCGTGGTCGCCAGCGCCGCCCAGATGGTGGCCGCGATGGGCCTGGAGAGTTTCTCGGAGTTGACCCCGTCGATGCTCAATCGCCGCATCGACTCCTACCGCAACCGGACCTACGCCGAGATCTACGAGTGGTTGATGCCCGGAGAGCTGTTGGACGGCCCCCCCGAGTCCTGGCTGTCGGACTGGATCGAGGCCTCCGCCGAGGAATTCGTCTGAGCAACCAGCCACACCGCTTGCGCCACGATGGCTCCGATCAGGCCCAGCCCGGCGGTCGCGGTCAGCGTCAGATCCCCGTAGGCCATCAGCAGGTAGCTGAACCCGGCCGCGACGGCCAGCAGCGCGTAGCGCGGCACGGTCCACGGCGCCGTCGTGCGTAACCGGGTACCGATGGCCATCCCGATCACCAGAGCGACGGCGTGGCCCACGTTGGTGAACTCTCCCCCGCTGATCACCGCCGAGCCCACCGCAACGGACACCCAGCCGCCGGCCCACGCGGCACGCCAGCGCAGGGGTATCGCGGCGGTGAACGTTCCCAGGACGGCGACGGCGCCGTAACTCATCCCGACGTCGGTGGCGTCAACGATCGACGACGGCACCCAGCCCGCCATCAGCGCCGCCGCAATACCGGCCGCGACGATCAGCGTCGCCCCCACATGACCGACGACGAACGCCACCGCCAGACCACGGCTGAGCCACAACAGCTCACCGAGGGCCAGCACCGCGACCAATCCCGGAAGCCAGACGTACACCGGCCCGGCCTCGTTGAAGAAGGCGCTTTCGACCAGCGTCCCGATCTTGCCCTCCCCCAGGTTGCGCAGATTGGTGCTGACATCGCGCAGCAGACCCTGCTGCACCCCGGGGGCGAGCCGGGCGACGACGATCGCCACCGCGGCCAGGGCCGCGGCGTAGATCAGGGTCACCCGCAGCCGGCCCAGCTGGGCCATGACCGCGCTCAGCTCAGCGCGCATTCCCACCACTATGCCGCAGATCGGCGCCGACCGGCGGTCGCCCGGATCCGCCGCGACCGGGAGGTCAGACGTTCGGAGCGGCCCCGGGCCAGCCGTCGGCGTCGTCGTCGCTGTCGATGTCGGGATCTCCGGTGGCGTCATCTCCGGTGGCGTCGCCCTTGCGCCGCTTGACCCGGTACATCACCAGGTCCGGCGGCACACCGGAGGGCCGCGGGGCGAAGACTTGGCGGCGCACCCGCTTGACCGTCACACCGAGTTCGTCCAGTGCCGTCGAGGGGATCTCTTCCAGCGTTGTCTCGGAGATGATCAACCCGCCGCGAGTCGCCCGATCCATCACCCTGGCTGCGATGTTGACGTCGACGCCCAGCCAGTCGCCGCCGATCCGCTGCGGGCGGCCGGTGTGGATGCCGGCCCGCATCCGCGGCGTATATCCTTCCACCTCAACAGCTCTCAGCGCATCGCGCGCGGCGATGGTGGCCCGCAGCGCGGTGACCGGGTCGTCGAAGACCACCATCATGCCGTCGCCCATGCGTTTGACGATGTGGCCGCCGGCATCGAGCAGCGGGGCCTCGGAGACCTGCGCGACGCGCCGCAGCAGGCGCAGCGTCGCATCGTCACCGGCCTGCAGCGACCAGTCGGAGAACCCGACCAGATCGGTGAAGACGATCGTCACCTCGGCGTTGACGGGCCGTCCGGACACCCGCTCGGTGAGCGCCTGCCACAACTGCAAAGTGGCCAGACTCACCTCCCGGCTCACCGCGTCGCGGTTCAGCAGCCGGTCGGCCGCACGGGCGGCGGCCTGGGCACCGCCTTCGCCCGCGGCCGACAACGGGTCGCCGAACTCCGGATCACCGGGCAGGACCTGGCGGGCACGTCGGATCAGCGCGACGATATTGGGATTGCGATTGGTGTTGCGCAACCAGCCGGCGAGGCCACGATCGTCGGCGTCGGCAGGCACGTCTTCGGGAAGCTGGCGGACGTCCCCGGTTGCCGGCTGATCGCCGTTCGTCTCGACGTCCACGTGGTCAGCCTAGGGCACCGCTGCGCCGGGCATATGCGCTCTGGTACAGGCAAATCGCGGCAGCAGCTGCCACGTTCAGGCTGTCCACATCGCCGGACATCGGGATGACGACACGGCGGTCGGCCCGTGCGGCGACCGCGGGAGCCAGACCGTGCGCCTCCGGGCCGAACAGCCATGCGGTGCGGGCCGCCAACTCGGCGTGGATCTCGTCGAGGGTGACCTCGCCGTCCAGCGTGGTGGCCAGGACCCGCAGGCCGGCGGCCCGGATCCGGTCGATCACCGCGGCGGTGTCGGGCTCGCACAGCACCGGAACGGACAGGATGCTGCCCGCCGAGGAGCGCACGCATTTGCCGTTGTAGGGATCGACCGCATCACCGGCGAAGACGACCGCGGCCGCGCCCATGGCGTCGGCCAGCCGGATCAGCGTCCCCGCATTGCCGGGGTCGGCGATGTCGGCGGCCACGAGGACCAACGCCGGCCCGCCGGCCAGCACCTGTTCGAGGTCGGGCTGGGGCTGCCGGCACACGGCGACCAGGCCGGGCGGGGTCACGGTCTCCGACAGCGCCTTCATCGCCCGATCGGTGACCAGCACAACGGCCAGGCCGTCGAGCAACGGGTGGTGACGCTGCACCGCTGCCTCGGTCGCAAAGACCCGTTCGACCATTCCCCGCCGGGCCGCAGCCTCAATGAGGTTGGGCCCCTCGGCAAGGAACCGGCCGGCAGCGGCGCGCTCGGCGCGCCGCTGCAGTTTGACCGCGTCGGCGACGGTGGCGGACCGCTCAGAGAGCGGAACCGTCACGCAGCCTCACCGGACGGGGCGTTCACATCCTCCGGCAGAGCGGCGCGGGCGACCCCGACCAGAGCGGCGAACGCGTCCGGATCGCTGATCGCGATGTCGGCGAGGTTCTTGCGGTCGACCTCGACGCCGGCGAGCTTGAGGCCCTGGATCAGACGGTTGTAGGTCATGTCGTTGGCGCGGGCCGCGGCGTTGATCCGGGCGATCCACAGCTTGCGGAAATCGCCCTTGCGCGCGCGCCGGTCACGGTAGGCGTAGGTAAGCGAATGCAGTTGCTGCTCTTTGGCTTTGCGGTACAGCCGGGACCGCTGGCCGCGATAGCCCTTGGACGCCTTGAGGACTGTGCGGCGCTTCTTCTGGGCGTTGAGTGCGCGTTTCACGCGGGCCATGGGTATTCCTCTTCTCGTTCGGTTCGGGAAAGTTCAGTGAATGGGCAGCCGTCGCCGCCGGTTGGCGCGCCTGCGCCGCCTGATCTTGGCTTCGTCAGCCTTTGAGCATCGCGTTGACGCGCTTGGTGTCGTTGGCCGCCACCACGGTGCGGCCGTCAAGACGGCGGGTCCGTTTGCTTGCCTTGTGCTCGAGAAGGTGACGGCGATTAGCCTTCTGCCGCACGATCTTTCCGGATCCGGTGCGACGGAAGCGCTTGCTCGCCCCGCTGTGGGTCTTTGCCTTGGGCATGATTCCTCAGTTCTTCTTCGGTGTCAGTTGTCGGTGGTCTCGGTGCCAGCGGCCGGCTCCGGTGCCGGGGCGGTGACCGTCTGATGCGCCGCCTTGGCGCGAGTCTTCGCTCCGCGGTGCGGAGCCAGCACCATCGTCATATTGCGGCCGTCCTGCTTGGCCGAGGTCTCGACGAAGCCGTGGTCGGCCACATCGCCCGCCAGTCGCTGCAGGAGCCGGTAGCCGAGTTCGGGCCGGGACTGCTCTCGGCCGCGGAACATGATCGTCACCTTGACCTTCGAACCAGCTTCCAGGAAGCGGATGACGTGGCCCTTCTTGGTCTGGTAGTCGTGCGGGTCGATCTTGGGGCGGAGTTTCTGCTCCTTGACCACGGTCTGCTGTTGGTTCTTGCGGGACTCGCGCTCCTTGAGCGCCGTCTCGTACTTGAACTTGCCGTAGTCCATGATCTTGCAGACCGGCGGTCTGGCGTCCGGGGCTACTTCGACGAGGTCGAGATCGGCATCCGCGGCGACGCGGAGAGCGTCTTCGATGCGCACGATGCCCACCTGCTCCCCGCCGGGTCCGATGAGACGGACTTCAGGTACGCGGATGCGCTCGTTGACGCGGGTCTCAGTGCTGATGGGGCCTCCCTGGTTGGCGTTTCTGTTACGAAACCGTTCACGCCGCGCACCGGGAACCGCATAGGAATACCACCGTCAGCACTCTGTTCCGTCGAACAGAAAAGCCCTGCATGAAGCAGGGCCCAAGCCGACCGATCACAGCCTGCGCTGCCTGCGCCGCAGCGCAGAACGAATACCATCGGTATCCGTGACCGGACCGCCGGACCTGGTCTGGCCCGCGGTGGGAGTGGGACTCCACTTGCTGTCCTGGCGCACGCCGGGACGGTCGTGCATGGGAGTCTAGCAGCCATGACGGAGATTCCTGACAATGCAGTCCAGTCAGATGCACTGCATCGCGACCTGGCTGATGTCCCGGCCACCGAGGTGATCAGCCGGGCGGTGGTGATGCTGATGAGCGCCGCGGCCGAAAAGCTCGGGCTGGCCTCTCCCGACCCCGCCGACAGTGAGCACCGTGATCTCGACGAGGCCCGTCGCCTGATCTCCGCCCTCGCGGGCCTGATCGACGGCTCGGTCCAGTACCTCGGCCCGCACGCCGGGCCCATGCGCGACGGCCTGCGCAGCCTGCAGTTGGCTTTCCGGGAGAACAGCGCGGCACCGGACGAACCCGGCGCCGGCCCCGGCGAGAAGTACACCGGCCCGGTCCGCCCGGCCGGCCGATGAGCCGCCGACCGGAATATTCTGGCGGCCTATGACGGTCACGATCGCACGGCCCCGCCCCCGGTCGCGGTTGCATTGGGTGCCGACTGCGGCCGGCTGGTTATTTGGCGTGATCGCCACCGCCGCGCTGCTGTCCAGTGTGTCCACGACGGTCCGGCATCTGACGAAGGTGCCGCGGGAATTCATCGACCGCTACCTGTTCAACTTCCCGGACACCAGCTTCGCCTGGGCGTTCGCGCTGGCGGTGATGGCCGGCGCGCTGGGCGCACGCAAGCGGATCGCCTGGTGGGTGCTGGTCGCCAACCTGGTGCTGGCCATCACCTTCGACATCTCCGCGCTGGCTCAACGCGACGGCGGCCGCTGGGAGGACGTCGGCGAGGTTCTGGGCCTGACGTTCCACATCGCCGCGATCGTGCTGCTGGTGCTGGCCTACAACGAGTTCTGGGCCAAAGTGCGCCGCGGCGCGGTGTTCAAGGCCGCGGCCGTGCTCATCGCCGGCAACGTGATCGGCATCCTGCTGGCCTGGGGCCTGCTGCACCTGTTCCCCGGCTCGCTGCACCCCGACGACCGGCTGGAATACGCGATCAACCGGGTCAGCGGCTTCGCCGTCGCCACCCCGGACTTTTTCATCGGCAAGCCCAACGTGCTGCTCAACGCCTTGTTCGGTTTGTTCGGGGCGTTGGCTCTGATGGCCGCCGCGGTGGTGCTGTTCCAGTCACAGCGCGCCGAGAACGCCCTGACGATCGAGGACGAGTCGGCGATCAGGGGACTCCTGGAGGTGTGGGGCAAGCACGACTCGCTGGGATATTTCGCCACCCGCCGGGACAAGTCGGTGATCTTCGCCCCGAACGGCCGAGCGGCGATCACCTACCGCGTCGAGGTGGGTGTGTGCCTGGCCAGCGGGGATCCGGTCGGCGACCCCCGAGCCTGGCCGCAGGCAATCGCCGCCTGGCTGAAAAGGTGCAGCGACTACGGCTGGACGCCAGGGGTGATGGGCGCGAGTTCCACCGGGGCGCAGGCCTTTCGGGAGGCCGGGCTGAGCGCTTTGCAACTCGGCGATGAGGCGATCCTCTACCCGGACAAGTTCCGGCTGTCCGGCGCCGATATGCGCGGTGTGCGCCAGGCCGTCACCCGGGCGAGGCGGGCCGGGCTGACGGTGCGGATGCGGCGGCACCGCGACCTGAGCGCCGAGGAGATGGCCGAGGTGATCGAGCGGGCCGACGCCTGGCGCGACACTGAGACCGAGCGTGGCTTCTCCATGGCCCTGGGCCGGTTGGGCGACAGCGCCGACGGTGACTGCCTGCTGGTGGAGGCGATCGAGGGCGCCGCCGACTCGGCGCCGGTCGCGGGCATGCTCTCGTTCGTGCCGTGGGGACCCAACGGCCTGTCGCTGGACCTGATGCGCCGTGCGCCGAACTCGCCCAACGGGACCGTCGAGTTGATGGTCAGCGATCTGCTGCAACAGGCCGACACCATCGGGGTGAACCGGGTTTCACTGAACTTCGCGATGTTCCGGTCGGCTTTCGAAGAGGGCGCACGTCTGGGCGCGGGGCCGGTGGCCCGACTCTGGCGCGCACTGCTGGTGTTCTTCTCGCGCTGGTGGCAGCTGGAGACGCTGTACCGGTCCAACATGAAGTACCAGCCCCAGTGGGTTCCGCGCTACGCCTGTTACGAGGACACCCGGCTGATCCCGCGGGTCGGGGTGGCATCGGTGATCGCCGAGGGCTTCCTGGTACTGCCGTTCTCCCGCCGCGGCCGGCAACATACGGGTCACCATCCCGCCGTCCCACTGGTCACCACCGGCCTGCCGGCCGCAGACGTTCCCGTCGGCGCGCGGGTGGACGTCGCGACGTCGGAGGACCCGCACCAACGGCTCCCCGAGCAGGTCAAGGTTCGGATGGCCAAGCTGCGTGCGCTCCGGGACCGCGGCGTGGAACCGTATCCGGTCGGCTACCCGCCGACCCACACGGTGGCGACCGCACTGGCCGCCGGCGACGGCGCCGACGTCGTGGTGTCTGGCCGGGTGCTGCGCACCCGCGACTACGGCGGCGTCACGTTCGCGACGCTGCGGGACTGGTCCGGCGATGTGCAACTGCTGCTTGAGAGATCCGCCCTCGACGGCGACGCCGACGACTTCGCCGCGGTCGATCTCGGCGATCTCGTCGAAGTGACCGG
The DNA here is from genome assembly GCA_903877095.1 of uncultured Actinomycetes bacterium. Classification (GTDB taxonomy): domain Bacteria; phylum Actinomycetota; class Actinomycetes; order Mycobacteriales; family Mycobacteriaceae; genus Mycobacterium. Next base: position 8,917 of record CAIRCP010000074.1, on the reverse strand, counting down.
CCGGATGGGCTACAGCCGCAACGGAACCCGCTCCGTCCTGGTCTCCCGGTGGCGACTGCTGGGCAAGTGCCTGCGGCCGCTGCCGGACAAGTGGAAGGGATTGACCGACCCGGAGGCGCGGGTGCGGGCACGCTACGTCGACCTGGCGATCAACCCGGTGGCCCGCGACCTCCTCCGGGCCCGTAGCGAGATCCTGCGGTCCATTCGGGAGACGTTGTTCGCCAGGGGATTTCTGGAAGTGGAGACCCCGATCCTGCAGCGGATCCACGGCGGGGCCAACGCCCGTCCGTTCCAGACCCACATCAACGCCTACGACCTCGACCTCTATCTGCGCATCGCGCTGGAGTTGTACCTCAAACGGTTGTGCGTGGGCGGGGTGGAACGGGTTTTCGAACTGGGCCGCGCATTCCGCAACGAGGGCGTGGACTTCAGTCACAATCCCGAGTTCACTCTGCTGGAGGCCTACCAGGCGCATGCCGACTACCGAACCTGGATCGACGGCTGCCGAGAGATCATCCAGAACGCCGCGACGGCGGCTAACGGGGCGCCGGTCGTCATGCGTCCCGGTGCGGATGCAACGTTGCAACCGGTCGACATTTCCGGGGAATGGCCGGTCAAGACCGTGCACGGCGCGGTGTCCGACGCGCTCGGTGAGCACGTCGACCCGGAGACCGATCTGGCGACGCTGCGCCGGTTGTGCGACGACGCCGGCATCCCCTACCTGACCCACTGGGATGCCGGCGCGGTGGTGCTCGAACTGTATGAGCGACTGGTCGAGGAACACACCCAGGAGCCCACCTTCTACATCGACTTCCCAACGTCGGTATCGCCGTTGACCCGGCCGCACCGCAGCAGACCAGGCGTCGCCGAACGCTGGGATCTGGTGGCCTGGGGTGTGGAGTTGGGCACCGCTTACAGCGAACTGACCGATCCGGTGGAGCAGCGACGCCGGTTGCAGCAGCAGTCCGTCCTGGCCGCTGGCGGTGACCCGGAGGCCATGGAACTCGACGAAGACTTCCTGCAGGCGATGGAATACGCCATGCCGCCGACCGGCGGCCTCGGCATGGGCGTGGACCGGGTCGTCATGATGATCACCGGACGAAGTATTCGCGAAACCTTGCCGTTCCCCCTGGCCAAGCCGCGCTAATCTTTACCCTGGGACCGCCGCACACCGACGTGTCTTGACAGCAACTTTTCAGAAAGCTAGGTCACGATGGTTGGCGTGACACCATCAACGACGATGGCCGATGCCTGGGGCCCCGACAGCACGGGCCCCGACAGCACGATCCTGGCTGCACCGTTCGGGCTGTTCCGGGATCACGTCTCGCTGATGCACGGTTGGCTGCCACTGACTGCCCAGTTGCTGGCGGCGGTGCTCCTGGTGTTCGCGATCGGCTGGCGCAACCGGCGTTGGCGCCTGGTGTTGCTGCCTCTTGCGGCGGCCCTGGGACTTGGGCTGACCGGGCTGACCTATTGGAGCATCTTCGCCAACGGCCTGTCCGGCGAGCCTGCTCCGCAATCGCTGTGGGTATGGGTGACGCTGACCGGCCTGGCCGCCGGGGTGGCGCTGCTGGGCTGGCGTTCAGCCTCCCGGTGGCGACGCACCGTCTCGCTGCTCGCCGTTCCGATGTCGGCGCTGAGCGCGGGCCTGATGCTGAACCTGTGGGTCGGCTACTTCCCCACCGTCCAGACCGCCTGGGGCCAGCTGACCGACGGTCCGCTGCCCGGCCAGACCGACTCGGCCACCGTCGCGAAAATGCTTGCTGCGCAGTCGGTCCCGGCGAAGGGCAAGGTGGTGCCGGTCACCATCGACGGGCCGTCGAAGTTCAAGCACCGCGGTGAGTTGGTGTACCTCCCACCGGCCTACTTCGCCAGCAACCCGCCGCCGGCATTGCCGACCGTCATCATGGTCGGCGGCCAGTTCAACACCGCCGCGGACTGGATCCGGGCGGCCAACGCCGTCGGAACCATCGACGACTTCGCGGCGCGCAACGGCGGTAACGCGCCGGTGTTCGTCTTCGCCGACTCCGGCGGCGCGTTCAACAACGACACCGAATGCGTCAACGGGGTGCGCGGTAACGCCGCCGACCACCTCACCCAGGATGTCGTGCCCTACCTGGTGAAGAATTTCCGGGTCAGCGACGACCCGGCCAACTGGGGTGTCGTCGGCTGGTCGTCGGGCGGCACATGTGCGCTCAACCTGACGGTGAAATACCCCGACCTTTTCAGCGCCTTCGTCAACATCGACGGCGACTTCGCACCCAACGCCGGTACGAAGGCCCAGACCATCGACCGGCTCTTCGGCGGCAACGCCGCCGCCTACGACGAGTGGTATCCACCTGCGGTGATCGAGAAGCACGGGCCCTATGAGGGGGTTTCGGGTTGGTTCGCAGTGTCGGAAAACGCCAAGATCCCGGCGATCTCCGGGGCCGCCCTCCAGGACGAACCGGCCGAGCGCTCACCGGAGAGCAACCCCACCGAGGCAGCCCGGACCCTGTGCCGGCTCAGCAGCCAGTACGGCATCGACTGCGCCGTGGTGCCGCAGTCCGGCAAGCACGATTGGCCGTTCGCCGCGACGGCATTCGCCTCAGCACTGCCCTGGCTGGCCTGGCAGGTGGACACCCCCGGCGTTCCCGAGGTGCCGCTGCCCGGGACGTCCGGCCAGCCCGAGGGGGTCACCATCGCCGCTGAGGGACACTCCGCTGCGCCCGGCCACAAGCCCGCCGGAGTACGGTGAGCCCCATGCCCGAGGATGCGCCGCCGCCGTTGCCGGCTGACGCCCCAGTGGTGAGCGCCGAGCCACCGGTCCCCGACACCGGCTACACCGCGGCCGGCGTGCCGACGTTCGACGGTGTGCGGGAGAAGATCGAGAACCGCTACGGAACCGCTCTGGGTGCAACGGAATTGGCCGAGGACACTAGGGAGGGCCGCACCGCCGCCCAGCAGTTCGACGCACGCCAGAAGGCTGCCGAGGAGAAGCTCGCGGAGATCCGCGCCTCGATGCACACCTCGGACTGAATGCACACCCCGGACTGATCGGCGCGCTACCCCACCTGGGGTGAATAGTGCATGCTCTTGCCCCGCTCCGCGACCGGGGGCAGGTTGCGCGCAGGTGTCTCGACCAGGGGTGTGTCCGCAGGGATGCGCCCCTCGGCGCGGTCCCAGCCGGCGCGGGCCCGCGGATGCATCTTCGCGCGCCGCGGAACGAACTTGAATGCGAGGTTCACGCCCCGACCGAATAGCCAGTGCAGGTGGTCGTCGTATCGGGACCAGGAGTAGCCCATCAGTTCCCGCACCGGCTCGTCGTAGAGCCCGACCGTCAGCCACACCGCCAATGGCTCCAGGACCTTCAGCTGCTGGGCCCACAACCAGTCCGGAACCCATTGCAGCGAAGGATGTTTCGGCATGGTGGACAAGTCCAGAACGGCTCGCGCCGCCCAGTTGTTCTCCAAAACCTCCCGGCACATGCGATCCCAGTAGACCTGGAAGTCCTCCCACGTCTCCGGCACCGGCCGCATGCTCATCCCGTACATGCGGTACCAGGTGACGTGCTCGTCGAACAGCTGCCGCTTCTGATCCTCGGTCAGGCCGTCACCGAAGTGTTCGGCAGTCAGGATGGTGCCCATGAAGAACGTGGCGTGGGCCCAGTAGAAGACCTCCGGATTCAGCGCGTTGTAGCGCCGGCCCTGCTCATCGACGCCCTGGATGCCGATGTGGTAATCGCGGACCTCCGCGCCGGTCTGCGGTGCCCGGTGACCGTCGAACACGACGCCGCCGATCGGATAGAGCGACCGGAACAGCCGCGGCAGACGCTCGGTGAAGAAGATCGAGTGGTCTTTGACGGCTGCGCCGAGTTGGGGATGCATGTTCTGCATCGAACCCGCCCAGGGCCCCTGCAGCAGGCCCCGCCAATCGCCGAACAGTTTCCAGGTCAGCGAATCCGGTCCCAGCGGCGCGCCGTTGTATCCGCCGCCGCTGACCGGGCAGCCGGCCGAGGGTGCGGAGGTCGCGGTCGGGTCGGCGACGGTGGTGTCCTGGCTCACCCGATTGCCTCCTTTGGGCCCGCGGATTAGGCGCGCCGAGAAGTTCTGGACACGCATGTGTCCAGAGCAGCATATCGGCTCAAGCCGGCCTACGCGCTGGCCCGGCGCCGCCGCGGCGAACGTTTGACCACCGGGGCCTCGATCAGTTCGGCCAGGAACGCCCCCGTGTAGGAGTTCGGGCTCGCCGCGACATCCTCCGGGGTGCCCTGCGCCACCACCGTCCCGCCGCCGCCGCCGCCCTCGGGCCCCATGTCGACGATCCAGTCCGAGGTCTTGATGACGTCCAGGTTGTGCTCGATGACGATGACCGAATTGCCCTTGTCGACAAGGCCGTTGATGACTCTGAGCAGTTTGCGGATGTCCTCGAAGTGCAGTCCGGTGGTGGGCTCGTCGAGAATGTAGACCGTCCGGCCGGTGGACCGCTTCTGCAGTTCGGCCGCCAGTTTGACCCGCTGCGCCTCGCCGCCGGACAGCGTCGGCGCGGGCTGGCCCAGCCGCACATAGCCCAGACCGACGTCGACGAGGGTCTTGAGGTAGCGGTGGATGCTGCTGATCGGCTCGAAGAACTCCGCGGCGTCCTCGATGGACATATCGAGAACCTCGGCGATGGTCTTGCCCTTGTAGTGCACCTCGAGGGTCTCGCGGTTGTAGCGGGCGCCGTTACACACCTCGCACGGCACGTACACGTCGGGCAGGAAGTTCATCTCGATCTTGATGGTGCCGTCACCCGAGCACGCCTCGCAGCGGCCGCCTTTGACGTTGAACGAGAATCGGCCGGGCTGGTAGCCGCGGACCTTCGCCTCGGTGGTGGCGGCGAACAGCGAGCGGATCTTGTCGAACACCCCGGTATAGGTGGCCGGGTTGGACCGTGGCGTGCGGCCGATGGGCGACTGATCCACCCGCACCAGTTTGTCCACATGCTCCAGTCCGGTGATCCGGGTGTGCCGGCCGGGTACCAGTCGGGCACCGTTGAGCTTGTTGGCCAGGACCGCGGCCAAGATGTCGTTGACCAGGGTCGACTTGCCGGATCCGGATACCCCGGTGACGGAGGTCAGAACGCCCAGCGGGAAGGCGACGTCGATGCCACGCAGATTGTGTTCGCGTGCGCCGACAACGGTGAGTTGGCGCTTGCGGTCCACGGGGCGACGGATGGCCGGCACCTCAATGCTCTGCTTGCCGGACAGATATGCGCCGGTGATCGAATCCGGGTTTTTGAGCAGGTCCTGGTAAGTCCCGCTGTGCACCACCCGGCCGCCGTGCTCACCGGCCGCCGGGCCGATGTCGACGATCCAGTCGGCGTGGGCGATGGTGTCCTCGTCATGCTCGACGACGATCAGGGTGTTACCGAGATCCCTTAGGCGCGTGAGGGTTTCGATGAGCCGGCGGTTGTCCCGCTGGTGCAGGCCGATGGACGGCTCGTCGAGTACGTAGAGCACCCCGACCAGGCCCGACCCGATCTGGGTGGCCAGGCGGATGCGCTGCGCCTCGCCGCCGGACAGCGTGCCCGCCGCCCGCCCCAGTGACAGGTAGTTCAGCCCGACGTCGAGCAGGAATCCCAGCCGGGACTGCACCTCCTTGAGCACCTGCCCGGCGATGGCCTGCTCACGCGGGCCCAGCGTCAATTCGTTGAGGAACTGCGAGCAGTCGGCGATGGACAACTCGCACACGTCGGCGATGGACTTGGGGCCGAGCTCCCCCGCCGCCAGTGTGACGGCGAGGATCTCGGGCTTCAGTCTGGTGCCGTTGCACTGCGGGCACGGAACGTCGCGCATGAAGCCGTCGTAGCGTTCTTTCATCAGCTCGGATTCGGTCTGCTCCATCCGCCGCTGCAGAAACGCCATCACGCCCTCGAAGTCCGCGTAGTAGGAGCGGGTCCGGCCGTAGCGGTTGCGGTAGCGGACGTGCACCTGCTCGTCGCAGCCTTCGAGAATTGCCTTGCGCGCCTTTGCCGGAAGCGTCTTCCAGGGGGTGTCGACGTCGAAGCCCATCACCTCGCCCAGACCGGCCAGCATCCGGAGGAAATAGTCGGAGTTGTGTCCCATCGCCCACGGGGCCACCGCACCGTCGGCCAGCGAGAGATCGGGGTCGGGCACGACGAGGTCGGGATCGACCTCCTTGCGGATGCCCAGGCCGCTGCACTCCGGGCAGGCGCCGTAGGGCGAGTTGAACGAAAACGACCGCGGCTCAAGGTCATCGACCGCCAGCGCGTGCCCGTTGGGGCAGGCCAGCTTTTCGGAGAACCGCTGCTCGCGATGCGGGTCGTGTTCGTCGCGGTCGACGAAGTCCAGCACCACGATGCCGTCGGCGAGACCGAGTGCGGTCTCCACCGAGTCGGTGAGGCGCTGTTTGGCCGATGCCTTCACCGTCAGGCGGTCGATCACCACCTCGATGTCGTGCTTCTCCTGCTTTTTCAGGGTGGGCGGTTCGGTGAGCGGGTGCACCACGCCGTCGACCCGAACCCGGCTGTAGCCCTGGCTGTTCAGCTTGTCGAACAGGTCGACGAACTCCCCCTTGCGGGTACGCACGACCGGCGCCAGCACCTGGAACTTGGTGCCCTCCGGCATCGCCAGCACCTGGTCGACGATCTGCTGCGGGGTCTGCCGCGCGATGCGCCCGCCGCACACCGGGCAGTGCGGGGTGCCGGCGCGGGCGTAGAGCAGACGCAGATAGTCGTACACCTCGGTGATGGTGCCGACCGTCGACCGCGGGTTGCGGTTGGTGGACTTCTGGTCGATCGACACCGCCGGGGACAGCCCCTCGATGAAGTCGACATCGGGTTTGTCCATCTGGCCGAGGAACTGCCGGGCGTAGGCGCTCAGCGACTCGACGTAGCGGCGCTGGCCCTCGGCGAAGATGGTGTCGAACGCCAGCGAGGACTTCCCCGAACCGGACAACCCGGTGAACACGATCAGGCTGTCCCGGGGTAGGTCGAGATCGACGCTGCGAAGGTTGTGTTCGCGCGCGCCCTTGACGATCAACCGGTCAGCCACGCGCTCATGCTAAGCGCGGAAACCGACGGCCACTAACCTGGGCATCATGACAATCGTCGCCGACAATTACACCGGACACGTCGAGACTCAGACCGCAGCCCGGCGCACCCTGCCGGGGGTCAGCGTCATCAAGATGTCCGTGGGTCCGATGGACAACAACACCTACGTTGTGACCTGCGCGAACACCGGCGAGTCACTGCTGATCGACGCCGCCAACGACCCCGACCTTCTGGTCGCGCTGGCGGCCGAGCACGCCCCGAAGCTCGCCCTGATCGTCACCACCCACCAGCACTTCGACCACTGGCAGGCCCTGGACGCGGTGGCTGAGGCCACCGGCGTGCCGACCGCCGCGCATGAACTCGATGCCGGGCCGCTGCCGATTCCCCCGGAGCGCTTCCTGGCCGGCGGCGACGTCCTGAGCCTCGGCGATCTGACCTTCGATGTGATCCACCTGCGCGGCCACACTCCCGGCTCAGTCGCCCTGGCGCTGCGACCTGCCGGCGGCCGCACGGCGGTGCAGCTGTTCACCGGCGACTGCCTGTTCCCCGGCGGGGTCGGAAAGACCTGGGAGCCAGGTGGATTCGAACAACTGCTCGGCGATGTCACCACCCGGGTATTCGACGTCTACGGCGACGACACCGTCGTCTACCCCGGACACGGGGACGACACCACGCTCGGTGATGAGCGGCCGCACCTGGCGGAGTGGCGCGAGCGCGGCTGGTGATCCGATTGACGGTGCGACGAACCGCGTCTGCACATGGGTGAGCGCGACCTGGGCCGTCTGCTCGCGGGACTCGCCCCAGCCGTACGGCCGGTGCCATATGTCGTCGTCGAAACCGACGCCGACGTCCCCGCCGCTGCCGTCATCGTCGAGGAAGAGGCGACGACGAAAGTGATCGAGCAGACGGTCGCCGACGCCCACGGCCTGCCGTACAGCTTCGTCGCCGCATGGATCACATGCACGATCGAATCCGATCTTGAGGCGGTCGGCATGACCGCCGCCATCAGCCGCGCCCTGGCCGACGCGGACATCCCATGCAACGTGCTGGCCGCATCACGCCACGACCACCTGCTCGTGCCCTGGCACAGCCGCGCCGACGCCGTAACGGTTTTGTCCGCACTCGCCGACTGACCTCCGCCGATCGCCCCAGCACATCCTCAGGGGAACGTCAGCAGGACGAGGGCGCAGTCGTCGTCGAAATCCCCGGTCGGGCTGCACAGCCTGAGCCGATTGACGAGGTCATCCAACGACCAGCCGGGCCGGACGGCCAACTCGGTACACAGGCTGACGAAGTTGTCCAGAGAAAATCGGCTGCGCCGCTCGTCGTCCAGCGGTAGCTCATACGCTCCGTCGCTGTAGAGCAGTAGTTGCCCGCCGTTCGGCACCCGATACGCGTCGGCGGTGAACACCGTGTCGGCGAACATGCCGATGGGGTACGCCGGGGTGGCCAACGCGGTCGCGGCGATCCCGCCGTCGGAGTCCCGGTTGAGCGCGAGGGCGGGCGGATGTCCCGCACTGGCGTAACGCAGGGTACGCGTCGAACGCTGGTAGACGCCATACCAGATAGTGAAATAACTGTCTGCCTGATCGTCCATCTGGAACAGGCCGTTGAGTTCATTAAGCACCCGGTCCGGCTTGAGCAGGGTTGGCAGCGACAGCGAGCCGGACCGAATCAGATTGTGCGCCGAAACCGACAGCAGGGCGGGCCGTACCCCATGCCCGGACACATCGGTCAAGCACATATTGTTTAGCCGGGGTTGTTGGTAGCGGCTGTGTGAGGAAGTGGTAGCGCGGGCGCGGGGATCTGGTAGCGGTCCCCGCGCCTGCGCTGTGGTCAGGTGGTGTCCTGCTGATGGCCGTGTCGGCGCATGTTGGGGCCGTCG
>CAIRCP010000073.1 GCA_903877095.1 uncultured Actinomycetes bacterium | reverse complement strand
CCCGCCACATCGATCTGGAAGCATTGCAACCGTCAATCAACCGATTGACCAAGACGAAGTAGCGCAAGCCCCCCACGCGCTCACCATGCGTGAGGCACCAGCCACTACTTCGCGCTCACTTTTAGGTGAGGCACCTCGGGTTTTTCGGCGGATGACCTCCGAGCGCGTCGCCAGGGTGCGGATTCAGCAAACTTCGTGATGGCGCATCGATGCTGGAGTGAAGCGTGCTTCCAGCGCGAACGCACAGTGTCGTGCGCTACGTCACAGAAGTTTGCTAAGTGCCGGCGGCGACGGGGCGCGCTCGGGCTTCGGAATAGGTGCGCGCTGTGACTATGATTCAGGCGTCAACGTCGACGTCTGACCCTTCTGAGAATGCCCTGGAGTAATTGGTGATGCTTCCCCGCCGTGCGCGGACAGCGAGTGTGGTCGTTGTGACCTTGCTGGGTGGTGTGCTGGCCGGTGACGTGGCCGGTATCCCCGGTTGCCGGGAGAGCTGCAGGACCGCCACGGCTACCGCCGCTGCGGAGTTGCCCCCCGCCAAGCCCACGCCGCCTCTTCTCGGTGTGTCGCCGTTCGACGGCGCCGAAGGCATCAGCCCGCTGGACAAGCCGGTGGTCGATGTCGTCGACGGCAAGATCACCGGCGTCACGCTCACCGACGACTGGGGTGACACTGTCGAGGGCGCGGTGGCCGATAACGGCAATACGTGGTCGCCGACGCAGCGGCTGAACTTCGCCCGCAGCTACACCATGACGGTGAACAGCAAGAGCAACGGCGGGGTGCCGTTGTCTCGAACCACCACGTTCGACACCTTGGTGCCGGACAACTACGCCCACCCCTATATCGAGGTCCAGGGCGGCTTCGCGCCCAATCCGGACGTGCGCTACGGCGTGGCCACCATCATCCAGGCGCACTTCGACGAACCCATCAAGAACAAGGCGCTCGCCGAGAAGAACATGATCGTTCGCACCGAACCTCCGGTGCAGGGCTCTTGGAACTGGATCAGCGACGCCGTCGCGCAGTGGCGGCCGGAGACTTACTACGAGCCCGGTACCCGAATCGACGTCGACCTCAACGTCTTCGGACTCAAGCTCGGCGACGGTCTCTACGGGCAGACCGACGCGCACAGCACCATCAATATCGGCGCCGCGCACCTCGCTGTTGCCAACGACATCACCAAGCAGGTGAGCGTCTTCGACAACGGCAAGCTGGTGCGCACCATGCCAACCTCGATGGGCCGCGGTGGAACAGATGTGGTGGCCGGCAAGACGTTCTCCTGGTGGACGCCGCCGGGCACCTACAGCGTGCTGGACAAGGGTCAGGTCGTGACCATGAACTCGGCCACCTACGGGCTGCCTCAGAATTCGGCGTTCGGGTACAACCTGAAGATCGGCTGGGCGACCCGCATCAGCACCGACGGCATCTACCTGCACCAACTCGACGACACCGTCTGGGCGCAGGGCAACACCAACCTCTCGCACGGCTGCCTGAACCTCAGCGGCGAGAACGCCAAGTGGTACTTCGACTTCGTCCAGCCCGGCGACCCGGTGGAGATTCGCTACACCGGTGGTCCGCCGCTGACCGTCGCGCAGGGCGGCAGTTGGTCGGTCCCGTGGAAGGACTGGGTTAAGGGGAGTGCACTGTCGCCTCACGACCCCCCGCCGACCCCGGCACCGCCCGCCCCTTAAGCCCTTCCGGGGAGCCCTGTCGAGCGCTCTTGGAAGTCGCGCTGCGCCTTTGGTGGTTTAGTGCAAAGATTCCCAAAACGCCGATGGGAGGTGACTTGTGGATTTCATTCAGGCAAACCTGATTGACCAGGTCAGCAAGTTTCTGTACACCTACGTACTTGTCTATCTGCTGGTTGCCGCCGGCCTCTACTTCAGCGTGCGCACGCGCTTCGTCCAATTCCGCTATTTCCGTCGCATGCTCGGCCAACTGTTCAACTCCCGCGTCGGCAACGGCGGCATCTCGTCGTTCCAGGCGTTCTGCGTCGGACTTGCCTCGCGCGTCGGCACCGGCAACATCGCCGGTGTTGCGATCGCGCTGACGGTCGGCGGACCGGGCGCGATTTTCTGGATGTGGATGGTGGCGCTGATCGGCATGGCCACCGCGCTGATCGAAGCGACGCTCGCTCAGATATTCAAGGTCCGCGCGCCGGACGGTACCTTCCGCGGCGGGCCGGCCTTCTACATTGAGCGGGGACTGAATTCCCGGCCCGGCGGCATTCTGTTCGCGGTTCTGCTGGTATTCACCTTCGGATTCGCCTTCAACATGGTGCAGGCGAACGCCATTGCCGACGTTCTCAGTTCTTCGCACAACGTCGAAGTGCACTACACCACAATCGGTTTGGTGCTGCTGGCCGCTCCCGTGCTGTTCGGCGGGGTCCGGCGGGTTGCCAAGGTCGCCGAAATCGTTCTCCCGTTGATGGCGCTTGCCTATGTGCTGCTGGCGTTGGTGATCATCGCGCTTAACATCGGCAACCTGCCGCACGCCTTCGCCGAGATCATCGGTGGAGCGTTCGGACTGCAGCAGATTGCCGGCGGCTTCACCGGTGGGATCGCCGCAGCCATGCTCAACGGCGTCAAGCGTGGCCTGTTCTCCAACGAGGCCGGCATGGGCAGCGCCCCCAACGTCGCCGCCACCGCCACGGTTTCGCACCCGGTCAAGCAGGGCCTGATTCAGTCCCTCGGCGTCTTCGTCGACACCATGATCATCTGCACCGCGACCGCGCTGATCATCCTGGTGTCCGGGCCGGAGATCTACGATCCGCACAGCCCCACCAAGATGGCCGGCGCGTCACTGACGGCCTCGGCTATCGCCGCGAGTCTCGGACCATGGACCACCTGGCTGATGACGGTCCTGGTCTTCGTATTCGCGTTCTCCTCGGTTCTAGGTAACTACGTCTACGCCGAGATCAACTTGTTCTTCCTCGGCGTCAAAGAACGCGGAATCTTCGTTTTCCGGATCGCGGTACTGGCCGCGATCGCGATCGGCGCCGTCGCGAAACTGGGCACGGTGTGGGACTTCGCCGACATCTCCATGGGATTCATGGCCATCGTCAATCTGATCGCCATCGTGCTCCTGGGCAAGTGGGCGTTCGCCGCGCTTCGCAATTACCACCTGCAGGCCGAAGCCGGTGAGAATCCGGAGTTCGTCGCCGCGGAGGCCGAGTTGCCCGGTCACCTTGACGGGGACATCTGGGTGCGCTCCGGGCAGTCGCTGCTTAGATAGTGCGCGTGGACTTCCTGCGCACGCCTGACTCCCGATTCGCCGATCTGCAGGGTTACGCCTTCGGGCCCCATTACATCGACGTCACTGCCAGTGGAGTTCCTGATTCGCTGCGCATGCACTACGTCGACGAAGGTCCGCGTGACGGCACCCCAGTCGTGCTGCTTCACGGCGAGCCGACGTGGAGTTATCTGTACCGCAACATGATTCGGCCGCTTACCGATGCCGGGCATCGGGTGCTGGCTCCTGATCTGATCGGTTTCGGTCGTTCCGACAAGCCCACTCGGTTGAGCGATTACACCTATCAGAGGCATGTTGACTGGGTGACGGCCTGGCTGACTGCGCTGGACCTGCGGGACGTGACGGCAGTGGTGCAGGACTGGGGTTCGTTGATCGGTCTACGGGTCGCCGCGGAAAATCCGGGTCGGTTCGCAAAGCTGGTCATTGCCAACGGATTTCTCCCCACTGCGGATCGTCCTACGCCACCGGCCTTCGGTATCTGGCGTGCTTTCGCCAAGTACACGCCGTGGTTCGACGCAGGGTGGCTCGTCGACCGTGGGACCGTCCACAAGGTGCCCGCGGCTGTCCGCGCCGGCTACAACGCTCCGTTTCCCGACAAGCGGTATCAGGCAGGGGCGCGCGCTTTCCCGCAACTGGTGCCGACGTCGCCGTCGGACCCGGCCATTCCGGCCAACCGGGCGGCCTGGGAAGTGTTGGGGCGCTGGGAGAAACCGGTGCTCTGTGTGTTCGGTTCCCGCGATCCCATCCTCGGGAAGGCCGACCAGCCCCTGATCAGACATATTCCCGGCGCGGCGGGCCAACCGCACGCCCGGATCACCGCCAGCCACTTCATCCAGGAGGATGCCGGACCCGAGTTGGTCCGGCGACTCCTGGACTGGGAGGCCCTGCTTTGAGGACTTTATGCTCTGCCCGCGGTTTGCTGACCGGCCGAGGATGGCAGCCATGATCGACTACCACCTCGACCCCTCGACCGCCGTCCTCACCATCCGTCCGGAGTCCGCCTTAGACAAAAGCGATTTCGAAGAACTCGCCAAAGTCGTCGACCCGCAGATCGAGGAGCATGGCGATCTCAACGGGCTCATCGTCGAGGCCCCCCGTTTCCCGGGGTGGGACAGCTTCGGGGCGTTGGTGACCCACCTGCGCTTCGTCCGCGACCACCATCAACACGTCAAAAAGATCGCGGTCGTCACCGACTCACACCTCGGTGAGGTGGCCGAACACCTGGCGTCCCATTTCGTTTCCGCTGACATCCGCCACTTTCCGGCAGACGACGCCGACGAGGCGCGGCGCTGGATTATCGAACGGGCGCAGTAGCGGATCGCGATGACCGGCCCCCGGTCAGGGCGGCGGCCAGGTCTCGGGCAGGCTGTGCCCACCGTCGGCCACTAGGGCGTGTCCCGTAACCGTTTCGGGGTGGGGCTGGCAGTGTCGGGCGGGTGTCGCGTTTGCAGGTGCTCTCTGATGAGATGTGGGCTCGGGTTGAGCCGTTGATGCCAGTGGCTTCGGCCAAGGGCGGCAGGCCGTTTCGTGATCACCGACTGGTGGTGGAGGCGATCATCTGGCGGTATCGGACGGGTTCGCCGTGGCGGGATCTGCCCGGGTCCTTCGGAGCGTGGAAGACCGCCTGGCGCCGCCATGACCAGTACAGCAAGGACGGCACTTGGG
>CAIRCP010000072.1 GCA_903877095.1 uncultured Actinomycetes bacterium | reverse complement strand
GTGAGATAGTTGCATCTACGAAATGCCCTTCAACGTGGTCGAATTTGATCCTCAAGAAATCTCATTCTCCCACCGCGACAGGGCATTTCGCTGTTACGACCCACTACGCGCTGCTACCGCATCGGTGCATTCAGGCTAAGCCCCGTACACCGGCGCCGGCGGACGGCCCTGTGCGAGCAGGCTGCGCACGACGGGCCCGAGTTCACCGGGCTCCCACCGCGCCCCCTTGTCGACCTCCGGCCCGTGCTGCCAGCCCTGGGCCGCGCGGATGATGCCGCCCTCGACCTCGAACACCCGCCCGGTGACATCCGCCGACTCGACGCTGCCCAGCCATACCACCAGGGGCGAGACGTTCTCCGGGGCCATCTTGTCGAAACCGTTGTCCGGCTTGGCCATCATGTCGGCGAACACCGTCTCGGTCATCCGGGTCCGGGCCGAGGGCGCGATCGCGTTCACCGTGACGCCGTAGCGACCCATCTCGGCGGCCGCCACCAGGGTGAGCGCCGCGATCCCCGCTTTCGCCGCGCTGTAGTTACCCTGCCCGACGCTGCCCTGAAGTCCCGCACCGGAACTGGTGTTGATGATCCGAGCGTTGAGATCTGCCGCGTTCACCTTGCCCTCCTTGACCAGGCCGCGCCAGTACGCCGCAGCGTGGCGGGTGGTGGCGAAGTGCCCTTTGAGGTGGACGGCGATGACGGCGTCGAACTCCTGCTCGCTGGTGTTGGCGATCATCCGGTCCCGGACGATACCGGCGTTGTTGACCAGGACATCGAGGCCGCCGAACTCGTCGACCGCCGTCTGGATCAATCCGGCTGCCTGGTCCCAGTCGGCGACGTTGGCCCCGCTGACGACGGCTTCCCCTCCCGCACTGCGGATTTCGTCGACGACGGCCTGGGCAGCGCTGCCGCCGCCGGCCGGTGATCCGTCCAGGCCGACGCCGATGTCGTTGACCACCACCCGCGCACCGTCGGCGGCGAAGGCCAGGGCGTGGGCGCGGCCGATCCCGCCGCCCGCGCCGGTGACGATGACGACCCGTCCGTCGAGCAATCCCATTACGTCTCCTTCGTATTCGCTGTGGAAGCGGTCAGGTACGGCGGCGGCTCGCCCCCGCCGTGGACCGGGAGCGTGGCCCCGCTGATGTAGGACGCCGCCCCGGAAGCGAGAAATGCTGCGGCCCAGCCGATCTCGTCAGGCCGGGCCAGACGGCCCAGCGGGACCGTGCCGGCCACCGCAGCCTGCGACTCGGCATCTCCGTAGAAGAGTTCGACCTGCTCGGTGGCCACCATGCCGGCGACCACTGCGTTGACCCGGACCTTCGGCGCCCACTCGACTGCCAGCGTCGCGGTGAGGCTGTCCACACCGGCCTTGGCAGCGCCGTAAGCGGCGGTTCCCGGCGACGGGCGCCGCCCGCTGACGCTGGACACCGAGACGATCGACCCGCCCCGGGCCTGACGCTGCATCACCGCATTCGCCGCCAGCGAGACATAGAGCATGCCGAGCAGATTCAGTTCGATGACCTTCTGGTGAAAGCGCGGCGAGGCCTCCGCGGCGAGCGCGTACGGCGACCCGCCCGCATTGTTCACCACCACGTCGAGGCGGCCGTGCCGCGCGACGATGGCGTCGACCATGGACCCGATGGCGTCCGGATCGCGGACATCGCAACTGTGGAACTCATACGGCAGGCCCTCCACCGGGCGTCGGGCACAGGTGATGACCTCGGCGCCCTGGCGCGCAAACACCTCGCTGATGCCCGCCCCGACGCCGCGCACACCGCCGGTGACGAGCACGATGCGTCCAGCCAGGTCAAAGTCCACCGTGCTAGCCTACCAAGCAAGTGCTTGCTTAGGAGTCTCATGCCGATCACGTCTGCCACCGTCGAACCGGGCATCGTCGCGGTGACCGTCGACTATCCGCCGGTGAACGCCATCCCGTCGCGCGGATGGTTCGAACTTGCCGACGCCATCACCGCCGCGGGCCGCGACATGGACACCCACGTGGTGATCCTGCGGGCCGAGGGCCGCGGGTTCAATGCCGGCGTCGACATCAAGGAGATGCAGCGCACCGAAGGCTTCACCGCACTGATCGACGCCAACCGCGGATGCTTCGCCGCGTTCAAGGCGGTCTACGAGTGCGCGGTGCCGGTGGTCGCGGCCGTCAACGGATTCTGTGTCGGCGGCGGAATCGGCTTGGTGGGCAACGCCGATGTGATCGTCGCCTCCGACGACGCGACTTTCGGACTGCCCGAGGTGGAACGCGGCGCACTGGGCGCGGCCACGCATCTCTCCCGATTGGTTCCGCAGCACCTGATGCGCCGGTTGTTCTTCACCGCGGCGACGGTCGATGCCGCGACCCTGCACCACTTCGGATCCGTCCACGAGGTGGTGCCGCGCGCCGAACTCGACGAGGCCGCCCTGCGGGTGGCCCGCGACATCGCCGCCAAGGACACCCGGGTGATCCGGGCCGCCAAGGAGGCGCTGAATCTCATTGACCCCCAACGGGTCAATGCCAGTTACCGGATGGAGCAGGGCTTCACCTTCGAGCTGAACCTGTCCGGGGTGTCCGACGAACTGCGTGACGATTTCGCCGGCACGAAGAAGGCGGGCAAATGAGGGATAAGCGCACGACGCTCGACGAGGCGGTGGCCGGGATCGAGAGTGGGATGACGATCGGCATCGGCGGCTGGGGATCGCGCCGCAAGCCGATGGCATTCGTGCGGGCCCTGCTGCGCACCGCCGTCACCGACCTGACCGTGGTGACCTACGGCGGACCCGACCTCGGCCTGCTCTGCTCGGCCGGCAAGGTGGCCAAGGTCTACTACGGATTCGTCTCACTGGACTCCCCGCCGTTCTACGACCCGTGGTTCTCCCGCGCCCGGACCACCGGATCGATCGTCGCCCGCGAGATGGACGAAGGCATGCTGCGCACCGGATTACAGGCCGCCGCACAACGGTTGCCGTTCCTGCCGACCCGCGCCGGGCTGGGAAGTTCGGTGCCGGACTTCTGGGAGGGGGAACTGAAGACCGTGCGATCGCCGTACAACGAAGAAGAGCTGATCGCCATGCCCGCGTTGAGACTGGACGCCGCGTTCGCCCATCTCAATCTCGGCGACAGACACGGCAACGCCGCCTACACCGGCATCGATCCCTACTTCGACGACCTGTTCCTGATGGCCGCGGACCGCCGCTTCCTGTCGGTCGAGAAGGTGGTGCCGACCGCGGAACTGGTGAACGTCGTTGCGCCCCAGGCGTTGCTGGTCAACCGGATGATGGTCGACCATGTGGTCGAAGCGCCGGGCGGCGCGCATTTCACCACCGCGGCCCCGGACTACGGCCGCGATGAGAAGTTCCAACGCCACTACGCCCAGGCCGCCGCGGATGACGCCTCATGGGCGCAGTTCGTCGCCACCTATCTGTCCGGCGGCGAAGCGGATTACCAAGCGGCAGTTCGACGGTTCACGGAGGAGGCACAGTGATCCAGGTGAGCCGTGCCGAGGTGTGCGCCGTCGCCTGCGCCGAGTTGTTCCGGGACGCCGGGGAGATCATGGTCAGCCCGATGACCACCATCGCCTCGATCGGAGCGCGACTGGCCCGGCTGACGTTCGCTACCGACATCCTGCTGACCGACGGCGAGGCCCAACTGCTGGCCGACACCCCGGCGATCGGCGCACCCGGCGCGGTGGAGGGCTGGATGCCCTTCGGCCGGGTGTTCGAGACGCTCGCGTGGGGCCGGCGCCATGTGGTGATGGGCGCCAACCAGATCGACCGGTACGGCAACCAGAACCTGTCGGCCTTCGGTCCGCTGCAGCATCCGACCCGGCAGATGTTCGGCGTTCGCGGCGCGCCGGGCAACACCATCAACCACACCACCAGCTACTGGGTGGGCAGCCACTCCAAGCGGGTCTTCTGTGACACCGTCGACGTGGTATCCGGGATCGGCTGGGACAGGGTCGATCCGGACAATCCCGCCTACCGCTTCGTCGACGTCAACCGGGTCGTCACCAACCTCGGCGTATTCGACTTCAACGGTCCCGGCCACACCATGCGAGCCGTCTCGCTGCATCCGGGGATCGACACCGACGAGGTCCGGGCCAACACCTCCTTCGAGGTGCACGGACTCGACGACACACCGCAGACCCGCCTGGCGACCGGCGACGAACTGGAGATCATCCGAACTCTGGACCCACGGGCATTGCGCGACAGGGAGATCAAGCAGTGAGTGCCCGCATCCGGACCGCGCTGACCCGACTGGTCGGTATCGAGCATCCGGTGGTCCAGACCGGGATGGGCTGGGTCGCCGGCGCACGCCTGGTGTCGGCGACCGCGAACGCCGGCGGCCTGGGCATCCTCGCCTCGGCGACCATGACCGTCGACGAACTGGCCACGGCGATAACGAAAGTCAAGGCGGGGACCGACCGGCCGTTCGGCGTCAACATCCGCGCCGACGCCTCCGACGCCGGCGACCGCGTCGACCTGATGATCCGCGAGGGCGTCAAGGTGGCGTCGTTCGCGCTGGCACCGAAGCCGGAACTCATCGCACGACTGAAAGACGCAGGGGCGGTGGTGATCCCGTCGGTCGGAGCGGCCAAGCACGCCAGGAAGGTCGCCGGGTGGGGCGCCGACGCGGTTATCGTCCAGGGCGGGGAGGGCGGCGGGCACACCGGACCGGTCGCGACCACCCTGCTGCTGCCATCGGTTCTCGACGCGGTGGACATACCCGTCGTCGCCGCCGGCGGATTCTTCGACGGACGGGGCCTGGCCGCAGCGTTGTCCTACGGGGCGGCGGGCGTCGCGATGGGAACCCGGTTCCTGTTGACGTCGGATTCGACGGTCCCCGACGCGGTCAAGCAGCGCTACCTGCAGGCCGGTCTGGACGGGACGGTGGTGTCGACGCGGGTGGACGGCATGCCGCACCGGGTGTTGCGGACCGGACTGGTTCAGAGTTTGGAAAGCGGTTCCCGGGTAAGGGGTTTCACCGCGGCCGTGGTCAACGCCGCCAAGTTCAAGAAGCTCTCGCAGATGAGTTGGCCGTCGATGATGCGCGACGGGATGGCCATGCGGCACGGCAAGGAACTGACCTGGTCCCAGGTCCTGATGGCGGCCAACACCCCGATGCTGCTGAAAGCCGGACTGGTCGACGGCAACACCGACGCCGGGGTGCTGGCCTCGGGTCAAGTGACCGGCATCATCGAGGACCTGCCGTCGTGCGCCGAGTTGATCGAGCGGATCGTGGCCGAGGCGATCACCCACCTACAGGCAGCAGCCGCGCAGATCAGCTGAAGTCGAGCGGGCTGCGCCACCGCAGGTTCGCTGACGCCGACGGTTCGGCTCCGGTCATAGCGTCCTGGAGCCAGTGCGCGTATCGCTCATGATCGCTGCTGTCGCGGCGAAACGCGTACAGCAGCACGGTCACGTCAGGGCAGAGCATGCTCACCGAGCAGGTCTGCCAGCGATTCGTTGTCGTAGACACACGCCGGGCGGCAGGCCACCGGCGCCGCCAGTGGGAAACGTCCACGCGCTCCCGACAGATTCCGGACTCTCCTGCCTCATACCATCAGTTCGTGTCATCATGATGCTTCGAGGTTGGCCCCTGCGGCGGTTGCGGAAACAGCGCCTGACCGAAATCCAAAGCAATCGCGGCCGAGGCGATCACCCACCTGCGCTACAACCGCTCGATGATCGTGACGTTCGCCGTCCCGCCGCCCTCGCACATGGTCTGCAGGCCGTAGCGGCCGCCGGTGCGCTCCAGTTCGTTGAGCATGGTGGCGAAAAGCTTTGCGCCCGAGGCTCCGAGCGGATGACCGAGGGCGATGGCACCGCCGTTGGGGTTGACCCGCGCCGGATCGGCGCCGGTCTCCTTGAGCCAGGCCAGCACCACCGGAGCGAACGCCTCGTTGATCTCGACGACGTCGATCTCGTCGATCGACAGACCGGTCTTGTCCAGGGCGTAGCGGGTCGCCGGGATGGGTCCGGTCAGCATCAGCACCGGATCGGCGCCCCGGCAGCTCATGTGGTGGATGCGGGCGCGCGGTGTGAGACCGTGGTCCTTGACCGCCTGCTCCGAGGCGAGCAGCACGGCGCTGGCGCCGTCGGAGATCTGGCTGGCCACCGCCGCCGTCATCCGGCCGCCCGCACTCAGCACCGGCAGCGCCGACATCTTCTCCAGCGTTGTCTGCCTTGGGGTTTCGTCAACGGCGAAGCCATCCACCGGCACGATCTCGTTAACGAAGTGACCGCCCTGGATCGCGGCGAACGCGCGCTGATGGCTGGCCAGCGCCCAGCGCTCCATGTCCTCGCGGGAGATGTCCCAGCGCTCGGCGATCATCTCGGCGCCGCGGAACTGGGAGATCTCCTGATCGCCGTAGCGCTCCAGCCACATCTTGGATTCCGCTGTCGGGGTGGTGAATCCGAACTGGGTGCCGACGATCATCGCCGACGAGATGGGGATCTGGCTCATGTTCTGCATTCCGCCGGCCAGGATCAGATCCGCCGTGCCGGCCATGATCGCCTGTGCCCCAGAGGAAATAGCCTGCTGGCTGGACCCGCACTGGCGGTCAACCGTCACCCCCGGAACCTCTTCCGGATAACCGGCGGCGAGCCAGGTCAGCCGGCCGATGTTGCCGGCCTGACCGCCGACGGCGTCGACGCAGCCGACGATCGCATCGTCCACCGCTGCGGGGTCGACGTCGTTGCGGTCGAAGATCCCCCGGAAGGCATGTACCCCGAGGTCGATGGGGTGTAGCCCGGCGAGGGAGCCGTTGCGCTTGCCGACCGCGGTCCGGACGGCGTCGATGACGTACGCCTCAGCCATGTCGAATCTCCTTATCGGTGCCGGCGGCGATCCCGCCGAGGACGATCGAAAGGTATTGCCGACCAACCTCTTCGGCGGTCAACGGGCCGCCCGGGGTGTACCAGCGCACGGACACCCACGTCGTGTCGCGAATGAAGCGGTAGACCAGGTCGACGTCGATGTCCGGCCGGAAGCACCCCTGCTCGATACCTTCGGTGAGTACGTCGACCCACATCTTGCGTTGACGCAGATTGAGTTCGGACACGTAGGAGAAACGAGGCTGGGTCGACAGCCGCTTGGCCTCATCCTGGTAGATGACGACCTCGGCGTGGTGGTGCTCGATGGCGTCGAACGACGCCATGAACAGCCCCCTGAGGCGTGCCATCGGGTCCGCTTCGGTGTCGATGATCTGCTGGTAGCGGTCGAAGAGCCAGTCCAGGAAGCCGCGGAGGACCTCGTCGACCATCTCCTCCTTCGACGAGAAGTGGTGGTAGAGGCTGCCCGAGAGGATCCCCGCGGCGTCGGCGATGTCGCGGACCGTGGTGGCCCGCAAGCCGCGTTGGGCGAACATCGACGCGGCGAGACCGAGAAGTTCCTCGCGCCGGGTGGCCGGGGGCGGACTCGTCATGGATGCTGACTCGACACCGAGATCACTTCTCCGGTCAGATAACTGGAGTAGTCGCTGGCGAGGAATGCGATGGTCGCGGCGACTTCCCACGGCTCGGCGGCCCGGCCGAACGCCTCGCGTTCGGACAGCCGGTCAAGCAGGTCGGCCGAACTCGTCCTCTCCAGGAACGTGTGTCGGGCGATGCTGGGCGAAACGGCGTTGATCCGCACGCCGTATTCCACGGCTTCGATTGCGCTGCAACGGGTCAGCGCCATCACACCGGCTTTGGCGGCCGCGTAGTGGGACTGTGAATGCTGCGCCCGCCAGCCCAGCACACTGGCGTTGTTCACGATCGCTCCCCCGTGACCGGCGGCGCGGAAGTAGGTCAGCGCAGCCCGGGTGGCGCGCATGACCGAGGTGAGAGTGACGCTCAGGACGCGGTCCCATTCGTCGTCGGTCATGTCGATCACCGGAGTTTGGCCGCCCAACCCGGCGTTGTTGACCAGCACGTCGAGGCGTCCCAGCCGGGCGGTGGTCGAGGAGATCAGTGCGTCGATCTGGACCGAGGAGGTGACGTCGCACACCACGCTCTCGACCCGCCCAAGACCTAAGGCGGACAGCGCATCCCGGGTCTCGTTCAGGCGCCGTTCGTGGTGGTCGGAGACCATCACGTCGGCGCCCTCCAGCAGCGCGCGACGCGCGGTGGCCGAGCCGATCCCGGTACCGGCGGCCGCGGTGACGACGACGACCTTGCCGGCCAGCAGGCCGTGGCCGGCAATCTCGTCCGGCGGTGTCGACAGCGTCGTCATCAGCCCCTCGCCTCCCGCGGCAGGCCGAGCACCCGCTCGGCAATGATGTTGCGTTGCACCTCATTGGATCCGCCGTAGATGGTGTCGGCCCGGGAGAACAGAAACAGCCGCTGCCACTCGTCGAACTCACCGTCTGCCAGCACCATGCCGGACATCCCCTTGATGTCGAACGCCAACTCCCCCAGATCGCGATGCCAGTTGGCCCACAGCAGCTTTGAGACGCTATCTTGACCCGCTGTCTCGTCGTCCATGGTGGCCAACGCGAACGAACGCATTGCCTGCAGGTCGACCCAGGCCCGGGAAAGACGCTCCCGGATCAGCGGATCGTCGATCGCCCCGGTCTTCTTCGCCAGCGCGACCACCCCGGAAAGCTCACGGGCGTAACGGATCTGCTGGCCGAGTGTCGAGACACCGCGTTCGAACTGCAACGTGGCCATGGCCACCCGCCAGCCGTCGCCGGGCTCGCCGACCACCAGATCGGCGTCGGTGCGGGCGTCGGTGAAGAAGACCTCGTTGAATTCGGAGTCTCCGGTCAGCTGGACGATCGGCCGGATCTCCACGCCCGGCTGATCAAGCGGGACAAGCAGATACGACAGACCTGCGTGGCGCTTGGACCCCTTCTCCGATCGCGCGATCACGAAACACCACTGGGCCCAGTGCGCCAGCGAAGTCCACACTTTCTGCCCG
The DNA here is from genome assembly GCA_903877095.1 of uncultured Actinomycetes bacterium. Taxonomy (GTDB): domain Bacteria; phylum Actinomycetota; class Actinomycetes; order Mycobacteriales; family Mycobacteriaceae; genus Mycobacterium. The sequence goes on along the minus strand of CAIRCP010000072.1, from coordinate 9,375 downwards.
TTGAGGATCCAGTGATTGCCATCCAGCACTGCCGACGTCGACACATTGGCCAGGTCGCTGCCCGCTCCGGGCTCCGAATACCCCTGACACCACAGTTCGGTCACGTCGCGGATCGCCGGCAGGAAGCGCTGCTGCTGGGCGGGGGTCCCGTAGGCGATCAGCGTCGGGCCGACGAGTTCCTCGCCCAGATGGTTGACCTTGTCGGGGGCGTCGGCCTTCGCGTACTCCTCGTAGAACGCCACCCGATGCGCCACTGATAGACCGCGCCCACCGTGCTCGACCGGCCAGCCCAGACAGGTCAGCCCGGCGGCGGCCAGATGGCGGTTCCAGGCCAGCCGTTCCTCGAAGGCCTCGTGCTCGCGACCAGGTCCGCCAAGCCCTTTCAGGGCGGCGAAGTCACCGACCAGATTGTCGGCAAGCCAGCCGCGGACCTCCGCCCGGAACTCCTCGACCTCCATCCCTGTAGGGTAACCTACCAAGCACTTGCTTTGGTGGCCCGGACCGGGCGATCAGAACCTCAAGGAGCATCGCGATGACGGGCCCGCTCACCACTCCGGCGGTACTGGACCGGATGGCGTGCGACTTCGCCGATCACGAGGCACTTGTCACCGATGACCGGCAGTTCACCTTCTCCCAACTGCGCGACGAGGTCCGCCGCACCGCCGCTGCCATCGCGGGGTCCGGGGTGGCGCCTGGCGACCGGGTGGCGCTGTGGTCGCCGAACACCTGGCATTGGGTGGTCGCCTGTCTGGCGATCCAGTACGCGGGCGGGGTCGTGGTACCGATCAATACCCGTTACACCGCCGAAGAGGCGGCCGACATCATCGCGCGCACCGAAGCTCCGCTGCTCATCGCGATGGGCCGATTCCTCGGGGCCGACCGGGTGGCCGACCTGGACCGGGGTTCGCTGTCGGCCCTGCGTCATGTCGTGCGCATTCCGGTCGAGAGCGATGACGGGGACTGGGACGATTTCCTGGCCGGCCCGCAGCCGCCGATGTCGGAGGTCGACGCGCGGGCCGCGGCAGTCCGCCCCGACGACGTCTCCGACATCCTGTTCACCTCCGGCACCACCGGGCGCAGCAAGGGCGTGCTGTGCGCGCACCGGCAGTCGCTGTCGGCGTCGGCCGACTGGGCGGCGTGCGGCCGGATCACCAGCGCCGACCGCTATCTGTGTATCAACCCGTTCTTCCACAACTTCGGCTACAAGGCCGGAATCCTGGCCTGCCTGCAGACCGGGGCGACGCTGATACCGCAACTGACGTTCGATCCCGAAGCGGCGATGCGCACCGTCGAGGATCAACGCATCACCGTGCTGCCCGGCCCGCCGACCATCTATCAGACGCTGCTGGACCACCCGGCCCGCAACGAATTCGACTTGAGCTCCCTGCGATTCGCCGTGACCGGCGCCGCGACGGTGCCGGTGGTTCTCATCGAGCGGATGCAGAGCGAACTGGACTTCGACCTCGTGCTGACCGCCTACGGACTCACCGAGGCAAACGGCTTCGGCACGATGTGCCGGGCCGACGACGACCCGGTCACGGTCGCGACCACGTGCGGGCGCCCGATCGCCGGCTTCGAACTGAATATTGCCGATCCGGACGGCACCGGGGCCGGCGAGGTCCTGCTGCGCGGCCCCAACGTCATGCTGGGCTACCTCGACGACGCAGCGGCCACCGCCGCGGCCATCGACGCCGACGGCTGGCTGCACACCGGCGATATCGGGACCGTCGACGCGGCGGGGAATCTGCGCATCACCGACCGTCTGAAGGACATGTACATCTGCGGCGGGTTCAACGTCTATCCCGCCGAGATCGAGCAGGTTCTGGCCCGTCTCGACGGGGTCGCCGACGCCGCGGTCATCGGTGTTCCCGACGAACGACTCGGCGAGGTGGGCCGCGCCTTCGTCGTCCGCAGAGCAGGCTTCGATAGCAGCGAGGATGACGTGATCGCCCACAGCAAAAGGCATCTCGCGAATTTCAAGGTTCCCCGGTCGGTGGTTTTCCTCGACCAGTTGCCCCGCAACGCGGGCGGGAAGGTCGTCAAGCCGACGTTGCGGGAGATGGTGTGATGGATCTGGATTACGACGACGCGACGCTCGCCTTCCGCGACGAGGTGCGGGCCTTCCTGGCCGCCAACAAGCACCAGTTCCCTACCAAGTCCTATGACACCGCAGAAGGATTCGAGCAGCACCGACAGTGGGACCGGGTGCTGTTCGACGCCGGCCTATCGGTGATCACCTGGCCGGAGCGTTACGGCGGGCGCGACGCCACACTGCTGCAGTGGGTGGTCTTCGAAGAGGAGTACTTCCGGGTCGGGGCTCCGGGCCGGGCCAGCGCCAATGGCACCTCGATGCTCGCGCCGACGTTGTTCGGGCACGGCACCGAGGAACAGCGGATGCGCATCCTGCCGAAAATGGCCAGCGGAGAGGAGATCTGGGCGCAAGCCTGGTCGGAGCCGGAGTCCGGCAGTGATCTGGCTTCGCTGCGTTCCACCGCGACGCGCACCGACGGCGGTTGGCTGCTCAACGGCCAGAAGATCTGGAGCAGCCGCGCGCCGTTCGGCGATCGCGCCTTCGGATTGTTCCGCTCCGATCCCGACTCGCAACGCCACCGTGGGCTGACCTACCTGATGTTCGACCTCAAGGCCGACGGCGTCACCGTCCGGCCGATCGAACAGATGGGCGGCGCAACGGGTTTCGGCGAGATCTTCCTCGGCGACGTCTTCGTTCCGGACGAGGACGTCATCGGCGCGGTCAACGAGGGCTGGCGCGCGGCGATGAGCACCGCGAGCAACGAGCGCGGGATGTCGTTGCGCAGTCCGGCCCGGTTTGTGGCTCCCGCCGAGCGACTGGTGGCCGAATGGCAGCGCCGCGGCAGCGAGCCAGCGTTCGCGGACCGGGTGGCCGACGCCTGGATCAAGGCGCAGGCGTATCGGCTGCATACGTTCGGGACGGTGACCCGCATCGCCGAAGGCGGCGAACTCGGCGCCGAATCCTCGGTCACCAAGGTGTTCTGGTCAGACCTCGACGTCGCTCTGCATCAGACGGCGCTGGATCTGCGCGGCCCGGACGCCGAACTCGTCGACTCCTGGACCGACGGCTTGCTGTTCGCGCTGGGCGGGCCGATCTACGCGGGCACCAATGAAGTTCAGCGCAACATCATCGCCGAACGACTCCTCGGCCTGCCCCGCGAAGGAAGCAAGGAGGGAAACCGATGAAGTTCTCCCTCGACGATCAGCAACGCGACTTCGCCGCCAGTATCGACGCCGCACTCGGCGCCGCCGACGTACCGGGGGCGAATCGCGCCTGGGCCGCCGGTGACACCGCGCCGGGCCGGGCAGTGTGGGCGCGACTCGCCGACCTCGGGGTGACGGCACTGGCGGTGCCGGAGGAGTCCGGCGGCATCGGTGCCCATCCGGTCGATCTCGTCGTCGCGGTGGAACGACTGGGACGTTGGTGCGTGCCCGGCCCGGTCGCGGAATCCCTTGCCGTAGCACCGATTCTGCTGTCCGGCGACAGCCGGGCGGCCGCCCTGGCCGACGGCGACGTGATCGCCACCGTGGCGATGCCGCCCGCGGCGCCGCGTGCGGTGGACGCCGACGCCGCCGGCGTGGTGCTGCTCGCCACCGACACGGGCGTCGCCGACGCCACCCCAGGAACGCGGCACGAGTCGATCGACCCGGCCCGCCGGTTGTTCGACGTGGTAGCGGCCGGCGACAGCCGACCCGCCGACGTGGCCCGCGCCTTCGAGTTCGGCGCCCTGGCGACGGCGGCGCAACTGCTCGGCGCCGGGCAGGCCATGCTGGACATGTCGGTGGACTACGCCAAGCAGCGCAGTCAGTTCGGCCGCACCATCGGCAGCTACCAGTCGATCAAGCACAAACTCGCCGACGTCCACATCGCTTGTGAGTTGGCCCGCCCCTTGCTCTTCGGTGCGGCGCTATCACTGGGCGCCGACTCTCCGACCACCAAGCGGGACGTCAGCGCCGCGAACACGGCGGCGTCGGACGCTGCACTGCTATCGGCCCGAACCGCCCTACAAACCCATGGCGCGATCGGCTACACCGCCGAGCACGACCTGTCGCACTGGCTGCTGCGGGTTCAGGCGCTGCATTCGGCCTGGGGTGACCCGACGACTCACCGCCGCCGGGTTCTGGACGCGCTGTGCAGGAAGGCTGCGGAATGAGCACCAACGAAGAGCGGCAGATGCTCCGGCAGACCGTCGCCGCACTCGTGGCCAAGCACGCCGGCCCCGAGTCCGTCCGGCGGGCCATGGCGTCCGAGCGCGGTTATGACGAGGCGCTATGGGCAACGCTGTGTGAGCAGGTCGGCGCCGCGGCCCTGATCGTGCCCGAGGAGTTCGGTGGTGCCGGTGGTGAATTGGCCGACGCCGCAGCCGTTCTCGAAGAGCTGGGCCGCGGACTGGTCCCCACGCCCCTGTTCGCCACCACCCTCGCCGAGGCCGCACTGCTGGCCGCCGACACACCCGACGCCGGCACCCTGGAGCAACTCGCCGCCGGCACCTTGATCGGCACGGTCGCGTTCGACCGCGACTTCGTCGTCAACGGCGACGTCGCCCAGGTGGTGCTGGCGGTGGACGACGGCCGGGTGGTCCGCTGGACCGATATGACGGTCCATCCGCTGACGTCGCTGGATCCCACCCGCCGGCTGGCGCGGCTGACCCCCGGCGGCAGCGCGGACGTGGGCCCCGACCCGGGTCTGGCCGATATCGCCGCGATTCTTCTGGCAGCCGAACAGATCGGCGCGGCGGCGCGCTGCCTGGAGCTCACCGTCGAGTACACCAAACAGCGGGTGCAGTTCGGCCGCCCGATCGGCAGCTTCCAGGCGCTCAAGCACCGGATGGCCGATCTGTACGTGGCGGTGCAGTCCGCGCGCGCCGTGGTCGGCGAGGCGGTTTCGGCGCTCACCCCGGTCACCGCGGCGCGGGCCAGGCTGGCCGCGAGCGAGACGTTCTGCACCGTCGCCGGCGAGGCCATCCAGTTGCACGGCGGAATCGCCATCACCTGGGAACACGACATGCAGCTTTACTTCAAGCGGGCGCACAGCAGTGCCCAGCTACTCGGGCCGCCGCGCGAGCAACTGCGACGGCTCGAATCCGAGGTGCTGTGAATCGCGTTGCTGTGAATCGCGGGACGGCCGGAACCGGACCGGCCGGAAGCTAACGCGGCGCTGAGCCGATATGGTGCAAAGGTGCCTGATCCGCTGCCACAACCGGTACTGGCGCCACTGACGCCCGCCGCCATCTTCCTGGTGGCCAGGATCACCGAAAGCGGGGCAGAGCGAGTCCACGACGCGCTGGCCGAGCTGTCCGGTCTGGTTCGGGCCGTCGGCTTCCGCGATCCGGCCAAGCACCTGTCCCTGGTCACCTCGATCGGTTCGGACGCCTGGGATCGCTTGTTCTCCGGACCCCGGCCCGCCGAACTGCATCCGTTCCCCGAACTTCGCGGTGCGCGCCACCACGCCCCCGCCACGCCGGGTGATCTGTTGTTCCACATCCGCGCCGAGACCCTCGACTTCTGCTTCGAACTAGCCGGCCGGGTGCTCACGGCGATGTCCGGCGCGATCACCATCGTCGACGAGGTGCACGGGTTCAAGTTCTTCGACAACCGTGACCTGCTCGGCTTCGTCGACGGCACCGAGAACCCGGACGGCCCGCCCGCCGTCATCGCCACTCAGATCGGCGACGAGGACCGCGACTTCGCCGGAGGGTGTTACGTGCACGTGCAGAAGTACCTGCATGACATGGGCTCCTGGGATTCGCTGTCGGTCGCCGACCAGGAGCGGGTCATCGGCCGCACCAAGCTTGCGGACATCGAATTCCCTGACGACACCAAGCCCGCCAATTCCCATGTGGCGCTTAATGTCATCGAAGACGCGGCCGGCAACCAGTTGCAGATCGTTCGGGCGAACATGCCCTTCGGGGAGATCGGCAAGGCCGAGTACGGCACCTACTACATCGGCTACTCGCGCTCGCCTGCGGTGACCGAGAGGATGTTGCGCAACATGTTCATCGGCGATCCGCCGGGCAACACCGATCGCATCCTGGACTTCTCCACTGCGGTCACCGGAACCCTCTTCTTCACCCCCACCGTCGACTTCCTCGACGATCCGCCTCCGCTGCCGAACTCTCACCTGCATGCGCGGCCGACACCGAAGACCGGCGCTGACGGCTCACTGTCGATCGGCAGTTTGAAAGGACGATCCTGATGAACAACCTTTACCGCAACCTCGCTCCGATCACCGAGTCCGCCTGGGAGCAAATCGAATTAGAGGCGAGCCGGACGTTCAAGCGCCATATCGCGGGTCGCCGCGTGGTCGACGTCAGCGGTCCGGGCGGTTCGGCAACGGCGGCGGTGAGCACCGGCCATCTGCTCGACGTGTCCGCACCGGCCGACGGCGTTGTGGCGCACCTGCGCGACGCCCAGCCGTTGGTGCGGCTGCGGGTTCCGTTCACCCTGTCGCGCGACGCGGTCGACGACGTCGAGCGCGGATCGCAGGACTCCGACTGGGATCCGGTCAAGGAGGCCGCCCGAAAGCTCGCGTTCGCCGAGGACCGCGCCATCTTCGAAGGCTATGCGGCAGCCTCGATTCGGGGCATTCGCGGCTGCAGCTCCAACCAGGAGCTCGCTCTGCCCGAGGACGCCCGAAAGACTCCCGACGTCATCGCCCGCGCACTGTCGGAGCTTCGCCTGGCCGGCGTCGACGGCCCCTATTCGGTTCTGCTGTCCGCCGATGCCTACACCAAGGTCAGCGAGACCACCGAGCACGGCTACCCGATCCGCGAGCACCTGAATCGCCTCGTCGACGGCGAGATCATCTGGGCGCCGGCCATCGACGGCGCCTTCGTGCTGAGCACCCGAGGCGGCGATTTCGATCTGCAACTCGGCACCGACGTGTCGATCGGCTACCTGTCCCACGACGCCGACACTGTGCAGTTGTACCTGGACGAGACGCTGACGTTTCTGTGTTACACCGCCGAGGCCGCGGTCGCGCTGACCGCGTAGTCGATGTGTCTACCCTGGGGGCATGACCGTCGCACGCCGAGCCGGCATCCCGCCGTTCTACGTCATGGACGTCTGGCTGGCCGCCGCCGAACGTCAGCGCACCCACGGCGATCTGGTCAACCTCTCGGCCGGCCAGCCCAGCGTCGGCGCTCCGGCGCCGGTGCTCGCCGCCGCCGAGAAGGCACTACGCTCCGGTCCGCTGGGATACACGGTGGCCCTTGGCATTCCGGAACTGCGGCAGGCGATCGCCGGCTCCTACGCCGCCAAGTTCGCCCTGGACGTCGGCATCGACGACGTGGTCCTGACGACCGGATCCTCCGGCGGCTTTCTGCTGGCGTTCCTGGCCTGCTTCGATGCCGGTGACCGGGTGGCCATCGCCAGTCCCGGCTATCCCTGCTACCGCAACATCCTCTCGGCTCTGGGCTGTGAGGTCGTCGAAATCGAGTGCGGCCCCGAAACCCGCTTCCAGCCCACGGTGGACATGCTGGACGAACTCGATCCACCCGTGCAGGGCGTGATCGTCGCCAGCCCGGCCAACCCGACCGGCGCCGGCTTCCTGTCCAGCCGCCTACGGCGCCTGGACTGGCGAACCTCCGGTCCGCCCACAGACGGCGGCGTGACCGCCGCCGGCCCAGACAAGAACCCGGCCACCGACAGCGAACCCCCGCCGACGACAGCCCCGACCGAACTCCCCACCGGACGCGCAGCATTGGGCGGTGCCGGCCACACAGCAGCACGCGCCGCCGCCCAAGCCGCCACGCTGCGCGCGCTAGCCCGACGCACCAGCGCCATAGCCGCCGAAACAGCCGCCCGCGACGCCGCCATCCACGCCGCCCGAGGGATCTGGGCCTCAGCCCCACAGCAGCGGGCTGGGTAGCGGCGCGCCATGCACGACCGCTTTGGCGAACGCGGGCACGATATAGGCGACGCGGCTGCACCAGGAGCTGAAGGTGCTGGCCGCACAGAACGGCACCTCGGTCCAGTCCCGCTTCCACCACCATTGGCGGTGTGGTGTCCGCGTGGCGTCCCCGTGGCGTGCCCGTGGTGCACCTGTGGCGGGTGGCTGGCGGCCGCCCCGCCGACGACCAATAGCCCCGTGGTGGCGCTGTGGCGGGCCGCTGTGGCGGCTGGCGGGCCGCCTGGTGTCGGCCTGGGCTGGCAGCGTGCCCAACCGACATCGCGTAACCACACACGTTCCCCCAGGTGCCGTGTGTGATCGAGTGCGTTTGTCGCGCGAGCCAGTGGCCCGGCGGGGGTGCCGTTGTGGCGGCCTCACCCAGGCTTGGCGGTGTCGGTGGGGGACCGATGGTGGCAGCCCGGCGCGCCATGGTGGCACCCGTCGCCGTGGCCACAAACCCCCACCACACGCAGGGCCGTTACCGTTTCGTGACCTGTATGCAAGAGGTGTGATGGAAACAAATTGCGTCGGACGAAAATAGTGGGGGTGCGGGACAGCGCCGATACGCAGCAGGCGCACGTGGCGGGCCGGTCATGTGCAACGGTCTCCTGGATGGAGGCGATCCACAGCTGTGCAGCGATCCACAGCTAGGGCGGTTGGTCGGGCTGCGTCGGGGCTGATGTGTCGTACCCCGCGGCGACACTGGACCGCATGTACGCCGACCCCGAGATCCTGGGCATCGTGACCAACGTCTACACGACCCATCACCTGCTCGATCCGGACTGGACCCCGCAGCAATGCCAGGACTTCCTGGAAGGCCAGACCAAGAAGATTGCTCTGTTGATCGTCAACCTGGCGGCGGACATGGCCGAGGGGTCGATCCGGGCCTGGATCGACAAGAACGGGGAACACCCGGACATGCAGACCACGATCGGACTGCGTAACAACGCCTTCAACCAGGCCTACGAGATCGTCATCGCCCAGGAAGTGCTGGAACTGAGGCCAGGGCCGGATGACCCCTACTGGGAGGAATCGCTGGACGAGGATGAGGAGGAGGACAGTCCGCCGCCGCTGCTGGATCGCAGCCAGATTCCGTGGGACGTGCGCTGGACCATGCCGGACTACCGACCCGAACCGACCGAGGACCAGGAACGACTGGCGGCGCGGGTCTGGCCGACGTACTCGATCCTGTTCCAGATCACAGCGCGAGACCTGATCGCAGTCCGGGCCGAGGAACACATGCCGCTGCCGACGGGACCTCACGACCCGCTAACCGCGGAATTGACCACGATGGTGCAAGAGAGGCTGCGGTCACGGGACTTGACCCCATGTGTTGGACACGCTCAATCCCAGGATGTTCTTGGGGGAAGCGAGATGATCCAACGCGATGGCAAGGAAAAACTATCCAGACGAGTTCAAGCGTGACGCGGTCGCGCTGTACCGGGACACCGAGG
>CAIRCP010000071.1 GCA_903877095.1 uncultured Actinomycetes bacterium | reverse complement strand
CCCGCCCCGACAACTGCGACCCCAGCACACCTCCGAGCCCGCCACCCACAGCACCGAAACTGTCAGCGCCACCGCGTAGCATCACCCACCGAAGCAAGAACCTGCGCCCGCCGATTTACACCGCAATCTGGACGCCACCCTCATCAAGGGCCAACAGGATCTCGACGAAGTGCTTGTTGCGGCATTCGTCCAGCTCTGGCGGCATGGGTCAGCGTCAGTCCACGGGCACTACTGGGCAGATGAGATGCGCGAGAACCCGGCAATGTTCGACCACGAGTGGTTTCAGACGGCGATACAGGGAGCGTGGCTGTTCCTGCAACGAGCGATCGAGCTCTACGCTCTGCGATCCGCGCCGCCCGACACCGGTCACACCTGATCGGGCCCCGGGCCACCTCCATCAGCATGACCGCTGTCGACCGCCTCGGCTGGAATCATCATCGAGATAGCGGGTTTGGGCGAGGGTGTTGCGTTCGCGCGCAGGATGTCCATGATGGCCGAAAGCTTGTGCATCCGTGACAGTCCCGCGTGGTCGCCACCGCGGACCCCCTCTGAGGTGTCGCCACAGCGGCCCTCCTTTGAGATGTTGATGTGGCCTGTGTTGATGCCGATGAGAAACGACCGGTGGTATCCGGTGTTCTCAACGTGCGCGGCCGGCCCGTCAGGCGAGAAGCCCCCCCGACTGCTCATCATGTGAAGAGGCATCGGCGGAACCCCGCGTTGGGCTACGAAGACAGGGCTACCGGAGTTCCCACTGGTCGAGAAGGCGTCGAAGAGGACCTGTCGGATTCCATCTCGTGAAGTGGGATCACCGGGAAGCCGGCGGTATTCGGTGTGGGGGTCGCTGGCGATCATTCCGGAGCGTAGGACTGGTCGCGTCTGTAGTTTGTCGTACCACTCCGGGTAGCCGGGAAAGGCCACAAACTCTCCGGGATTGATTTGCGGCCAAAGGGTTTCGCATTCCAGTAGGTAGTCCCATGGAACGGCATACGTGAAGTTGGGGCTCGGCTCGGTGGCGGTTAGAGGGTGGATCAGCTCCCCAGGGCTGGGGTAGTTGCCGACAGGTTTCAGACGCACGTCCGCCCCACACGGGATGACGGCGACATCTACCGTCGGGTCATCGTGATAGAGCGGTTGCGGATCGTCGATGGTGAATTCGACCCTGGAGCTTCTGTTCAGCCACGTCGCGACCGTCACCGACGTGATTACGGCCCCGGCCTTTTCAGGCTCTGCCCACGGTACGTCGACGAGATGGCGATTGGTAACCAGGCCGAACCTGTTGTCCTCGTTGGGAAACTCGACTATGAAGCCTGTACCGAAGAGTTCACACCTGTGTTCGCCCGGTTCGTAGTAATGAGCGGCGGTAAGTCGGCATGCGGAGTAGAGCTGCCATTCGCCAAAGCCGTTGTCCATCTGCCCCTTCCGTGCAATTAAGCGTGCTGTAACTGGTTCAACTCTGCATGTTGCCAGCGCCGGCTGGAGCGCCGGACGTGTCAGCGCGGGTGCAGGCGCACCCGGAGGCCGTCGGGTTTGAGGGTGAGGGCCTCCGTCACGGTTAGTTCGTAACCGGGTTCGGGTTCGAGGTCGAAGTGGTGCAGCACCGCGGCCAGGGTCAGCATGACTTCGTGTAAGGCGAATTGGCGGCCGATGCAGGCGCGGGGACCGGTGCCGAACGGCTTGTAGACGTGCCGGGGCAGACCGCGGAGGCGGTCCGGAAGGAAACGATCGGGGTTGAACTCGTCGGCGTCGGCCCCCCATGTCGCGGGGTCGCGGTGCGCGGCGAGCAGGAGCACGAAAACCCAGTCGCCCTTGGCGAATCGGTAGATGCCGTTTCCCAGGGCGGTGTCGTGCTTGGCCTGGCGGAAAAAGCCGGGGGCGACCGGCCACAGCCGCAGGGTCTCGTCCACCACGCGGCGCAGTCGGCGCAGTGTCGCGATTGCCTCGAAGGGGATGCCAGCCGGGCCGCGTCCAGCCAAGCGTTCATCGGCCTCGGTGCGTGCAGCGTCGGCGATGTCGGGGTTGTGGGCCAGGTAGTGCACGGCGAAAGCGATGGTGTTGGCGCTGGTTTCACTTCCGGCGACGAGGAGGGTGAGGATTTGGTTGATGATGTTGACGTCGTCGAGGGTGTCGCTTGTGTCGGGGTCGGCGGAGTTCAGCATGGTGTCGAGCATGTCGCTGTGGGCGTCGGTGTTCGGCCTGGCAGCGCGGCGGGCGCTGATGAGGTCGCTGACCTGTTGGCGAAGCCACGTTTTGTCGGCGAGGTGTTGGCGGCGCTGTTTGCGCCCAAAGAGCTTGTCGTAGAGAGGGATTGCGTCGGTCCTGCGGTTGGCGTAGCGCAGTTCGCGGAGCACGGTGCCGATGAATGGGTCGTCGGTGGCGCTGGCGAGTTTGCCGAAGGTGTGACCGAAGCCGACGCGGGCGATGATCTCGGTGGTGAGCCGGTTGGCGTCGGAGGGTACGTCGATCCAATCGTCGCGGCGGTGCCAGGCGTCCATGAGTTCTCTGACGGTGTCGACCATGGTGTCGTGGTAGGTCGCCATGGCGGCGCGGCTGAACGCCGGTATCAGGATGTTGTGGGCTTTGGCCCAGTTCGGTTCGCTGGTGTAGGCGGTGAACAATCCGTCGCCGGCGATGGTGCGGAGTTTGCGCAGTGAGTGCCCGAGATGCTTTTCCCAGGCCGTCTCGTTGGTGACTTCGTCGACGAACTCGGCGCCGCACACCACCACCACGGGGACGTCGAAGATGCGTTCCTCGAAAATGCCGCCCAGTGTTTTGGCCTCCCGCGCCAGGCCCTGGCATGGCTTGTTCAGGTCCACGGTGAGCAGGTCCCCGATGATCGGTAGCCGCCAGCGTGGATGGGGCAACCTGGCGCCGCCGGCGGTCATGCCGGCGTGGCGAGTTGAGCGACGAGTTCGACGGTGCGCACGCTCACGGTGGTGACCTTCTTGATGAGGTCGACGATGTAGATGGGGTCGTCGTGTTCGTCGCACCAGTCGTTGGGGTCGTTGACGATGCCCGAGGCTTTGTCAGGCCGACCCCCGGCGGGGGTGACGCGATCGCCCGCTCAGCCGCCGACCCCGCACCACCCACCGCGCCCTGCGACAAACCCGGCGACGGCGTCGGCGCCGGCCCCGGCACCTGCGGCGCCGACGGGGCCGACCCACCACTGGCCGCACCGCCCACCACAGGCGGAACCACCGCCGGCGTCACCGGCACCACCGCCGGGCCACCCGCAGCCGCAGCCGCTGAGGCTGCCCCCGGCGAGACCGCCGCTGTAGGTGACGGTGTAATCGGCTGCACCGCAGGCGAACTCGCACCCAAAGCACCCGCCGACGACGCCGCCACCGCCCCCGGCGCCGCAGGAGTCACCGCCGGCACCACCGGCGGCTCCACCGCCGGCATCCCCACCGGAGGCGGCGACACCCGCGGCGCACCAGCAGCACCCCCACCAGTTGACCCCGACGACACCGAACCCACACCACCACCAGCGCCCGCGGCACCCGCGCCGGCGGCCGTCGGGACCCCGCCCACAGCACCAGCACCCGGCCCGCCGACCACACCACGGCCCACACCGGACGCCGTCGCCGGAGACACCCCCGACCCCGCAGACGACGCAGGCAGCAACCCCGACAGACCACTCACCCCTGCCCCACTACCGCCACCACCGGCCGCCGCCGGCGCACCCCCAGCCGCCGACGCCAACGACGACACCGACGTCGACGACGAACTCGACCCACCCGTGTGCTGCGGATCAGGCTGATTATGAGAGCCCGCCTTCGAATCGCCTGGCGAGCCGTCGTCGCTGACTCCACCACCCTGCTCGCTGTGCTCGCCACCGCTATGAGCTTGTTGGGAGCTATCGGCTTGGTGGGAGCCCGCCTTCGAATCGCCCTGCTGCTGAGCGGCGGAATTTCCCTCATGGGCTCCAGCCTGCGAATCGCTCGCTCTCGCAACGGGTGTGCGACCGCTAGATCCGCTGGCCGATCCGATTGCGGCTCCAGTCCCGCCGTGCGATCCCGCTACTTCGTCGTCACCCGAGGTCGTTCGGAAATCGACAGCCTGGACATCGGCGGGATGCGGCGCGGGTGGGGCTACGGGCGCCCCAGACGGGACGGCTGCACGCACGGTCCGGGGCATCGCCGCGATCCGCGCGTTGTAGTCCGCCACGGCCCGGAGCCGGGGCACCAGCCGCTCCCAGCACAGGTTGATCCCCGCTTGGATCTGCGTCCGCGCCGCCACAAAATCGCCCGCGCGGGCGGCGGTCTCCGCCAGAAATCCGTAGCTCTCGCCTATCCGATTTTGCTCGTGCTGGGCCTCATAACATTCCTCGATGATCGCGTGCATGTACCGCGCCATCGCCGAATAGCGTTCCCCCAGAATCGATCTGTTGCTCATAAGTCGGAACAGTTCGGCGTACAGCGGCTCGAAATCGGTACCCGCCTCGACGCTGCGGACGATTTGATCCCGGGCCGCGCCCAATTCGTCCGCGCGCTGGTGGTTGATTTCAGCGTTCGCCGCCCACGCACACACACACTCGATCAGCGTCGCAATCGCGGCCTCCTGCGGCCAGGTTAGCGAGACGATCCAGGCTGCCCACGGGTCAGTCGGCGGAGGGCACGGAGCTACAGAAAACATCATCAGATCGTCGTCACCGTCAGTGTCTCGGCGTTGGCGGCCTCGGTCGCTACAAACGAGTTCACCATTGCGGTCCCGGCATCACCCGATCGACTCTCATCCGTTGCAACGCAAAGCATTTCAGGATCTGCCACCGCTGCCCACGCGGCGGAATCCACCGCCGCGACAGCGGTCAGCGGGTCCGCGCCCACACCCGCCGACCCCACAAGGCCGGCGCTGCCACCCTGCACAACACCGAAACCGGCCGCCGACGGCCCCGGCTCGATTCGCATATCAGTCATTGGTGCCCCTATTCCGGCAGACCGCACAGTCGCAGCGGTGGACGCCGGGCCGAGTTGTAGTACTCGGCTACGCCATTGATTTGGGAGTCAGGAGCGTGGTTGCCCTTGCTGCGGCTCAGCGCCCGCAGCCCAGCGACGTAGTCCGCTGTAGCGGTACGCAGTTCCGGTGGGGTGGATGGCGACAGGGCGGCGTCCAGCCGATCAGCCAACGCCGTCGCCGCCCCGACGAAGTCGTTCACCGCGGCAAGCAGCCGGGGATCTGACCACGGGGCGTTCTTGAGCCCGTTGTCCTCGGCGACGGCCGCGGCCACTACCGGGTAGCCGTCCTTGAGGACCCCGCACACCTTCGCCTTGGCGGCGTCCGGGTTCAGCGCATCGGCCTCCGCGGACACGGAAGCGTCAGCAGGACGGTGGTGGACGCCCAGTGCGTACCCGCCCACACCGGCGGCGGCCGCCGCCAGGACCGCCGCGGCGATGCTCGCAACACGCCTACGGCGAGCGGCGGGCGGCGTAACGGGCGGGCCGCTGCCCCACGGCTGCGGTGGCCACATCTGCTGCGGCTGCGGCTGCATCTCTCCCCCTATCTATCAAGCGTCCCCGGCACCGTACGCCCGGTCGACCACTACCGCAATGCACAGCAAAAACCCCGCTGGTCAGGCATTTCGGGAAATTGTTCTATTGAAACAAAGACCGAGGCTCCCGCCCGAGCTGCCTCCGGCATCTCGGTTGGGTCCGGAATATGTCGTACCCCGGTGGGAGGATCCGGGGTATGACGATGACGGCCGAAGAGCACTGGCAAGCCTGGCTTGATCGGTGGGGCGACGCCTACGAGACCGACGCCGAGCGGCGTGCCGCCTACCGCGACGCCAAGGCGAATCTGGCCAGACTCACCGAGGCCGCGGACCTGCTCGACGAGCGCCGGCGCGGCGAGCACGAGTGACGATCCTGGGGCTCCGCCCCTCCGCCTCTCCGCCCCTCCGCCCGCAGGGGGAGAGCGGGAGAAATGCACTAAGCCAACCCCCCCACCACGGTCCGCGGTCGTTGTCACTAGTTCATGGGAGCCTTCGAATCATGACGACGACGACATGGACTCTCGCCTCCTACTTCAACTACGACGACGTACCCCATCCGTTCGGGGCCTACGAAGCACCGTCGATGGACAGTCACTCAATCCCTCTCGCGGTCGTCTGGCTCAACCTCAGCACCGGGGCCATGATCGCCGCGATACCTGACGCCAGTGGCTACGACGGCGGCGGTGGCTGCCAGTACCGTATCCACTACGCAGCACCCGGAGCCCAACGGCCGGAGCACACCATCGAGCTGGACGCCTGGGGCGACGTGAAGTGGAACCCACGACAGCCCATCACCTCAGAGAGCGACTACAGGTCGGAAGTCCGCGGCCGCGTCATCGAGCACGTCAACCGACGCCTCACCTCCGGCCAGATCACCGACTGAAACATCGGGGCGTCTGCTCACCCCGCGCCCCGCTTGATTGGTGTCGCATTTCTAGAGTAATGAGACACGACGATTTGGCTTCAACAGCGGTCTCTGAGGGCCTTGCTGGCGGCGACGGCATCGGCGAGCGTTGGCGCAGTTTGGAGTTGGTCGAGCAGAGCCCATACCCGTGCGGACGGGTAGATCGCACCATTTTCTAGCGGTTCGGAGGGGGGCAGTCGTGGGCCGAGTCGGTAAACCGCGTGGGGTTGGTTTGCCTGTTCGTCGTTGATGTCGGGCCACCGCTCACTTAAGCGGGGGACCACTTCGTGCTCGATCACCCGGTGGATACGCCGCACCGCCCCGGCCCACCGAAACGCCATGAAGTTCGGCGGTTCGGTCGGCCAGCTGTTGCGGGCACCGTAGGGGTGAAAGTACGACAACTGCTCTGTCACGATCTGCTTGAAGGTCGCCGCTCCGCCGGCTGGCTTGTGGTTGTTGAGGACCACACAGTAGGTCCAGCTGTCCCCGACTCGTGTCACCCGAATCACCTCTTTCACGTATGCCCGGAATTGGTCCAATACGAATCTGTCGTGGCCGCGGCAGTGTGTCTTGACGTGCTCGACATCGGCCAGGACGTCGCGCCACGAAAGATGAATGACCGGCACTCCCTCAATCTCTTCCGGCAAGCACTGTGAAGCGAGAGCTTGGGAGGCCTGAGACAGCGACACCAGCGCACCCTGACCGACGCCGGCTACGCGGTCGGCGTACTGCGCCAACTGTCGCCGAGACGGCAGCAGCCAACCGCGTTTGGCCTCAACGATGTACAGACTGTTGCCCATCCGAATTTCCAGATCGGTGCGCCCGACCTCACCGCGCTCTTCCAGCGCCAACGCAACAGCACCGTCGGCATCGTTGCCAGCAACCGCTGCGAGTCGCTGCGTGATGGCCGCTGTCAGTGGGGGGCATCGCGACAGAACGAACCCGAGCGCGGCAGTGAGATCGTTCTCGTCGGCTCCCATCAGCCCGAACACTGAGCCGACCTCAGCGCCGTGCCGCGTAAGAGGAATCGCGCCTGTCATCGACTCTCACTCCCCGTGCTGAGGGTTGCGTCCCAACGCCGGTGTAAATGACTGGGGCGCGGGTTCCTGGTTGGTGATGTTAGGCGACGGCTCCGACAGATGCCGGCGTTTCGGTGTTGGGTCCGGTCGTGGGCTGGCGGATTGGGGTCGGCGGGT
>CAIRCP010000070.1 GCA_903877095.1 uncultured Actinomycetes bacterium | reverse complement strand
CGCGGGCGGCAGCGGTGCGGTCGCCGGCGCCAACGGGAAGGCCGGCGTCGACGGCAACGGCGGCGACGCCGGCAACGCCGGCAACGGTGGAACCGGCCGCGCCGGAAAAGCCGGCGCCAACGGCATCGACGGCGCCGTGCCCGGGCAGGCGGGCGCCGACGGCGCCGAAGGCGGTTACGGCCAGGACGGCGGGGCCGGCGGAAACGGCGGCGCCGGCGGCGCGGCGGGCGGCGCCACGGGCACCAAAGGCAAGGACGGCAACGGCGGCAACGGCGGAACGGGCGGCGCGGCCGGTATCGGCGGCAACGGCGGCAACGGCGCCGCGGGGGACGCGACGACGCCGAACGGCGGCGACGGCGGCAAGGGCGGCAACCCCGGCACCGCGGGCTCCGGTGGCGCCGCGGGCGCTGCCGGCGGAGCGACGGGCAGCCCCGGCTCCAAGGGCGCCGACGGCGCGTCGGCCACCTCCGGTGGCAACGGCGGCAACGGCGGCAATGGCTTCAACGCCGTGACGATCGGCGCCGCAGGCGGTAGCGGCGGCAACGGCGGCGCCGGCGGTGCGCTGGGCAACGGCGGCAACGGCGGCGACGGCGGCAACGGGGAGGTCGGGAACGCCGGCAATCCCGGCGGCGACGGCGGGGCGGGCGGCGCCGGCGGATCGGCGGGCTACCTGGCCGGCAACGGAGGCGACGGCGGCGACGGCGGCAAGGGCGCCGACGGCGGGAATGGCCTGAGTGCAACGGCCGGAACCGGCGCGGCGGGGGGCAGCGGAACTCGCGGCGGCGAGGGCGGCGCGGGCGGCAACGGCGGCAAAGGCGTCTTCGGTAACGGCGGCACCGGTGGCACTGGCGGCGCCGGCAGCAACGGCGGGACCGGCGGCACGGGCGCCAGCGGCGCCAACGCCACCGCAAGCTCCGCAGCTGTCAACGGAGGCAGCGGCGGCAGCGGCGGCGCCGGCGGATCGGGCGGGGCCGGCGGCAACGGCGGCGCGTCTGAATACGCCACCGGCGGCAAAGCCGGTGACGGCGGCAATGGCGGCAACGCCGGGACCCCTGGTGACGGCGGCAACGGCGGCAACGGCAGTAGCGCATTCCCCGACGGCGGCAAGGGCGGCAACGGCGGCGATCCGGGAGCACTGGGCACCGGCGGTGCCGGCGGCACCGGCGGCACCGGCCCACTGGGCAACGGCGCCAACGGGACCGCCGGCCAGGACGGCATCGTCCCCGGCGGCCCGACAGGCAACGGCGGTAACGGCGGCGCCGGCTTCACCGCCACCCTCGTCGGCGCCAAGGGCGGAAACGGCGGTGCGGGCGGTAACGGCGGCGCGGTCGGTAACGGCGGAATCGGTGGAAACGGCGGCAACGGCGCCGCAGGGGACTCCACCACCCCCGCCGGAGTCGGCGGTCCGGGTGGAAACGGTGGCGCCGGTGGCACCCAAGCCGGCAACGGCGGCGCTGGTGGCCTGGGCGGCAACGGCGGCCAGGGCGCCACTGGAACAGCAGGCACCTACGGCGGAACCACCGCCTCACCCCTTGCCGTCTACACGAACATCACCGTCATCAGCCCGCCGGTCACCGGTTACGGCGGTCCGAACTATGTCGCAGTGAGCCCGGACGGAAGCCGCGCCTACGTCGCCAACTTCGACGGCCGCTCGGTGACGGTGATCAACACCGCAACCAATACCGTCATCGGATCTCCCATCGACGTCGGCGATTATGCGATCGTGGATGCCGTCAGCCCGGACGGAAACCACATCTACGTGGCTGGTTATTCCGGCACCCTCAAGACGATCAACCGCAGCACCAGCGCCGTCACCAGCCTCTCGCTCGGCCCCGGAAATCCCCTGGGCCTAGCTATCAACAGCAAGGGCACCCGGGCCTACATACCCCGTGCGTACGCCGTCAACGCGGTGTCCGTGGTCGACCTCACCACGAACACCGTCGTCGCCGATGTAGCGGTAGGCAAGACCCCGTCCGGGGCCGCAGTCAGCCCAGACGGCAAACGTGTCTACATCGCGAACCTCGACGACAACTCGGTGTCGGTGATCGACGCCTCCACCAATACGGTGATCGAAACGCTCACCACAGGTTTTCATCGACCTCTGGGGGTCGCCTTCAGCCCCGACGGAAAACGTGTGTACGTGGCCAACAGCGTTTCAACTGGCACGCTCACCGTGATCGATGGGTCGAACAACACCGTCATCGGCACGATTCCGACCGCCGGTGCATTCCCGAGTCAGGTGGCAGTCAACCCAGACGGCACCCGCCTCTACGTCACCAACCAGCCCAGCAACACCGTGGCGGTCATCGACACCACCACCAGCTCCATCGTCGGCGGAGCCGCCGTTCCCGTCGGCCCGACCCCGATCGGCCTGGCGGTCAACCCGAGCGGCACCCGCGTCTACGTCGCCAACACCGACGGCACCACCGTGTCGGTGCTGGGTCCCGTCCAGAGCGGCACCGCGGGCGGTAACGGCACCTCAGGTGCGGCTGGCGGCACCGGTGGCACGGGCGGTAAAGCACTATCTCCCAAAGGGATTGGCGGTATCGGCGGCATAGGAGGCACCGGCGGCACCGGCGGAACAGGCGGAACGGGCGGCAACGGCGCGAACGCCACCACCACCCTGGCCGCGGGCACCGGAGCAGCCGGCGGCACGGGCGGAGCCGGTGGCGCAGCGGGCGCCGGCGGCAAAGGTGGTGACGCCAGCGGCGGCACCAACGGCACCGGCGGGCAGGGCGGCGTAGGCGGTACAGCGGGAACCGGCGGCACCGGCGGAAACGGCGGCAACGCCAGCACCGCCTTCCCCCTCGGCGGCGCGGGCGGCAAGGGCGGCGCCCCCGGTACCGCCGCCAACGGTGGGACCGGGGGCGCCATCGGCAGCGGTGGCACCGGGGGCAGCACCGGCACCACCGGAACTAACGGCGCCCCCGGCGGCACCGGCGCGAACGGACAGCGCGGCGCGGACGCGAACTGACTCCTGGTCAGTTCCCCCGCGCCGCCTCCAGCATCATCCGGCGCTCGGCCGCCGCGACGTTGCGCCGGGTGCGCGCCGCCACGTCCGGCGTGACCGAGATCGACGTAATGCCCATCCGCACAAGGTGTTCGGCGAAGTCGGGCCGGGTCGACGGGGCCTGACCGCACAGCGACGCAGTGATGCCCAGCCGGCGGGCGGTGCCGATGATCTGACCGATGGCGTCGAGCACCGCGGCGTCGGACTCGTCGTACAACTCCGACAGCAGATCGGAGTCGCGGTCCACGCCGAGCATCAACTGGGTCAGGTCGTTGCTGCCGATCGACACCCCGTCGATGCCCAGGCCCACGTACTCCGGCAGCCAGTGCACCACCGAGGGCACCTCGGCCATCACCCAGCGATGCAGTCCGCGCTGCCGTCCCAGCGGGCTGGCATCGACGAGTTCCAGGCAGCGCTCAAGCTCCCACTTGGTGCGCACGAACGGAATCATCAAGTGCAGGTTGGGATTCTGCTCCCGGACCCGGGCCAGAGCCTTGAGTTCCAGATCGAACAGGTCGGGGTTGCTGACGTACCGGTAGCAGCCGCGGTAGCCGATCATCGGGTTGTGCTCTTCGGGCTCGAACTTGTCACCGCCCTTGAGGTTACGGAACTCGTTGGTGCGGAAGTCCGACGCCCGGTACACCACCGGACGCGGTGAAAACGCGGCGGCCACCCGCCCGACGGCGGTGGCCAGTGAGTCGACCAGGCTGTCCTGCTCGCCGTTCTCGATCAGATCCCGCGGATGCCGGTTCTGCAGAGCGTCTTCCAGGATCAGTTCGGCGCGCAACAGTCCGACGCCGTCGACGTCGAGTTTCGCGGCCTCCTCGGCCTTGTCCGGCATCGCGACGTTGACGTAGATCTTGGTGCCGGTCACCTCTGACGGGGCAGAAGCCGGCCCTGCCACCGGAGCGGTCTGCGCTCCGCCGGCCTTCGGTGCATCCTCGGTGACCCGGCCGGCCAGCACCCGGCCGTGGGTTCCGTCGACGGTCACCACCGAGCCGTCCTTGAGGTCCTTGGTGGCGGTGCGGGCGCCGACGATGCACGGCAAGCCGAGTTCGCGCGCCACGATCGCGGCGTGACAGGTCATGCCGCCGCTGTCGGTCACCAGAGCTACGGCCCGGCGCATGGTGGGCAGCCAGTCCGGGTTGGTCATCTGGGCGACCAGCACCTCGCCGTCCTGCATGCGCGCCCCGTCCTTGACGTCCATCAGCACCCGCACCACGCCCGAGGCCGCGCCGGGAACGGCCGGGAGTCCCTGCAGCAGTACCTGGTGCTGTTCGGCGGCGGGCTTGCCGGCCCGGTTCAGCGTGGTGATCGGGCGGGTCTGCACGATGTAGGTCTTGCCGTCGGCGATCGCCCACTCGGTGTCCTGCGGGCAGCCGGCGTGCTTCTCGCTGCGGACCGCGATGTCGGCGATCGCCCGCACCTCGTCGTCGTTGAGGACCTGCGCCTCAGCCTCGGCCTGATCCAGTTCGACGCGCTGGTCCTTGCCGTCCGCGCCGCGGACGATCTTGAACGACTTGTAACCCATTCGGCGGGAGAGGATTTCGCCATCCTTCTTGGCGACGACGTAGGTGTCGGGTTCGACCGAACCGGACACCACCACCTCGCCCTGGCCGAACGCTCCCTCGACCACCACCCGGTCGGTCGCGTCGGTGGTCGGGTCGGCGGTGAAGGCCACGCCGGAGCGTTCCGAGGCCACCATCAACTGCACGACCACCGCCATCGCCGGGTCGGCGGTGAAGCCGCGCGAGGCGCGGTAGGAGACCACCCGCGGGCCGAACAGCGACGCCCAGCAGTTCTGCACCGCCTCGATGAGGTCCTGCTCGCCGCGCACGTTGGTGAACGTCTCGTTCATCCCCGCGAAGGAGGCGTCGGCACCGTCTTCGCCGGTCGCCGACGACCGCGCCGCGACATAGCAATCCGGGCCCATCGCCCGGTAGGCAACCAGGATGCGCTCGCGGACCTCATCGGACATTCCGGCCTGCAGCACAATGGCTTTCATCTTCGCGCACATCTCGTCGAACCGGCTGGTGTCCAGCGCCGCCAGCAGGGCCTCGCGGTGCGCGGCGTTGAGTTCGTTGTAGACACCGGCGGCCTTCATCGACTCCAGATAGGAATCGCGCAGCACCACGAACCCGGGTGGCACCGGTAGTCCGGCCTTCACCATCTCCCCCATGTTGGCGCCCTTGCCGCCGGCCTCCTCGGCGTCGGGCATGCCCAGATTGGCGATGTCTTCGACGTAGCGCATTGGATCTCCTCGGTTTTCAGATGGTGATGTGGCAGATGTCCATTGCCTCGGCAACGGACTCGGCCAGGGCTCGGGTGGTGTCGATACGGTGGGCTTGCGGCCAGGAACTGTCGTGGCCGGCCAAGGCGGTGGCAATCTCCGGCGTCACCTGCGAGGTGGTGTCGGTGCGGGTGCGGATCCGGTCGAAGCTGGCGTCCAGCGGTGCAACGCACTCCAATTCCACCGTCGCCGAGTCTGTTTCGGCGGCCAGGCTACGGGCGCGGTCCCGATAATGGGGCTCGGACCAGGTGCCGTCCAGGATGACTGTGCGCCCCGCGGAAAGCGCCTGCCGCGCCGCGTTCAACGCGGCGACGTAGACCGCCTCTTTGTTCTCCGGGGTGTACAGGCCCGCACCGAGAACACCCGGTTCCCCGGAGATCTCGCCGCGCTGCACCATCGCGGCGCGCACGTCGTCGGTCGAGATCACCTCGGCTGCAAGCTCTTTCGTGAGCGCACGGGCCAGCGTGGTCTTCCCGGCGCCGGGCCCGCCGCCGACCAGGACCAGCCGCACCGTCGCGGCGTGCAGGTGGGCCAGCGCGAATCCGAGGTGCCGTTGCGCGTCCGCGGCGGCTTCCGGATGCCCCTGGACATAGCGCACGCAGTCGACTTTGGCGCGCACGCCGGCCCGGTAGGCGATGTAGAAGTGCTGCAACGACTCCGGCGCGTCGTCGTTCGCGGCGTCCAGATATCGGGCGAGGAAGAACTCGGCGAGGTCGGCGCGGCCCAGGAACTGCAGATCCATCGCCAGGAAGGCGGCGTCGTCGAGGCCGTCGACGTAGCGCAACCGGTCGTCGAACTCCAGGCAGTCCAGCAGGGCCGGGCCGTCGGGCAGGCAGAAGATGTCGTCGGCGAGCAGGTCGGCGTGGCCGTCGACGATCCGGCCCTGGGCGATCCGCCGGTCGAACAACGCCGCCCTGCCGGCCACGAAGGACGTTACGAGACTGGATGTTTCAGCGACCAACTCCGGCTCCAGGCCGGGGACGACGCCGTCGGCGTAGCGGGCGAGTTCGGTGAGGTTCTCCTGCCACCGGGCGGTGACGGCCGCCTGCCGGGCCTCGGCGTCGACCTCCGGCCCGCGGTGCGCGCCGGCGTGGAAGCGAGCCAGCACGTCGGCGATCTGCGCCAGGTCGCCGGTGACGTCGTCGTCGCGGTGCACCATCGTCGCCAACCGTCGTTCGTCGGGGTGGCGGCGCATCACGATCACCGGTTCGGCAACATCTCCCTGCGGGGACTGGAAGTGCCCGATGCCCAGATAGCTGGCCGGAGCCAGCCGGCGGTTGAGCGTCACCTCGTTCACGCACGCGCGTTCCCGGGCGGCGGGTGTGGAGAAATCGAGGAAGTCGGTGGTGACGGGCTTCTTCACCTTGTAGGCCAGCTCACCGATGAGGATCACCAGCCCGGTGTGGGTTTCGACGACCTGCGGAAGCATCACCGATCCGAACGGCGCGTGGGCATCATCTGCCACGTCCACCCCTTCCGCCGCTAGATCCGGCCCCTACGATCCTGCCTCGGCAATCCCCCTGCGCCGAGGGTACAAAGCCACCTCGTCGGCTGCTTCGACCTATGGTGGAGAAAATGGGAAGGGGTCGGGCATGACCACATCGACGGTCCCACCCGAGGTGCTGGCGAACATCGTGCAGCTGGCCTGCCGCGCACCGTCGCTGCACAACAGCCAGCCGTGGCACCTGAACGTCCACGACGGCGCCCTGCGATTGTTCGTCACGCCGAACCGGGCCCCACATGCCACCGACCCGAGCGGCCGGGAAGTCATCATCAGCTGCGGCGCGCTGCTCGACCACCTGCGGGCATCTGCCGCGGCCGCGGGATGGAAGGCCGTCGTCGACCGCTTTCCCAATCCCAACGACCTCGGCCACCTCGCGACGATCAGGTTCCACCCCAGCCAGATGGTGACCGATGCCGAACGCGCCCGGGCGGACGCGATCCTGCAGCGCCGCTCCGACCGGCTGCCGTTCGCCAAGCCGACCAGCTGGGCCCAGATCGAACCGATGCTGCGCAACGCCGTCGATCCGGAGAACGCCACCCTGTACGTACTGCCCGACTCGGCCCGCCCGCAGCTGGCCGAGGCGTCCCGTCTGACCGAGGCGCTGCGCCGATACGACAACTCCTACCAAGCCGAATTGCATTGGTGGACAGCACCGTACGAGGTGGCCGAAGGGGTGCCCTACAGTTCGCTGCCCTCCGTGGCGGAGCGCGATCGGGTGGAGCTGGCGCGCAACTTCCCGATCGGCATGGAGCCGGGCCACCGTCCCGGAGTGAAGTCCGACCACGCCGTGGTGGCGGTGCTGTCCGCCGACGGCGACGACCGCCGGGAGGCATTCGGCTGCGGCGAGGCGCTCTCAGCCGTGCTGCTGGAGGCCACCATGGCCGGCCTGGCCACCTGCCCGCTCTCCCACATCACCGAGGTGGACGCCAGCCGCGCGATCATCCGTGCACTCACCGGCGGCGCCGACGACCCGCAGATCCTGATCCGCATCGGACACGTGCCCGCACCGGCCGACCAGCCCGCGGCCACTCCGCGCCGCCCGCTGGCCGAGGTGCTGACCGTCAGCTAAAAGCTCTGCTCGACGCGTTTCTTGATGCCCAGCAGCATGCCGCGGGTCATCAACGACATCACCGGGCTGATCGCCTCCGCGCTCACCGCCTCGCCGGGAACCCGCATCCGCAGCCGGGTTGTTTAGCCGGGGTTGTTGGTAGCGGCTGTGTGAGGAAGTGGTAGCGCGGGCGCGGGGATCTGGTAGCGGTCCCCGCGCCTGCGCTGTGGTCAGGT
>CAIRCP010000069.1 GCA_903877095.1 uncultured Actinomycetes bacterium | reverse complement strand
GACCGCCATCTCCCGAAATTCGGGCGTAAACTTCGTATTCTTCCGAACCACAACAACTCCGTTCAGTAAACCCAAATTTTAGTTTGGGCCCACTGTCCGCGAAACTTCAGGCACCTCAATCGTCACCGACTGGCCGGTCGAATCAGTGAGCATGATGTGCAGTGGAGCGGGCAGGTTGCCCAGAATCCCGATCCGCGTGGCGTTGACCGGCTGGGTGGCCAGTGCTGTGCGCGCCTCGGCGACCGTTGTGAAGTTACTGAGCAGCCACGTGCCGAAGTGGGCTGCCTCGAGCACGGCGCCCGGGCCACCGGAGTCGGGCGTCTCGCCGGTGTCGGGGTAAGCGTTGGCGTTGAATACCAGACCCGCGTCGTTCATCCCGTCGAAGATCAGCAGCGCCGACGGGGGGATCGGCACTCCGGGCTTGGGCACCTCGCCCGGCGTGCCGACGCCGATGAACCCGTGCTTGGAGGTCCATGTCACCGGGTCCTTGCCGGGCACTTGCGACGTGAACGCCGTTCCGGCGGGGACGAAGCCCAGTTGGGAGGGCAGGAGCACAGGAAATTCCAGGGTGCGCCCGACGTATGGACGTGAGGCTGAGTCGAAATACGTGAGGGCCGTGCACATGGCCGCCAACCTACTCGCACCAGGAAGGCGGGGCCAGCGCAAGCATGAAAAGCGTTGTGCGGCTTCGCTTCTTGCCGGGGCTGACACCATACCCCAGTTCCAGCCGGCGAATCCGGCAAGACCGATTGCCGCCGCTGGCGCCCTGGCCGTGATAGGACCGTCAGCCTCGGCGCCCTCGCCGACCGGCTGGCTCGGCGCATCACGAGTCTTCTGGTTCGTGACCAGAACGGCAGGCGGCCGGTGCTGGGCGACAACGACTATTTCCAAACCGATCCGCATTGGCGTGACCTGGTGCCGTTCTACGAGTTCTTCGACGGCGACACCGGCCGCGGCCTTGGCGCCAGCCACCAGACCGGGTGGACCGCCACGGTGGCGTTGCTGCTGCAGTTCGGCGGGTCGCTGTGTTTCGCGGCGACTGAGAAACCCCGATTACGCAACTAGCCCCAGGTCTATCCAGCGACCACCATGGCGTGATTGCTTGTTTTCCAAGCTATTTCGAATCGCGCCGCGCTGACCTGGTTATCGCCGTGCAGAGTCGCGCTGTCGTTGAGGTGCACAACCCCCGCCGCGGTGTCGACAACGATGACGACGACGTCGTGATCATGGACGGTGCGGTCCCCGGGTATGTCCCAGATGGTCTCGCCGTTGAGCGACACGATCACCTTTCTGCCCTCGGCGAGGTATCCGGCCAGGGCCGCGATTCCGGTTGCCGGCCCGCCGCCGGCTGCGATCGCGTCGTCGGTGTGGAAGGAATGAACCCCGAAGTGCGCCAGAAGGATCGGGAGATCCTTGATGATCGGCAACTGGTCCTTGCGCACGACGTCGGTGGCGATGTGCGGATCACCGGGAAGGGAATAGATCGGGCCCGAGCCGAGACTGTTGGGTGTGCAGGTGGCCAACGCGATGACGTCGTCTTCGGACGGCTTTGTGCCGGTCAGTTCGCCCACGATGTCGGCGACCGCCATCAGCGCGCAGTCGTCGTAATGCTGTCGCCCCCAATTGCCGGGCACGGCAGACCCCCTTCTTGCCCGCTGCGATACTCGCACAGACAACAGCGGCCCCGAGGCTGTGACGCGAATGCGGCCGCTGGCATCCGCCGAAGCCGAAGCCGGCAAGGACGCCCGCGGAGGCGATACCAAGCCATACACTTTTCGCGTGAACATCAGCAAAGTCATCGCCGACGCAGCCACAGCCCCCGTCCGGGCCGGCCTCGCGGCGGCCGACAGCGGCCTCGCCGCTGCCGGCCTTGCGCTCGGGTTTGTGAAGCAAACGCTGGGCGACGAGGAAGCGGCGAAGGACTCCGCGCAGGCGGCGGAAGCGATCGCCGACATGCTTCCGATGCGGGCCGCCATCTTTGGCGCCGCCCGAGTCGAAGAGTTGACGCAGCCCGACCGGGCCATGGGACGCCTTCTGGCCCGCGGCGGTCCGGCGGACAAACTGACCCGTCCGGGTGGGATTGTCGACATGTTGGCCGCCCCCGGCGGCTTACTCGATCGGTTGTCCCTGGAGGGAAGTTCGCTGGAGCGCATGCTGGCGCCCGGTGGGCTCATCGATCGACTGCTCGCCGAGGAAGGCGTCATCGAGCGGATGTTCGCCGAGGAAGGCGTCATCGAGCGGATGTTCGCCGAGGACGGCATCATGGACAAGTTGACCGTTAAGGATGGACCGCTCGAACAACTCACCGAAACCGCGGAGATCCTGAGTCGGCTGCAGCCCGCCATAGACAAGTTGACGCCCACGGCCGACACCCTGGACTCTGCGGTCGACACGCTCAACAGGATGGTCACGTCGCTGAGCAACATCGCCGAGCGTATTCCGGGGCGGCGGTCGTCGCGGCCGACCATGCGCTACGAGTAGCCGAATTCAGCGGACTCTCAGGGGTGCAGGTTCCACTGGCCGCAGTCGCCCGCCATGACGTCGTTGACGTCGACTTCAAACCCGCCGACCAGCGGACCCGGATTCGACGCCGTGCTCACGATCCGCTGGTAGAGGACGGCGGCGGGGTCGATCTGATTGCCGGACCAGGCTCGGGTCTGCCACGCCCACCGGTAGCCGGGCGTGCTTGAACTCCCGATGACACCGTCGGCGGCGGCCCACCGGCACGCATTGATCCCGCCGTAAATTCCGGTGCGCTGCACGCCCAGGACGGAGTTGATCCCGCGAAACCACGGCAGCGCCAACGCATTCCAGGTGTCGCGGCTGATGTCGTCGTCGATGGTGAAGAAGATCGGCGCACTCTGGCCGCCGCCGGCCGCGGTGTGTAGCTGCCAGGCGGTGCGAGCGTCGGCGATGCCGCCGGCGTACCCGCGCGTGAAGTCCGAGGGTGCCGTTCCGCCGGGCTTTCCGTACTGATAGTTGCTGACGATGACCAGCCCTGCGGCGGTGAGCGCTTCGGCGTAGGGCCGAGTGATCGGTTTGGCGCCAAAGGACGAACCCGGCCGGGACAGCGACACATAGTTGATCACCCCGGAATAACCCGCGGCGCGGATGTGCTCCGCAGGAATTTGGCGCATGGCGAAGTCGATCAGCCGGGGAGGTGCGGCTTCCGCCGTCGGAGCCCCCGCACCGGCGGCTGCTCCGAGCCCGGCGATAGCCGACATTGCGGCGGCATAGCGAAGGGCATCCCGTCGCGAAAGCGGACGTGATCCCGGCAGGTTGATGTTCCCCGACGAATCCGGCACCGCGCGATGTTAACCAGACGACTGCCGGTAACCGGTGCAGCCGCCGCCGGCCGAGTCGTGTTCGTGGCCGCGCCGTGTTGCGCCCTTCATCTCTGCGGCGCCGCGCCCGGCTCGTGCGCCGATGGTTCCTGCGCTGAGGTACAACAGCGTTGTGAAGGTTGACGGATCGGTGGCGGTGGTCACCGGAGCGGGTTCAGGCATCGGAAGGTCGATCGCGGTCGCGCTGGCCTCGGCCGGAGCGTCGGTGGTGGCTGCGGACATCGACACCGCCTCGGCGGTGGAGACGGCGTCGACGATCGGTGGCATAGCGGCCGTCGCGGATGCCGCAAGCGCCGAGGGCATCGCGGCGCTTCTCGACAGCGCACGAAAGGCATACGGCCCGGTCGACATCTACGTCGCCAACGCCGGCATCGGCGGCCCACCCGGCCTCGGCGACGACGAAGCAGATTGGGACCGGATCATCGACGTCAACCTGCGTTCCCACGTTCGCGCGGCGAAAGCGCTTGTGCCGGAATGGATCGAGCGGGGCGGCGGACACTTCGTCTCGGTTGCCTCGGCTGCCGGACTCCTGACCCAACTCGGTTTTGCGGCCTACAGCGTGACCAAACACGCTGCCGTCGGGTTCGCCGAATGGCTGGCGATCACCTACGAACACAATGGGATCGGGGTGAGTTGCGTGTGCCCAATGGGCGTGGACACTCCGCTGTTGCGTGGGATGGTCGAGTCGCCGGATGCCGAGATTCGTGCAGCGGGAGCCTCCGTTACCGGCGCCGGTTCGGTGATCGAACCGCAGACCGTGGCCGAAATGGTCGTCCAGGGAATCATCGACGGCACGTTCCTGGTGCTGCCACACCCCGAGGTGTTGACGATGTATCAGCGCAAGGGGACGGACTACGAGCGGTGGATCGCCGGAATGCGCCGCTACCAGAGGACGCTGAACTAAGTTCCCGGGTCGGCCGAGCGCGCTAGCGGTTACGGCACCCCGACGCTGCTTGTGCCGTCCGGTGATTGATCGAGCACCCGGCGTGTTTGTACACCGGATTCTTCGCCCCGGCCCTCTTCGCCGGGCTTGGCGCAGCCGTTCGCCTCGCGGGCCTCGCGGGCGGGTCGGCTCGACGGTCGCGGGTGGCGAACATGCGAGAAAACAGTCCCATGGGCCCAAATGCTAGGGCGAAGCGAAACGGTCGCCGGTTGGGCGCGCAGGGCCCGAGTCGGACTTGTGACCGCCTTGGATCAAGGTCCGCCATCCGCGCTCGGATCGCCGCAGCCACCGGATGGGACACAACCCCGCAAGGCAAGTCTGCCTGCGTCGTCACCCGCGGTCGGTTAGATTGCTTGCACCCCTGCTTGATGACCAGGTGGGGGAGGACGGGGCAGGGATGACAGTTCGCAACAAGCCCGCGCTACT
The DNA here is from genome assembly GCA_903877095.1 of uncultured Actinomycetes bacterium. GTDB lineage: Bacteria > Actinomycetota > Actinomycetes > Mycobacteriales > Mycobacteriaceae > Mycobacterium. The sequence continues at coordinate 4,991 of CAIRCP010000069.1, read as the reverse complement.
GATGGCGGGTGTGATGGCCGTGACGTTGATCGCGGCTCCGGTGGCGGACGCCCGGCCCACGTGTCAAAGCACGCACACCATGTCGATCTGCCAGACCAACGGCAGTACGTCGATCAAAGCGCGGCCGGGAACCGTCGCGCCCCCGGGCAACATGCCGCACATGATCTGGTTCGGCGGCCGCGGTCGTCGCCGCTGAGCCCAGCCCGTCCGGCGTCCCTCAGCTGATGGCCCCGTTGATCACCGGCTTGTCGATGAGGCCGGACTCCAGTCCCCAGTTGGTGGCGATCGTCTTGTAGTCGCCGGTCTGGATCAGGTGCTCGAGGGCCTTCTGCAGCGACTGCGCCAAGGGCGACCCCTTCTTGACCGGCCAACCGTAAGGCGCTGTGTCGAAGACGGCCCCGGCGTCTTGAAGTTTTCCGTCGCTTTGTTTGATCGCCCACGCGGTGACCGGGGAGTCGGCCGACATCGCGTCGGCTTGGCCGAGGACGACGGCGTTGGTGACGGCGTCCTGGCCATCGAACTTGATGATCCGGATCTCCGGCTTGCCGGCGTCGACGCACTTCTTGCTTTTGGCGGGCAGTTCGTCGATCTCCTGGGTGCTCGCAGCCATCGCGGCGACCTTCTTGCCGCAGGCATTGTTGGGATCGACCGGTTCGCCGGCTCGCTGCGCCCACTGGGTCCCGGCGTTGAAGTAGGTGACGAAGTCGACCTGTTTCTCACGTTCCTTGGTGTCGGTGAAGGACGACATGCCGACGTTGTAGGTGCCTCCGTCGATGGACGGGATGATTCGGGCGAAGTCGGACTCGCGGTAGTCGGTGGTCAGGCCCAGCGTCGCGGCGACGGCATCGAGCAGGTCGACGTCGAAGCCGACGATCTTGCCCTGCGGGTCCTTGAATTCGTTCGGTGTGTATGGAATCGTCACGCCCACAATGAGTTTGCCCGATTTACCGATATCCGCGGGCACGCCGGCGGCCAGTTCGTCGACCTTCTTCAGGGTCACCTCGACCGTAGACTTGGTGGGCCCGGTCGCGACGGGAAAGCCGCTACGGCCGCTGCCATCGCGGCGATATCGGCCGGCCGCACCCGGCAGCACCCCCCGACGATGCGCGCACCGGCCTGGACCCATTCGGTTGCCATCCGCGTGTCCATGCCGGGACTGCCGACCCAGACGCGGTTCTGTCCGTCCCACACCTCGCCGCTGTTGGGGTAGACGATCACCGGCTTGCCGGTGACGCGGCGTGCGGTGACGACGGCACCGAGGACGTCGCCGGGCGCGCAGCAGTTGACGCCGACGGCGACGATCTCCGGCACGCCGGCTACGACGGCGAACGCCTCATCAAGAGGCTGGCCGGCCCGGGTCTTGTCGCCGTCGATGGTGTAGCTGAGCCAAACGGGAATCCGTTGCCGGCGAACAAGTTCCACCAGCGCCTCGGCCTCGTCGATGTCCGGAATGGTCTCCAGCGCCAGAACGTCCGGCTCGGCCGCGGCGAGCACCTCCAGTCTCGGCCGGTGCCATGCCGCCAGTTCGGCGACGCCAAGTCCGTAACGGCCGACGTAATCCTCACCGTGGGCGAGCATCGCCCCATAGGGTCCGACCGCCGCCGCCACCCACCCGGGCGTCGCCGCCGCGTCCCGCGCGGTCTTGGCCAACTCGACGCTGCGGCGCAACAGTGCCTCGGCCCCGGCCCGGTCGATGCCCCGGCGGGCGAAGCCCTCGAACGACGCCTGGTAGCTGGCGGTGGTAGCGATCTGTGCCCCGGCGCGGAAGAAAGCCTCATGCACGGCGACGATCTCGTCGGGCGCCTCGGCGAGCAGACGCGCCGACCACAGGTCGTCGGAGAGGTCGTTGCCGCGGGCCTCGAGTTCGGTGGCCAGGCCCCCGTCGCTGATCAGGACGCCAGAAGCGGGAACGGCGAAACCCGGCGTACTCATCGGCACACTGTACGGCGACGCCATCGCCCGGCCGCCGCTGTCGGCTGCGTCACACGGCCCATCCGGGTGGCGGGCGGCTCCGAATTGCACCTCACAATCGAGGATCGAAAGGAACCACCGTGGCGTCATCAGGTGCATACAGCAGCCCTCAGTGGCCGACCAGCGTCATCGCCGGAGTGCGCGGAGCACTTCCTCCCAACCGATACAGCAAGGCAGAGATCACCGATGCGTTGGTCCGTCTGCCCCAGTTCGTACCGCACGCTGACCTGCTGAGGCGTTTCCATCAGACCACGAAGGTCGACCACCGGCACCTCGTGCTGCCGCTGGAGGAGTACGCGCGGCTCAACGATTTCGGCTACACCAACGGAGTTTTCATCGAGAACGCCGTGAACCTCGGCTGCGAAGCCGTGGCCGGCGCCCTCGAGGACGCGGGACTGCGTCCCGAGGATGTCGACGCGATCTTCTCGACGACGGTGACCGGGATCGCGGTGCCGACGCTGGAGGCCCGGATCGCCGGGCGGCTGGGCTTGCGCGCCGACGTGCGACGCGTCCCGCTGTTCGGACTGGGTTGCGTGGCCGGCGCCGCCGGTACGGCCCGGGTTCACGACTATCTGCGCGGCAACCCCGATGGGGTGGCGGTGCTCGTGTCGGCCGAATTGTGCTCGCTGAACTTCGGCGCCCTCGGTGCGGATATCGCGGGTCTGGTCGGGACCGCTCTGTTCGCCGACGGCGCTGCCGCGGTGGTGTTCGTCGGTGAGCGCAGGGCGGAGAAGCTCGGCATCACCGGTCCGCGGATCATCGACTCGGCCAGCCGGATGTACCCGGACTCATTGCGCACCATGGGTTGGGATGTCGGCTCCGACGGGTTCCAGCTCGTGCTGTCCCCGGAGGTGCCCAACATGGTCAGCCGCTACCTGCGTGACGACATGACCGGCTTCCTCGGCGGCCACGACCTGGAGATCGAGGATATCGGCGTGTGGGTCAGCCACCCCGGCGGCCCGAAGGTCATCGAGGCGATCTCCGAGAGCCTCACGCTGCCCGACGAGGCGCTCGAGCTCACCTGGCGCTCCCTGGCCGAAATCGGCAACGTCTCGTCGTCGTCGGTGCTGCACATCCTGCGCGACACGATGGACAAGCGCCCCGCGGACGGATCGCCCGCGGTGATGATGGCAATGGGTCCCGGCTTCTGCTCGGAACTCGTGCTCATGCAGTGGCAGTGAGGGTCGACCCCATGACGTGGTACCTAATCCTTCTCTTCGCTGTCGGCCTTGAGCGACTGGCCGAATTGGTTCTCGCGCAACGTAATCTGGCCTGGAGCCGGGCCCGTGGCGGCATTGAGATCGGCGCCGGCCACTACCCGGTGATGGTCGTGCTGCACCTGGCCCTGCTGGTCGGGTGCGTGGTGGAAGTCGTCGTGATGCAGCGCCCGTTCATCCCGGCGCTGGGGTGGTCGATGCTGGCCCTGGTCGTCGCAGCCCAAGGGCTGCGCTGGTGGTGCATCACCACCCTCGGCCGGCAGTGGAACACCCGCGTCGTGGTGATCCCCGGCGCGCCCCGCATCGACGGCGGCCCGTACCGCTGGATCTCGCACCCCAACTACGTCGCGGTGGCCATCGAAGGGTTGGCGCTGCCGCTGGTCCATACTGCTTGGGTCACCGCCCTGGCGTTCACCACCCTCAACGCCGCGTTGCTCAGCACCCGCGTCAACGTTGAGAACTCAGCGTTAGCGAGGCTCTCATGAACGACCTTCTGGTGGCCGGTGCCGGACCGGCCGGTCTGGCTACGGCCATCCACGCCGCCCGGGCCGGACTGCAGGTCACCGTCGTCGAGCGCCGGCCCGGCCCGATCGACAAGGCCTGCGGTGAAGGGCTGATGCCGCACACGCTGCGTCATCTCGATGCCATCGGAATCACCCCGCACGGCAAGCCCTTTCGCGGCATCACCTATCTGAACAGCACCAGGCGGGTCGAGGCCCGGTTCCCCGGCCCGGCCGGACGTGGGGTGCGCCGGACCGTGCTGTCCGAAGCCCTGCACGACGCCGCCGCCACCGCCGGTGTCAGCATCGTCCGCGGCGACATCCGGGATATCGAGCAGGACGCGAACAGTGTGCGCTGCTGCGGATTGGAGGCGCGGTATCTGGCCGCGGCCGACGGTCTGCACTCGCCGATCCGTCGTCAACTCGGCCTGGACCGGCCCACCGGCGGGGGGCGACGCTGGGGCATCCGCCGGCATTTCCAGATCGCGCCGTGGACCGACACCGTCGAGGTCTACTGGGCCGCCCACACCGAGGCCTACGTGACCCCGGTGTCCGACGACTGTGTCGGGGTTGCGATCCTGACCTCCCAACAGGGCAAGTTCGATGATCATCTGCGCGAATTCCCTGCTCTGGCGCAGCGACTCGCCGGGGCGGAGGGCGGCCCGGCGCGCGCGGCGGGCCCGTTGCGGCAGCGAGCCTCCAGTCAACACGCAGGCAGGGTGCTGCTCGTCGGCGACGCTGCGGGCTATGTGGACGCCCTCACCGGCGAGGGGCTGGGTATCGCCCTCGGCTGCGCCGAGATCGCGGTCAATGCCGTCCTGGCCGACGACCCGGCGGACTACACCCGGCAATGGCGGCGCATGTCGCGGCGCTACCGGTTGCTGACCTCCGCACTGTTGACGGCCAGCAACTCGCCGGCCCGGACCATGATCGTGCCGGCCGCAGCCACCCTGCCGAAGGTCTTCAACCAGGCGGTAAAACTACTGGCTCAGTGAGAGCCCGGCCCGGGAGCCGGGCCCCGCCCTGGTTGGATCTTCCGTTATGAGCGAGGAAGCCAGCCGGGGTGCGGCGATTCTCGGGATCGTCGGCACCGGCGTCGGCGTCGCACTCCTCGCGCTCGCGGCGGTGGCGGTGTGGGCGGCGCGGCATCCGGTGAGCCTGCGAAAACCATCGGATTCCCTGTCGGCCAGCGAGACTCCCTTAACTTGTGGGGTCGCACTAAGTCTTCTGGGGCGCGTTGTCGGCAATTTGCTTGCTGGCGGCTCGGAAAGCCGAATTTATGCGGCCTGCGACATCTCTTGGG
>CAIRCP010000068.1 GCA_903877095.1 uncultured Actinomycetes bacterium | reverse complement strand
GGCTTCAACCGGCTCAAGCAATGGCGCGGCATCGCCACCCGATATGACAAGTACGCCCTGACCTACCTCGGCGGTGTCCTACTGGCCTGCGCCGTCATACATTCCCGCGTCGGCACTACCGATTCGGGAGACACGCCCTAGACCCGATTGTCCGGCTAGACCTCGGCGGTCCGCGTCCGACCCGGGGCTATCGCCGCCGGCTGTTGCCTCAGGGACAGCGGGTCATCGTCGACGTCTTGTCTCCGTTGGCGGACTTCATGGTTTTGTCATCGAGGACGGTGACGTTGACCTTGAATTCCGGGTCGTCGGGAAAGCTGATGACGCCGTCGCTGTACGTCCATGCCCCGAAAGGTCCATCGCTGGTTCCGTCCGGCCGTAGGTCGATGGCAAGTGTGCAGTCGCCATCGGTGCCCCACTTTCCGACGACGAACTCCCTGCTCGGCATTTCTCCCTTTGCCGGCACGCCGACGGGGGAGGCTGACGTCGCAACGGAGGCGGAGGCGGCAGAGGCGGCGGAGGCAGAAGTGGCCGACGAGACCGACGCGGCAGACGTCGCGGACGTGGCAGACGTCGTCTCAGCAGCGGGACGGGACTGGCCGCCACACGCGGAAAGGGCCAGTGCGGTCGCGATCACGACCGTCAGGGTTCGGATCGGCACCGTTCGGATCTGCACTGTTCGCCCCTTTCGGCAACCTGCGCTGCGGTCAATCGGGGATACTCGCCTCGGCGCAGAGTTCACAGTATTGCCCCTCTTGTCAGCCGCTTACGAGAGGAAAAAGTCATCCCGACGTTTCCGATCGCGCCGGGCAACCGGACGAATGACATGCGGGGATACGTGTGACAAACGTGGTCGACCACCCACCGATCCTGCTGGCCACCGCGTTGGTAACGCTCTGCGGGGCCGCGTTTCTCGGTGATCTGTTGCGCCGCAAGGTGCGGCCGGTCAAGACCGACGAACGGGCCGACCTCGACATCGTCCTGACGGCGACGCTCACCCTGCTGGGCCTGTTGCTCGGCTTCACGTTCTCCATGGCGGTGAGCCGCTACGACCAGCGCAAGAATCACGAGGCGACGGAGACCAACGCCATCGCGACCGAATGCCGGCGGGCGGACCTGATCCCGGGCCCCGGGCGCACCCAGGTGCGTGAGTTGCTCACTCGCTACACCGACGAGCGGGTCCGCTACTACCGCAACGGGGAGATCGGAACCGGGGTGGTCGATCAGGATCTGCGCACCGTGCAGGGCGCCCTGTGGTCCGCGGTGTCGAGTGCGGCTTGCGGCCACCGCCCTGGTGGTGAACCTCCTGCTGGGTTACCGCGAGCGACGGACGGACGCCGTCGTGCTGACGGTCCTACCGCTGGTGCTGTCGATCGCGCTCTTCCTGATCGCCGACATCGACAGTCCGCGCGAAGGCCTGATCCGCGTCGCGCCGATCAACCTGGTGCAGTTGTCCGACTCCATGCACGCCACCGGGTGACCGTCACATATTCAACTGCGGCTCAGACGATTTCGGCGCGCAGCTGACCGGATTCGGCGCTTGATTTCTGCTCGCCGGAGGTGATGAAGTCGTCGATCAGTGCGGCCACCTCGGCGGGCCGCTCGGCATGGGGAAAATGTCCGACGTCGGGGAGCACCTCCAGACGCACGTCCGGGCGGACCTCCTGGGCGGCGTAGGCATGTTTGACCGGAATCATGTTGTCCCGCTCGCCCCAAATCGCCATCACCGGGAACTCGGTTCGGAGGTTGAGCTTGCCGAGGGCGCTGACCGCCTGACCCCGGTGATCGACGACCGAGCGCAGCGTGCGCAGGAAGGCCCGCCGGGTCGGACCGTCCGACAACGAACTGTAGTGGCGCCAAAGCTCCTCGCCGCGTGGGGATTCCACGCCCATCTTGCGCATCCACGCCAAGACGCGATCACCCGGGGACAGCAGTCGCCGGGCAGCGATCACCGGGAGCACCAGTTCTGCGCCCGGCAGCGAGGCCAGGCGCAGGGTGAGGCCGACGTCCGGGCCGAGTCCCCCGCTGCCGATGAGCACCATGCGCTCGACGTAATCGGGATGCTGGTAGACGAATTGCATGGCGATGCCGCCGCCCAGCGAGTGGCCGACGATCGTCGCCCGGGAGATGCCGAGTTCGTCGAGGATGTCACGCACCAGAGCGGACAGCGCACCCAGCGAATAGTCGCTGCGCGGTTTGGTGGAGTTGCCGTGTCCGAGCAGGTCCGGCGCGATCACCCGGTACCTGCGCGACAGCGGACGGATCAGCGCACGCCAGGTCTGCGAACTGCCGGCGATACCGTGCAGGAGCACGATCGCCTCACCGCTGCCCTCGTCGAGGTAGGCCACCCGTTCGCCGTGCAGTTCGAGGTAATTCATCTCGGTCATGGAAGTTGATCTCTCCGCCGCGACCGGCCCCGTGGGTTACCGTCAGCGGACTTGTTATGAGTGAACGTCTGTTCACCATCATAATCACCACGGGTACTTGTCAAGGAGATTTCGGCGTGCCTCACCCACTCTGAGCGCGTAGCCGGTAGCGGTGCCTCACCTACTTTGAGCGCGTTACCCGGAAGGCTTGCCCAGCGTGGAGGGCAAGATCGATATGGCCGCGAGACGGCAGGTAACCAACAAGCTGCAG
>CAIRCP010000067.1 GCA_903877095.1 uncultured Actinomycetes bacterium | reverse complement strand
GACGGCCCCAACATGCGCCGACACGGCCATCAGCAGGACACCACCTGACCACAGCGCAGGCGCGGGGACCGCTACCAGATCCCCGCGCCCGCGCTACCACTTCCTCACACAGCCGCTACCAACAACCCCGGCTAAACACAGCGAAGCGCTTCGGGCAGCCCGAATTGACGAACCCGTCATCACCGTTGTCGTTCGGTTGCGACGAATACCCAAGCCCGGGTGCCCTCGCATCCACGTCAGCGGGTCTCCGACAGCCACCCGCCACCGACAGCCAAAGGGGCGCACTGCCCCAGGCAGCGCGCCCCTTTGGCCGGTGTTGTCAGTGAGCGTGGCCGTGATGACCGTGGCCGCCATCGTCCTTCCCGACGGGCTTGTCCACAATCGCGGTCTCGGTCGTCAGCACCATGCGGGCCACCGAGGCGGCGTTGAGAACCGCCGACCGGGTCACCTTGACCGGGTCGATGATCCCGTCGGCCACCAGGTCGCCGTAGGTCAAGGTAGCGGCATTGAAGCCCTGCCCGGCCGGCAGTTCGGAGACCTTGTGGACGACGACCGAGCCGTCCAGGCCGGCGTTGGCGGCGATCCAGTACAGCGGCGCCGAGAGCGCATCGGCGAAGACGTCCACACCGAGGGCTTCATCACCGGAAAGGCTGTCGCGCAACGGCTTCAGCACGGCACGGGCCTGCACCAGCGCACTGCCGCCACCGGGCACGATGCCCTCTTCGACCGCGGCCTTGGCCGCGTTGACCGCGTCCTCGACCCGGTGCTTGCGCTCCTTGAGCGCGGTGTCGGTGGCCGCTCCGACCTTGATGACGGCGACGCCGCCGGCGAGTTTGGCCACCCGCTCCTGCAGCTTCTCGCGATCCCAGTCCGAATCGCTGGCCTCGATCTCGCTCTTGAGCTGCTTGACGCGGTCGGCGATGGCCTCGTGGGTGCCGCCGCCGTCGACGATCACCGTGGAGTCCTTGCTGACCACCACGCGACGCGCCGAACCCAGCACCTCCAGGCCGACCTCGCGCAGCAGCAGGCCCACGTCGGGGTTGACCACCTGACCGCCGGTCACGATGGCCAGGTCCTCCAGGAACGCCTTGCGGCGATCCCCGAAGAACGGCGCCTTGACCGCAACGGCCTTGAGCGTCTTGCGAATTGCGTTGACCACCAACGTGGACAGCGCCTCGCCCTCGACGTCCTCGGCGACGATCAGCAGCGGCTTTCCGCTCTCAGCGACCTTCTCGAGCAGCGGCAGCAGGTCGGGCAGCGAGGTGATCTTGTCCCGGTGCAGCAGCACCAGGGCGTCTTCGAGAATCGCGTCCTGCAGGTCGAAGTCGGTGATGAAGTACGCCGAGATGAAGCCCTTGTCGAAGCCGACGCCCTCGGTGATCTCCAACTCGGTCTCCATCGTGGAGGACTCCTCGATGGTCACCACACCGTCGGCACCGACCTTGGTCATGCCCTCGCCGACCATCTCGCCGATTTCCTCGTCACGGCACGACACCGCAGCGACCTTGGCGATGTCGTCCCTGCCGGACACCGGAGTGGCCGCGTCGAGCAGGGCCTGAGACACCGCGTCGGCGGCCTTGGCCAAGCCCGAACCGAGCGCAATCGGGTTGGCCCCGGCGGCGACGTTGCGCAGACCGTTGCGGATCAACGCCTGTGCCAGCACGGTGGCGGTGGTAGTGCCGTCACCGGCGACGTCGTTGGTCTTGGTGGCCACCGACTTCACCAACTGGGCGCCGAGGTTCTCGAACGGATCCTCGAGATCGATCTCGCGGGCGATGGTCACGCCGTCGTTGGTGACGGTCGGTCCACCGAATGCCTTGGCGAGCACCACGTGCCGGCCGCGTGGGCCGAGGGTGACGCGCACGGCGTCGGCCAGCTTGTCGACGCCGGCCTCCATCGCCCGGCGGGCGGTCTCGTTGTATTCGATCTGCTTGCTCATAAGTTGTCCTGCCTAGGATTCAAGTCCTGCTCAGAAGTCTTTGCCCCGCAATGTGTTCCGCCCCGGAAATCACCCGAGGTCGATACGGGGATTTCCGGGGCGGTGCACATGTATTACTTGTTGACGACCGCCAGCACGTCACGTGCCGACAGGATGAGGTATTCCTCGCCGCCGTACTTGATCTCGGTGCCGCCGTACTTGCTGTAGATGACGGTGTCGCCCTCGGCGACGTCGAGCGGGATCCGCTTCTCGCCGTCCTCGTCCCACCGGCCGGGGCCGACGGCGACGACAGTGCCTTCCTGCGGCTTTTCCTTGGCGGTGTCCGGGATGACCAGACCCGACGCAGTCGTCGTCTCGGCCTCGTTGGCCTGAACGAGGATCTTGTCCTCGAGGGGCCTGATGTTCACGCTCGCCACGTGGTCCTCCACTATTCGATGTTCTTGTGGACCGGGGTGTTTCCCCGGACCGGGTTCACCAGGTTGTGGCATTCGCCCGTGCCCTCGCGCCGTCGTCGCGGGTGCCGACGCAGGGTTGGCCGCCTGCCACCTAGCACTCTATACCGGAGAGTGCTAGCACTCAAGACCGGGCCGTGCGGATTCGCCTACGGCGAAGTCAGGGGTCGCCGGAGTCGAAGGGGAGCGGATCGATGAGCAGGTGATCCGACACGTCGCCCACCATCTCGACATCGGCGATCCGTTCGGTGAAATACCAGCCGTTCCCGTCGCGGGCGAAGCTGTCGTAGTAGCGGCCGACGACGATCGGCGCCAGCGCTATCCGGTCGGTGGCCTGCATCACGCAGAACGTCGACCGCGAGGTGGCGGTGTCGCCGTCAACCTCGACGATCGGGTTCAGCACGAGATGGCGCGTCTTCGGCGTGCCCGGATCGGCGCGGTGGCGGCCGCGGCCCGCCTCCGGGAAGCGGCGGGTGGCGGCGGCGAACAACGCCGCGATGTTCTGCGCGCCGGTCACCGCCGGGGTTTCCGGTCCGCCGAAGGACGCCCGGGCCAACAGTTCGCCGACACCCTCGAAATCCCCGGCGTCGAGCAACTCGGCGTAGCGGTAGATCAACTCGGTGATCTTCGAACGGGCGCTCATGCGACCTGCCCGCACACCACCGGCAGGCCGGGATCGCTGGCCACCGCGAGCCGGGACGGCGCCGCGCCGGCCGCCAGCAGGTGCGCGGCGAACGATGCGATCATCGCGCCATTGTCCGTACACAACCGCGGCCGCGGGATACGCAACGTCAGTCCTGCTGCGGCGCAACGTTCTTCGGCGAGTTCACGCAACCGCGAGTTCGCGGCAACGCCGCCGGCGATCAACAGCGTCGACACCCCGAGGTCGGTCGCCGCGCGCACGGCCTTGACCGTCAGCACGTCGGCGACCGACTCCTGAAAACCGGCGGCGACATCGGCCGGGTCTGCGTCCGGGTGGGCTTCGACGTAGCGCGCCACCGCGGTCTTGAGCCCGGAGAAGCTGAACGCATACGGGTCGTCGCGCGGACCGGTCATGCCACGCGGGAACACCACGGCCTCACGGCTCCCGGTGCGGGCCAGATCGTCGAGCACCCTGCCACCGGGGTAGCCCAGGCCCAGCAGGCGGGCGACCTTGTCGTAGGCCTCCCCGGCGGCGTCGTCGACGGTGCTGCCGAGTTCGATGATCGGTTCGCCCAGCGATCGCACATGCAACAGGTGAGTGTGGCCGCCGGAAACCAGCAGGCCCACCGACTCCGGCAGCGGCCCGTGGTCGTACACATCGGCCGCGAGGTGCCCGCCGAGGTGGTTGACGGCGTAGAACGGCGCATCCCACGCGGCGGCGTAGGCCTTGGCGGCGGCCACTCCCACCATCAGCGCCCCGGCCAGGCCCGGACCGATGGTGGCCGCCACCACGTCGGGCCGCTCGACTCCGGCGGTCGCGAGAGCCCGACTCATGGTCGGGCCGAGCGCTTCAAGGTGCGCCCGCGAGGCCACCTCGGGCACGACGCCGCCGAAGCGGGCATGTTCATCGACGCTGGAGGCCACTTCGTCGGCCAGCAACGTCACGGTGCCGTCGGGCAGTAGTGCGGCTATCCCGACTCCCGTTTCGTCACAGGAGGTTTCGATCGCCAGGACAGTCCTGACTCGCTGATTGATCACAGGGGATCCCGTCGCATCGTGTAGGCGTCGGCGCCGCTGATCCGGTAGTAGCGTTTGCGTAGCCCGACGTTGACGAACCCCAGACTGCGGTACAGCCCGAGTGCGGGTTCGTTGTCGGTGCGCACCTCCAGGAACACCGTTGCGGCGTCCCCGGCGAACTCGAGCAGTCGGCTCATCATCCCGCGGCCGATACCGTGCCGCTGGTAGGCCGGATCGACCCCGACGGTGTGGATATCGAACTCGAACGGCGCTGTCCGGCCCAGCCGCGCAATGCCGGCGTAGCCCACCAGCGTGCCATCCACCCGGGCCGCCACATAGCGGTTGTGCGGGACCGCGAGTTCCCGCACGAAGGCCACCTCCGGCCACGGGTCGTCGCCCTCGAACAGCAGCGCTTCCAAGTGCGCGCAGCGGGCGGCGTCACGCCGGGCCAGATCGTCGTAGACCACGCCGGGTCTCCGATCATCAGGGGAGGTCACCGCGCCAGCCCCCGTTCGGCTAGCGTCTTGGCGTCCGGACGGCGCAGATAGAGCGGCACCAGCGCAGCGGGTTCACTGTCCCAATCATCCACCGCCGCAAGCAGTCCGGCCGGCACGGGACGATCCGGCCCGATGCGCGGAAGGTCGAACAGGCCGCAGTGCGCCGGGGAACCGGACACCCATTCGGCGTCGCCGGCGGGCACGTCGGATGCGGAGGCCACCCCGGGGCCGTCGACGCGGACGCCGTCGCGGTAACGGGCCCAGTACACCTCGCGACGCCGGGCGTCGGTGACGACGAGCACCTCGCCGCGGGTCTGGTTACCGACGCCGTCCAGCGTGCACACGCCGTGGACGGGGACCCCGAGGGCGTGACCGAACGCCGCCGCGGTGGCCATCCCGACCCTTAAGCCGGTGAAAGGCCCTGGGCCGCAACCGACCACCACGGCATCTACCGCAGCGAGCGTGAGACCGGCCGCCGCGGCGACGGCGAGGACCGTGGGCGTCAGCAGTTCGGCGTGCGCGTGGGCGTCGACGGCGACCTGCTCGGCCAGCGTTTCGATTCGGCCGTCGTCGTGGCGGCGCAGAACGCCGACGATCACCGCCGGTGTCGAGGTGTCGATCGCAAGCACGACCCGGCTCACTGCATGCTCCACTGCCATGTCACCGTGCGGGTTTCACTGTCGGGCTGACGGTTCAGCGTCACCGAGAGGTGCCGATCGGACAGTCGCTCCGCCAGTCCTTCGCCCCATTCCACCACAGCGACCGAATCGTCGAGATCGGTGTCGATGTCGAGCGAATCGAGTTCGGCCATCAGGTCCACACCGGCATGGTCGAGCAGACGGTAGACGTCGACATGCACCATCGCCGGCTTTCCGGGGTGTTTGGCGCGGTGCACCCGGGCCAGGACGAAGGTGGGTGAGGTGATCGGCCCCTCGACGTCCATACCGGCCGCAATCCCCTTGGCCAACGCGGTTTTTCCGGCACCCAGCGGACCGGACAGCACGACCACGTCACCGGCGCGCAACTGCCGGCCGAGATCCGCACCGAACGCGTGGGTCTCCTCGATCGTCGCCAGAGCCACTGTGCCGCTGCGACTGTCGACACCCCGGAGGTCAGTCAATCCGGTCTCGCAACCGCCGGGCGAAGGCGACCAGCCGCGACGGGGTCGCCTGTTCCACCAGTCGCACCAGGGCTTCATTGATCACTTCGGGTCGCTCCATCTGCACCAGGTGCGCCGCACCGGGCACGATCACCAGCAGTGAGTCCGGAAGAGCCGCCGCCATCTCTTCAGAGTTGCGAACCGGAGTGAGCAGATCCCGGTCGCCGCAGGCGATCAGGGTGGGAATACGGGCCAGCACCGGCAGCGCCGCGGTCTCGTCGTGAACCTCGAGCGCATGGAGGAATTCCACCAGGGTGGCGACCTGGGTGCCGTGAATCATGTTCTCGTTGAACGAGGCCAGACTCGGGCTGACGTTGTGGTCGCCGAACGATGCGGAGTTGAGGATCGGCCGCAGCATCGACCGGGTCGCTCCGCGGGTGCGGTGCACCAGTTTCGGCGAGTACCGGGCGGCGAAGCGGACCGCCTCCAGCGCCGGGTTCTGCAGGAACTCGCCGAGGGGCGAACGCGAAACCCCCTGCGCGGCTGAGGAGATGATCGCGGCTCCGACGATCCGGCGGCCGTAATTGGCCGGGAACTGCCGGGCGTGGGACAGCACCGTCATCCCGCCCATCGAGTGACCAACCAGAACCACCGGCCCACGCGGCACCATCACCGCCAGGATGGTCTCCAGATCCTGTCCCAGCTGCTCGACGGTGTAGGACTCGATCGGCGCCTCGCCGGACTGACCGTGGCCGCGCTGGTCGTAGAAGACCATCCGGACCTGATCGCCCCAGCGCTGCGCGAGGGCGGCCCGCTGGAAGTGGAAGGCGCCCATGCGCTGGCAGAAACCGTGCGCGAACACGACGGTCAGCGGCGCCGTCACCGGACCGACCTCGCGGACGATCAGAGGTACCCCGTCGGCGGTGGTCACCACGCAGCCGCGGTCGGCGTCGAGGAGCTTGAAGTCCTCGCCCTCGTAGGCGTCGCGCAGTTCCTTGCGATGCCGCAGCGACTTCGCCGCTGATCGGCCCGCCGCCGTGCCGACCGCGCCGAGGCCGGCCACGCCCGCCATCAGGCCGGCCTTCTTGGCAGCACCACTCGCGGAATCCCCGGACCCCAAAGCCGCGATCGCATCCTGCGTGCGGCGGCGACCCAACCGGAGCCGGCCCCTGGATTTATCGGCTGCCATCGACGCCTCCGGTGTAGACGCGCCGTACCCGTCCGCGGGGACTGGTGACGATCTCGTAATTGATGGTGCCGAGCAACTCGGCCCAATCCTGCGCGGTGGGTTCGCCGTCCATGCCCGGCCCGAACAGGATGGCCTCATCGCCCTCGGAGACGTCGACGTCGGACCCCAGATCTACGACGAACTGGTCCATGCACATCCGTCCGACGCTGCGGCGCAGGCGGCCGTTGATGAGCACATCGATGCGCCCGCCCAGCGCGCGGAATACACCGTCGGCGTAGCCGAGGGGAATCAGCGCCACCGTGGTGTCGCCCTCAGCGATCCAGGCGTGCCCGTAGGACACGCCCTCCCCCGCCGTGAGCTGCTTGACCATGGCCACCGGGCTGCGCAGCGTCATCGCCGGGCGCAGTCCCATGGCCCCGCGTTCCGGGATTGGACTTAGCCCGTAGACGGCCACTCCCGGCCGGACCATGTCGAATCCGAGGTCCGGCCGCGTCATCGCCGACGGCGAGTTCGACAGGTGCGCCACCTCGAAATCGACCCCGCGGCTGCGCGCCTGGTCGAGCATCGCCGAAAAACGTTGGGCCTGAAGGTCATTGATCGGGTCGGCGGGTTCGTCGCCGCTGGCCAGGTGCGACATGATGCCGCGCACCCGCACGGCGTCGGCGGCGGCGGCGCGGGCCAAGGCATCGAGGACTGCCCCAAAGTCCTGTGCGCTGACACCGTTGCGATTCAGTCCGGTATCGACCTTGATGGTGACCACCGCGGTGTGTCCGGTGCGCTCGACGGCGTCGAGCAGATCGGCGACCTGACGCACCGACGACACGCCGACCCCGACGTCGGCCGTCAGGGCGGGGACGAAGTCAGTGCCCGGCGGATGCAACCAGGCCAGCACCGGCGCGGTGATACCGGCACGACGCAGTTCCAGGGCCTCTCCGATGGTGGCCACACCCAGTTCGGCGGCGCCGGCCGCCAGCGCCGCCCGGCTCACCTCGGGGGCGCCGTGACCATAGGCGTCGGCCTTAACCACCGCCATCACCTGGGCCGGACCGGCGTGCTCGCACAGAACGCGCACGTTGTGCGCGATCGCATCGAGGTCGACGACGACATCGCCGTTGACGGCCGCGGCGGCCGGTGGCGTCGAAGGAGTCAACGGCGTGGTCTGCATGGTCATGTCACCGCTGTCGATTGTCCCAGAACAGGCCCCCGCGCGGGCCACGAGGGTTGAGAAGTCAGTGCGCGAAATGCTCCTGCGTGTAGTGACCCGCCGGCCTGATGGCATCGAGGTGGTTGAGCACCGCATGCAGGTCCTCCCACAACGACCGGGCCAGGTCGGCGGAGAATCCCTCCCGGACGACCACCCGCAGCACCGAGATGTTCTCCGCGCCGGGCGGCATGGTGTAGGCCGGCACCTGCCAGCCGTAGGAGCGCAGGCCGGCGGACACGTCGTACTCGGTGTAGCCACGGCCGTTTCCGGCCCCATGGGACGAGCCGTTTCCGGCCCCATGGGACGGGCCGTTTCCGGCCCCATGGGTCGAGCCTCCGGACAGTTTGAACGCGATCACCGGAATCTTCGACCCGTCGGAGATGACGTCGAAGTGGTGGGAATTCTTCAACTGGTCGGAGAACCAGCGCGCGGTGGTCGACAGGGTGCGCATCACGTGGGTGTAGCCGGCCCGACCGAGTCGCAGGAAGTTGTAGTACTGGCCGATGACCTGATTGCCCGGGCGGGAGAAGTTCAGCGTGAAGGTGGGCATATCGCCGCCCAGGTAGTTGACCTTGAAGATCAGATCCTCGGGCAGGTGCTCGGCGCTGCGCCACACCACGAAACCCATGCCGGGATAGGTCAGCCCGTACTTGTGCCCGCTGACGTTGATCGAGACCACCCGGGGCAGCCGGAAGTCCCACTTCAGGTCGGGGTTCAGGAACGGCACCACGAAGCCGCCACTGGCGGCGTCCACATGGACCGGGATATCGAGGCCCGTCTTCTTCTTGAGCTTGTCCAGTGCGGCGCAGATCTCGGCGATCGGCTCCAACTCTCCGGTGTAGGTGGTGCCCAGGATGCCCACCACCCCGATGGTGTCCTCGTCGACCGCGTCGACCACCTGTTGCGGGGTGATGACGTAGCGGTCGTCAGCCATCGGCAGATACTTCGGTTCGATTTCGAAGTATCGGCAGAATTTCTCCCACACCACCTGGACGTTGGAGCCCATCACCAGATTCGGCCTGCGGGACTTCCACGCGTCCGGGCTGTCGGTATCGGCCCTGTCGTGATTGGCCTTGTCGTGACTGGCCTTGTCGTGATTGGCCTGGGCCACGCGCTGCTTCCAGCGCCACTTCAGCGCCAGGCCGGCCAGCATCACCGCCTCCGACGATCCGACGGTCGACGCGCCGATGGCGCTGGAGGCGTCGTCGTCGCGCAGGTTCTCGGCATGGAAGAGATCGGCGACCATTGCCACACAACGGGATTCGATGGCCGCGGTGGCCGGGTACTCGTCCTTGTCGATCATGTTCTTGTCGAACGTCTCGGCCATCAGCTTCTCGGCCTCGGGGTCCATCCAGGTAGTCACGAACGTCGCCAGGTTGAGCCGGGAACTGCCGTCGAGCATCAGTTCGTCGTGGATGAACCGGTAGGCCGCGGCCGGTTCCATGGCTTCGTCGGGAAGTCGCAACGACGGGATCGGATCGGTCGACAGCCGGCCGGTGTAGGCGGGGGCAATCGACGGTGACCGGTACTTGACGTGCGGCATGGATTCTCCTCGTTGACTGTTCGCTACAGCTCGGCAAGCGCGGGACGGATGTGGGCCAGGATCCGGGAGGCGGACGTCGGCACCGGCGCCGGCCCGGGGTCCGCGGCCGATGCGTTGGCGGCGCGGGCATGGACGAACGCGGCGGCAGCGGCAGCCTCGCCGGGGTCAAGACCCGAGGCCAGCAGCGCGCCGATGATCCCCGAGAGCACGTCGCCCGAGCCTGCGGTAGCGGCCCACGACCCGCCGGCCGGGTTGAGATAGGTGCGGCGAGTCGCTCCGCTCCGGCCCGCCGGCTCGGCGATGACGGTGACGTTTCCCTTGAGCAACACGGTGACGTTCAGAGCATCGGCGAGCAGGCGGGCAGCGGCGACCCGGTCCGCACCGACAGCTCCGAAGCCGAACCGCGCGTACTCACCGCCGTGTGGGGTGAGCACGGTGGGAGCGTCGCGCTGGGTGACCAGGTGGGGATGCGCGGCCAGGACAGTCAGCGCATCGGCATCGACGATCACGGGCAGCTTGGTGCCCAGGATCGCGGTCAGTCTCGTGAGCGCCGCGTCGTCGGTGCCGAGGCCCGGGCCGACCACCCAGGCCTGCACCCGGCCGACTTCTTCGACACCGGGCGCGGCCACCACTTCCGGCCAGTGCGAAACTACTTCTGCCGCAGCCGCTCCCGCGTATCGGACCATGCCCGATGTGGCGGCGACCGCCGCACCGCTACACAAGATCGCCGCGCCGGGATAGGCCGCGGAGCCTGCTGCCACGCCGACGACGCCCTGGGTGTACTTGTCGTCGCGCGGGCCGGGTCGCGGCCAGAGTGCCGTCACGTCGGCGGCCTCCATGCCGAACAGGTCGGTTCCGGGCAGATCCAGGCCGATGTCGACGAGTTCGACGCGGCCGCAGTCGGCCAGTGCGTGCACGGGTTTGAGTCCGCCGAAGGTCACGGTGAGGGCCGCATGCACGGCAGGCCCGGTGACGGCCCCGGTATGCACGTCGACTCCGCTGGGGACGTCGACGGATACCACCGGGATGCCGGCGGACTCCACGGCAGCGAACACCTCCGCGGCGGCGGGCCTCAGCGGGCCACTGGCCGAGATTCCGACGACACCGTCGATCACCAGATCCGTTGCGGCAGTGATCTTTTCGACGATACGTCCACCGGCGGCACGGAAGGCGGCGAGCGCACCGGCGTGGGCGTGGCCGGGGTTGAGCAGGATCGCACCGGCAGCGGCGCCACGGCGGCGCAGGAAGGTGGCCGCCCACAGGGCATCACCGCCGTTGTTGCCCGAGCCGACGACCGCGCACACCCGGCGCCCGGCCACCGCACCGGTGCGCTCGTGCAGTTCGGCGGCGATCGCCCGCGCGAGTCCGTGAGCGGCGCGGCGCATCAGAACCCCGTCGGGCAAGCCGGCCAGCAGTGGCGCTTCGGCGGCCCGGATCTGCTCGGCGGTGTAGTAGTGCTTCATCTAGCGGCTGGGTCTACTCCACTGTGACGGACTTGGCGAGATTGCGCGGCTTGTCGACGTCGTAGCCCCGCGCTCGGGCCACCGCGGCGGCGAACACCTGCAGCGGCACCGTGGAGAGCAACGGCTGGAAAAGTGTTGAGACAGCCGGGATCTCGATGATGTGGTCGGCGTAGGGGCGGACCGTCTCATCGCCCTCCTCGGCGATGACGATGGTGACCGCGCCGCGGGCCTGGATCTCGCGGATGTTGGAGAGCAGCTTGGAATGCAGCATCGCCGCGTTCTTCGGCGAGGGCATCACGACGATGACCGGCAGGCCTTCCTCGATGAGCGCGATCGGCCCGTGCTTGAGTTCACCGGCGGCGAACCCCTCAGCGTGCATGTAGGCCAGCTCTTTGAGCTTCAGCGCACCCTCCAGCGCGACCGGGAAGCCGACATGACGGCCCAGGAACAGCACCGCCGAGGAATGGGCGAACCGCTCCCCCAGTCCTCTGACGACATCGCCGTTATTGATCACCTGCTCGATCAGCCCGGGCATCGACTCCAGTTCCTGGTACTCGCGCCGCACCTCGTCGGGGTATTTCGTGCCCCGCGCCTGCGCCAGCGCCAGACCGACGAGGTAGTTCGCCGTCACCTGAGCCAGGAACGTCTTGGTCGCCGCCACCCCGATCTCCGGTCCAGCCCGGGTGTACAGCACAGCGTCGGCCTCGCGCGGGATCTGGCTGCCGTTGGTGTTGCAGATCGCCAGCACCTTGGCCTTCTGGGTCTTGGCGTGCCGCACCGCTTCCAGGGTGTCGGCGGTCTCCCCGGACTGGGAGATGGCGATCACCAGGGTGCCGCGGTCCAGAACCGGGTCGCGATACCTGAATTCACTGGCCACCTCGACTTCCACCGGAATACGCGTCCAGTGCTCGATGGCGTACTTGGCCAGCATCCCGGAGTGGAAGGCGGTGCCGCAGGCGACGATGAAGACCTTGTCGATCTCACGCAGTTCCTGATCGGAAAGACGCTGCTCGTCGAGCACGATGCGACCGTCGGCGAAATGCCCGAGCAGAGTGTCGGACACCGCGGTCGGCTGCTCTGCGATCTCCTTGAGCATGAAGTACTCGTAGCCGCCTTTCTCGGCGGCCGACAGATCCCAGTCGATGTGGAAGGGACGAGCGTTCGCGGCGTCGTCATTGCCGTCGAAATCCATGATCCGGTAGTCGTCGGCGGTGATCACCACAGCCTGGTCCTGCCCGAGTTCGACGGCGTCACGGGTGTATTCGATGAACGCCGCCACGTCGGAGCCCAGGAACATCTCGCCGTCGCCGATACCGACCACTAGTGGGGTGGAGCGGCGGGCCGCGACGATGGTCCCCGGGTCAGCGGCATGGGCGAAGACGAGGGTGAAGTGGCCTTCGAGACGGCGCACCACCGCCAGCGCCGAGCCGACGAAGTCACCCGCCGTCTCACCCTCCCGGTAGGCGCGGGCCACCAGATGCACGGCCACCTCGGTGTCGGTATCGCTGGCGAACTCCACCCCGGCGGCCTCGAGTTCGGCGCGCAGTGCGGCGAAGTTCTCGATGATCCCGTTGTGCACGACGGCGAACTCGCCGGCGGCGTCCCGGTGCGGGTGGGCGTTGCGGTCGGTCGGACGGCCGTGGGTGGCCCAGCGGGTGTGGCCGATGCCGGTGGCTCCGACGAGCTCGGACGGATCGGCCTCGGCCAGCCCGGCTTCGAGGTTGGCCAGCCGGCCGGCGCGGCGGCGCACCACCAGCCCGCCCGCCCCGTCGAGCAGTGCCACGCCCGACGAGTCGTAGCCGCGGTACTCCATCCGACGCAGGGCGTCGACGACGACATCGCGGGCGGGGCGATGGCCCACATACGCGACGATTCCGCACATGGTCTACCAGCCTAGTCGAGGCGCGCCGACCCCCCATTCGGCTACGGTCGTTGCATGGCCCGCAAACCATCGCCGTTCGCCCGGCTGACCCGCCGTGGACCGCACCGGGTGCTGCGTGGTGACCTGGCCTTTGCCAGCATCCCTGGCGTCGTCTACACCCCAGCGTCCGGCTTCCACCTGCCCGGGGTGGCGTTCGGCCACGACTGGCTCACCGACACCGACAACTACGGCGGCACCCTCGAACACCTGGCGAGTTGGGGCATCGTCGCCGCAGCCCCGGACACCCAGCGCGGGTTGGTGCCCTCGGTGCTGACCCTGGCGCACGACCTGAGCAGCACCCTGGACGTCATCTCCGGGGTGCGCCTGGGCCCGGGCGAGATCAGTGTGGCCCCGGAGAGCCTCGCCCTGGCCGGGCACGGATTCGGAGCTTCCGCGGCGGTGCTGGCCGCAACGGCCACGCAACCGAAGGCCGTGGCGGCAATCTTCCCGGCGGTCACCAAGCCGTCCGCGGAGGCAGCGGCCGCCCAACTGGAGGTGCCGGGTCTGGTGCTGGCCACCCCCGACGACGCCACCTCGTTGCGGACCGACGCGCTGGACGTGGCCGAGGCCTGGGACGGCGCGGTGCTCCGGGTGGTGAAGAAGGCCCGAGCCGGAGGGCTTGCCGAGAAGCGCCGCCTCACCGGACTGCTGGGCTTCCCCGGGTCCAGCGACCACACCCAGAAGGCGGTCCGCGCGCTGCTTACCGGATTCCTGCTGTTCCACCTGACCGGCGACCAGACTTATGCGGAATTCGCCGACCCCGAGGCGAAGCTGCCCAACACCGTGCCACCCGACCCGGACGCTGCGCCGGTGACGGCCGAAGACCGCATCGTCGCGCTATTCCGTTAGGGCGGTAGCGTTCGCTCCCATGCGCACCGGGATCTTCCTGTCCTACGCGGGCGGCTTCCGCGAGACCGTCGAGCAGGTCGTCGAGTTGGAGAAGCAGGGAGTCGGCATCGTTCTGGTTCCCGAGGCCTACTCGTTCGACGCGGTCAGCCAACTGGGCTACCTGGCGGCCAAGACGTCGACGATCGAACTCGGCTCCGGTGTCATTCCGCTCTACACCCGCACGCCCACTCTGCTCGCGATGACGGCGGCCGGCCTGGACTACGTCTCCGACGGCCGCTTCATGCTGGGTATCGGAACCTCCGGCCCGCAGGTGATGGAGGGCTTCCACGGTGTGCCGTTCGACGCGCCGCTGGGCCGCACCCGCGAGGTCGTCGAGATCTGCCGCCAGGTGTGGCGCCGGGAACGTGTGTCGCACCAGGGCAAGCACTACCAAATCCCGCTGCCGGCCGGCCGCGGGACGGGGCTGGGCAAGGCGCTGAAGATCATCAATCAGCCGGTGCGGGAAAACATCCCGATCAGCATCGCCGCACTCGGCCCCCAGAACGTGCAGTTGACCGCGGAGATCGCGAACGGCTGGCAACCGGTGTTCTTCTATCCGGAGCGGGCCGACGAGGTCTGGGGCGACGCGTTGCGGGCCGGAAAAGCCAAGCGCGACAGTGCACTTGGCGATCTCGACGTCATGGCAGGGGTGTCGCTGGCGATCGGCGACGATGTCGACGACCGCCTGCAGTGGGCCAAACCGCAACTGGCCCTTTACATCGGCGGCATGGGCGCCAAAGGCCGCAACTTCTACCACAACGTCGCCTCCCGGTACGGATTCGGCGACGCCGCAGACCGGATTCAGGAGTTGTACCTGTCCGGCCGCAAAGCCGAGGCGATCGCCGCGGTGCCCGACGAACTGGTGTGCAACGTGTCGCTGATCGGCCCGCGGGGCTACGTCGAGGAACGGATCGCCGCGTTCGCCGAGGCGGGGGTCACCACGGTGCTGGCGACGCCGGTCACCGCGGACCCGCGCGAGTACGTCGACTTCGTCGAACGGCTGCTGCAGCTGCTGCCCTGAGGCTCACTCACCGACTTTCGGAAGCGCGTCGGCGGCGATCTCGCAGGGGGTCTTCTCGTCGGGCGCCGACGCGGGGGTCACGGGTGCCGGAAGTTCGGCTGCCGGGGCTGCGGCGTCTGCTGTCGGGGCGGGGGCAGCGGCCGGCGCGGGGTCGGGCGGTCGCTCGGCGGCGAGTAGTTCGGGCGGCGGCGCGGCGGG